>JABWBG010000018.1 GCA_013360575.1 Caldilineales bacterium
CGGGGAGATAGCCGCCGCGGTAGCCGCGCAGCGCGTCGGCAGCCTCCCCGCGCTCGCGCAGGGCCTCGCGCAGATAGGTGAGCAGCAACTCGACGCGCAGCCGCGAGCGGGCGAAGTGGATGCTCTGCACCCCGGCGGCGTACAGGCGGGCGCCGATCTGCTGCGCCTCTAGCAGGCTGCTGCGCCGCAGGCCCAGGTCGGGGTCGAGCAGGGGCGGGTTGTAGAAGATGAAGTGTTTTTCGCCCGTGGGCGCGCCATTGTCCGCGATCAGGGTGACAGGGGCCTCGATCAGGCGCTCGGCGTGCTCCGCCGGGTTGGCGATGGTGGCCGAGGTGAGCAGAAAGCAGGGATCGGCTCCATAGAAGCGGCAGATGCGGCGCAGCCGGCGCAGCACGTTGGCCACGTGCGAGCCAAACACGCCACGATAGGTGTGAATCTCATCGATGACGACGAAGCGCAGGCCGGCCAGAAGCCGCGCCCAGGTGGTGTGGTGGGGCAGGATGCCGGTGTGCAGCATGTCGGGGTTGCTGAGCAGCAGGCGGGCGTTTTGGCGGATGGCCTGGCGTTGGCCGGCGGGGGTGTCGCCATCGTAGGCGGCGGCGGGGAGGCTGGCCTGTACGGCGGCGGCCAGTTCGTGCAGCCCGGCCAGTTGGTCGTGGGCCAGGGCTTTGGTGGGGTAGAGGTAGAGGGCGCAGGCGCCGATCTCGCGCAGCAGGGTGTGGAAGATGGGCAGGTTGTAGCACAGCGTCTTGCCCGAGGCGGTGGGGGTGACGACGACAACGTTTTCGCCGGCCAACGCCGCGGTCGTGGCCAGGGCCTGGTGGGTGTAGGGCAGGTAGATGCCCTGCTCACGCAGGGCCAGGGGCAGCCGCGGGTCGAGTTCTTGCGGCCAGGGCGCGTAGCGGGCCGGGCGCGCGGGCAGCCGCTGCCAGGCGGTGACCTGGCGCAGGAACGCGGGATCGCTTTGCAGCGCGGGCAGTAGTGTGGTGAGAGACATGCGGCCTCAAGCCATGTTCCGCCGCCGCGGCGGGCGCGGGGATGGGGACGTGGGCAGTATAGCACGGGGGCAGGGAGCGGGGGAGCGGGGGGCGGGATGGGAGCAGTATGACAGGGATCATGGCACGGCCACGGCGGGCGCAGTACCATCAGTGCATGTTATTTTTTGGTCGTTCCGCAACAGTTTACCTCACAGGTTGAGGCCCGTTCATGCGCAAATTCAAAAGACGTTCCTGGATTTTAGGGGCGATGCTCACTTTTGGGGCCATCGCCGCCGCATTATTTCTGTTTCTGCCCAGACAGGCGTCGAATAGGGACGACCCCTGGGCGCATGTGCCCAAACATCCCGTGCACACCGAGCACACGGTGACGCTGCTGGCAGGGCCCTTCGAGAGCGGGCAAGAGGTGACGCAGGCTTGCCTGCAATGCCACCCCAACGCCGGCGCGCAGATGCTGCAATCCTCCCACTTCACCTGGGAGCACGGCCCCTACGACTTGCCCGGCCATGACGAGCCGGTGCTGGGCGGCAAGAAATATGTGATCAACAACTTCTGCATCGGCATCACCTCGAACTGGCCGCCCTGCACCGCCTGCCACGCCGGTTACGGCTGGGAAGATGAGACCTTCGATTTCAGCGATGTCGCCAACATCGACTGCCTGGTCTGCCACGAAACCACCGGAACCTACGTCAAGAAAAACGGCGGCTATCCCGCCGAGGGTGTGGATCTGGCGGCGGTGGCCCAGAGCGTGGGCAATCCCACGCGCAGCAATTGCGGCAGTTGCCACTTCAACGGCGGCGGCGGCGATGCCGTCAAACATGGCGATCTCGACACCTCGCTCACCTTCCCCAATGACGAACTGGATGTACACATGGGCAAGCATGATTTTGTCTGCACCGACTGCCACCGCACCCAGGATCATCAGATCGGCGGGCGCTCGATCTCGGTGAGCATGGACACGGCCAATCAGATCGCCTGCACCGACTGCCACCTGGCCACCCCGCATGAAGATTCGCGCATCAACAACCACACCGCCAGCGTGGCCTGCCAGACCTGCCACATCCCCGAATTCGCCCGCAAATTGGCCACGAAGGTGGAATGGGATTGGTCGCAGGCGGGGCTGGATATCCCCCAAGACCCGCACGAATACCTGAAGATCAAGGGCGCCTTCGTCTACGAAGATGATGTTGTGCCCGATTATGCCTGGTCGAATGGGGAGATCGAGCGCTACATCCTGGGCGATTCTATCGATCCGGCGCAGGTGACGCACATGAACTCGCCCACCGCCGATATCACCGACCCCACGGCCAGGATTTGGCCGTTCAAAATCCACAGGGCGATGCAGATCTACGATAGCGAGTACAACTATCTCCTGGTACCCAAAACCTACGGCGAAGGCGGGTATTGGGTCGATTTTGATTGGGGCGAGGCCGCCCGCCTGGGCGCAGAAGCCACCGGCCTGGCCTACAGCGGGCAGTACGATTTTGCCCCCACCGACATGTATTGGCCGATCACGCATATGGTGGCGCCCAAAGAACAGGCGCTGCAATGCGATACCTGCCACGTCGAAAACGGCGAAGGCATCCTGGACTGGCGGGCGCTGGGCTATGAAGGCGACCCCATGTTCTATGGCGGGCGCGCCGCCCGCCTGTTGGCCGCGCAAAGCGCCGTCAACAGCGAAGGAGGGGCGAAATGATGTTCCGGCCCCGCAAATGGCTTGTCGTTCTTGTGGTCATGCTGACGGCGTGGCTGGGTGTGGCCGGCAGCGCCCTCGCCGACCCCTCGCCCCTGCACCCCGTTTTCCCCTTCCTCGATCAAGATGGCGTCAACGTGCTGGAATCGGGCCGGCCGGTATCGACCATGCAAACCTGCGGCGGCTGCCACGACACCGCCTACATCGCCGAGCACAGCTACCACGCGGCCGTCGGCCAGGATCATTCTGTCGCGGCTGGGCAGGTGGCGGATGGCCGGGCCTGGGACATGAGCCGGGGCCTGTACGGCAAGTGGGATCCGATCCTCTACCGCTATCTCACCCCGGACGGCGATGCGTTGTTCGATTTGGGCGCGCCCGACTGGATTCAGACCTATGGCCTGCGCCATGTGGGCGGCGGCCCGGCCCAGTTCAGCCTCGATGGCGCCGACCTGAGCACCCTCTCCCCGGCCCGCGGCGACCCGCAAACGACCAGCCATGATCCGGCCACCGGCCAGGACAGGGCCTGGGATTGGCAGGCGTCGGGCACGGTGGAGATGAATTGCTTCCTCTGTCACATCGCCGAGCCGGACAACGAGGCCCGCAAGGCCACATTGCAGGCCGGGCAGTTTGGCTGGGCGAACACCGCCACACTGCTGGGCAGCGGGCTGGTCGAGAAAACCGCGGATGGCTGGCTGTGGGATGCCGCCGCTTTTGGGGCCGACGGCGCCCTGTTGCCCGAAAACGTCCTCGTGCAATCGGCCACATCGAACAACTGCGGGCAATGCCACGGCGCCGTCCATCTCGAAAACGATCCCCTGATCTGCGCCGACATCAAGGCCAGCGACTGGAGTTCGATGCGCACCGGCCAGATCTATTCCGGCCAGCGCCTGTCCGATTCGGGCCTGAACATGGCCGGGAAAGAGGGGCTGATCTTGCCCTGGGACATCCACGCCGAGCGCAATCTCAAATGCACCGACTGCCATTTCTCGCTCAACAATCCCGCCTATCAACAGGAATCGGAGCTCACCCGGCCGGACTACCTGACCTACGACCCCCGTCGTCAGCCCCTCGGCGACTACCTCTATCGCCCCAACCACGACTTTGCCAAAGGCGACACGGCCCAGCATCCCCTGGCCCCCGAGCTGAGCGACTCGATGCGGCAGTGCGCCGAGTGCCACGACAGCGCCGAGACGCACGCCTGGCTGCCCTACGCCGAGACGCACATGAACGCCGTCGCCTGCGAATCATGCCACATCCCCAAGATGTACACGGCGGCGCTGGAATCGAATGACTGGACCGTGCTGACCTTGGCCGGCGTCGCCCCTTCCACCCACCGCGGCGTGGAGGGCGAGTGCGGCAACCCCCGCGATCTGATGATCGGCTACCATCCCATTTTGCTGCCGCAAGCGGATGCCGACGGCGTCACCCGCCTGTCGCCGTTCAACCTGATCACCACCTGGTATTGGGTGCAGGGCGAGCCGGAGCGGCCGGTGCGGCTCGAAGATCTGCAGGCGATCTATCTGGATGGCGACGGCTATCAGGCCGATGTCCTGGCCGCGTTCGACGCCAACAAAGATGGCCAACTGGATGAGACCGAACTGCGCCTGGACAGCGACTTCAAGATCGAGCTGATCCGCCGGCGGCTGCAAGGGCTGGGCCTGCAAAACCTGCAAATCCGCGGCGAAGTGTTGCCCTACAACATCAGCCACAATGTGGTTTCGGGGCAATGGGCCACCAAAGAATGCGACGCCTGCCACAGCGACGACTCGCGCATCGCCCAAAGCCTGCCCCTGGCCCCCTACACGCCCGGCGGCGTCACTCCGACCTTCGCCGGCAACTCTGGCATCTCGCTCAGCGGCGATTTCACGACCGACAGTGATGGGGCCTTGCGCTACGCGCCGAACATCGCTGCCGAAAACCTCTATCTGCCCGGCCACAACCGCCTGCCCTGGGTCGATATCGTGGGCTGGCTGGCCTTTCTGGGCGTGTTCGCGGGCATCCTCGGGCACGGCGGCTATCGTTTGTACCTGTCGGCCAAGAATCCTCCGCCGGCGCACGAACTCAAGTCGGTGTACATGTACAGCTTTTACGAGCGGCTGTGGCACTGGACGCAGGCCATCGTCATCATCCTGCTGATGGCCACCGGCATCGTCATCCACCGCCCCGACCAATTTGGGGCCATCGACTTTGGTCTGGTCGTGCCTGTTCACAACATCCTGGCCATCGTGCTGGTGATCAACGCCGTGTTCTCGTTGTTCTACCACTTCGCCAGCGGCGAGATCAAGCAATATCTGCCGCGGCCGGCGGGCTTTTTCAGCCAGGGGCTGCTGCAGATCGAGTTCTATCTGCGCGGCATCTTCCGGGGCGATCCCCACCCCTTCGCCAAAACGCCCGAACGCAAGCTCAACCCGCTGCAACAAGTCACCTATTTCGCCATCCTCAACCTGCTGCTGCCCGCGCAGATCCTCACCGGCCTGCTCATGTTCGGCGTCAGTTTGTGGCCCGATCTGGCGGTGCATCTGCCCTACCTGGCCCCCATCCACACCCTGGTCGCCTGGTTCTTCGTCTCGTTCCTGGTCTTGCACATCTATCTGACCACCACCGGCCCCACGCTCACCGCCGACCTGCGGGGCATGATCACCGGCTGGGATCAGGTGGAAGCGCATGGTCAGTGATGGACGGTGGACGGTGGGGACGATGGACGATGGGACGATGGACGATCCAGTCACGCCGCTTGAGCAACGTCTTAATCCCCAATCTCCAATCTCCAATCTCCCTTTTTGGAGGCATTTTCAGCATGACTACGGCAACCCAAGCAAAACTGCCGGCAAAGGCCCGAACTAAAACCAAAGTCACAGCCCCGCCCAAGGCGTTCACCAATCCCTACCTGGGCGGCGTGCTCCTGGGCGTCGTCCTCTTCCTCGCCTTCTACCTCACCGGCAACGGCCTGGGCGCGTCCGGCGGGCTGAACCGCATGGTCGTCTGGTTGATCGATCTGGCGGCGCCGCAATACGCCGACCGCGTCTCCTATCTCATCCAGTATGCCGGCGGCGACAAGAACGCCCTGGACAACTGGATCGTGCTGCTGACGGTGGGCATTTTCCTGGGCGGGTTGGCGTCGGGCTGGCGGGGCAATCGCCTGAAGTGGGAGACGGTGCGCGGGCCGCAGATCAGCGACCGCCAGCGCTGGGCCTTCGCCCTGATCGGCGGCGTCATCGCCGGATTCGGCGCCCGCATGGCCAGGGGCTGCACGTCTGGGCAAGGCTTATCGGGCGGGGCCACCCTGTCGGTGGGGAGTTGGGCCTTTCTGATGGCGTTCTTCTTCGGCGGCTATGCCCTGGCCTATCTCCTGCGCAAATTATGGCGTCCGGCCGACCCTGAACCGGAATCATAATGAAAACGATGCTTTTCGTCAGTTTTCACGATGGATCATGGACGATAGCAAATGCCGGATAGAAGCGACAAGAATCGTCCATCGTCTATCCTTGCATTTCGACCGAAATTTCATCTCAATCATGACTTCTGGAGGCGACCATGGGGCCTTTTCCACTCGATGCCACACTCGGTAAAGCCGCAACTTACATCATTTATGTGCTGATCGGCATGGGATTCGGCTATTCCCTGGAGACGGTGGGCTTTGGCCGTTCCACCAAACTGACGGCGCAGTTCTATTTGCGCGATATGACCGTGTTCAAGGTCATGTTCACGGCAGTGCTGGTGGCCATGGTGCTGGTGTTCGGCTTTGCCGGCCTGGGCTGGCTGGATTACGACCGCATCTGGGTGCCGCCGACCTATCTGCTGCCGGGCGCGCTGGGCGGCCTGCTGGTCGGTGTGGGGTTCATCATCGGCGGCTTCTGTCCCGGCACCTCCATTGCCGCCCTGGCCACGCTGAAAAAGGATGCCCTGTTTTTTCTGATCGGCATTCTGGGCGGCGTCGTGCTCTTTGGCGAGACCTCGCCGCTCTATGATCACTTTCTGGAATCCACCTACATGGGCCGCCTCACCCTGCCCGACATGCTGGGCCTGCCCGCGGGCGTGACGGTGTTCATCGTCACGGTCATGGGCGTGTTGGCCTTGTGGGGGGCCGAGCAGATCGAAAAATCCGCGCGCCAAAAGGATGGGCTAGAGGTGAAGCCTGTGGGCAAAAAGACGGCGCTGGGCTGGGGCGGGTTGATAGTTGCCGGTCTGGCGGTGATGCTGATCGGCCAGCCCACGACAGAGCAACTCTGGCAGCGGGTGGCGCCCGAAAAGCAGCCCATCCTCGACAATCGCGAAGTGCAAATCCATCCGGCGGAGCTGCGCGACGTTTTCTTCAACACCCGGCTCAACCTGATCATGCTCGATCTGCGCCCAGAGGCGGACTACAATCTGTTTCACATCAACGGGGCCAAACGCGTAGCGCTTGCGCAGTTGCAGGGGATGGGATCAGAGCTGAAAGCGGCGCCCGCGGGCACGTTGGTTGTGTTGATGAGCAACGACGAAACCCTGGCCACAGCCGGCTGGAAGATCCTGGTCGCCGAGGATGTGGGCAACGTTTACATTTTGGAAGGCGGGCTCAACAACTTCATCGCCCTGTGCAGCGAGTCGCCCTTCGAACCCATGCCGGGCGGCGACGAGACCCTGCGCTTCGTGATCGATGCCGCTCTGGGCGGCAACCACACTATTTCTAACCTGCGCCAGCAAGGCAAAGAGTTCGAATATGCGCCCAAGGTGAAGATCGAGCAGAAAGCGCCGACCGGCGGCGGTGGTTGCGGCTAGCAGGGACGAGGCCAGCGGCGCGAGATGCCTGCCAGCCGCGAAACGGTTTTCCGCTGGCCTCGTCCCCGCGCGTGCGGACGCGGCGGAGGGACGAGGCCAGCGGAGTGAGATGCCTGCCAGCCGCGCCGTTGCCGCACGTGTTCGACCGCTTCTGGCGGGCCCAGCCTTCACGGGCGCGGGAGCAGGGCGGGTCGGGACTGGGCCTGGCCATCGTCAAGCAGCTGGTCGAGGCGCAGGGCGGGCAGGCCGGCGTGGAGAGCGAGCCGGGGCGGGGGAGTGTGTTTTGGGTAAAAATGCAGCGCTCGCGTCATGGCGCGAGCTTGACAGGGGAGGGGAATGGGTATATCATATGACTCGCTGGTCACATGACTGTGTGGTCGCTTTCATTTCTGACGATGCCTACAGAGACATTCTTCAACCTGCCGGCGGAAAAGCGGGATATGATCTGCCAGGCGGCGATCGCTGAATTCGCGGCCCATTCATTCGAGCAGGCCAGCATCAATCGCATTGTGGCGAATGCCGGGATCGCCAAGGGTAGTTTCTACCAATATTTTGCAAATAAAGAGGACATTTTCCTTTATTTGCTGCAACTGTCAGGACAGGCAAAACTTGCTTATCTTGAACCGATATTACGAAATTCCGGAGAATATGATTTTTTTGCCCTCTTGCGGGATCTTTACGTATCCGGCATTCAATTTGCAGAGAAACATCCAGAATATGCAGAAATTGGCAAGAAATTGATGAAAAGCAAAGGGACGCCCATCTACGCTGCGGTTATGAACGCAAGCATGCCCACAGCAGATGAATTCTTCGTCCTTTTATTGGAGAATGCGATCCGCAGAAAAGAAGTGAGAGCAGACATCGATGTGGCTATGTTTGCACACCTGATTGCCGCCATGAACGCCTTGGTGATCGAGTACTATTGCGAACACAGCGCATCGACACATGATGGCACGATGCTCGCAACGGTCGAGCGCTTTATCGATTTTCTCAAATACGGCCTGGCTGCACCGGCCGCTTGATTATCCTGCGTTGTACGTAAAAAGCTTTCATGAGAGGACTCACATGAGCATTATCGCAGTCAACAACCTTACCAAGTATTACGGCAAATCTCGCGGTATTGTCGATGTCTCTTTCCAGGTGGAGGAAGGAGAGATATTCGGGTTTATCGGCCCGAACGGCGCCGGCAAATCCACCACCATCCGCCTGCTGCTGTCTCTGATTTACCCCAGCAGCGGCAGCGCCGCCATCTTTGGCAAAGATGCCATCCAGCACGGGCCTGTGATCCGGCAGGAGATCGGCTATCTGCCTTCGGAGGTGTTCTATTACGAACGCATGAAGGTGATCGACCTGCTCAAGTATTCGGCCAGCTTTTTCCCCGGCGATCATACCGCCCGCATGCACGAGCTGGCCGAGTATATGGAGCTGGATCTGGGCCGGCGCATCGATGACCTCTCGTACGGGAACAAGAAAAAGGTCGGGATCGTGCAGGGCCTGCTGCATCGCCCCAAACTGCTCTTCCTCGATGAGCCTACCAGCGGGCTGGATCCGTTGATGCAGCGCAAGTTCTTCCAACTGATCCGCGAGGAGAACCAGCGGGGTGTGACCGTGTTTTTCTCTTCGCACATCCTGGGCGAGGTGCAGCGCCTGTGCAACCGGGTGGGGATTATCAAAGAGGGCCGAATAGTCGAGATCTCCGATATCCGCACCCTGCAACAGAACAATTACAAGAAGATCCGGGTGGCGGCCGGCGAGTTGAACCCCGCCTATTTCGCGGCGGCGGGCGTGACCGATCTCGAACATGCCAACGGCGTTGTGCGCTTCTTCTTCAAGGGCGACATCAACACCGTAGTGCAGCAAATCAGCAGCCTGAATGTGACCGATGTGACGATCGAAGAACCGACATTGGAAGAGATCTTCATGCATTACTACGAATAGGTGAAGATAATGAGCACAACTATCTTTAAACATGAATTTCGCATGCGTCTAAGATCAGTTATCATCTGGTCGTTGGCGGTAGCGGCGATTATTTTTCTATATCTGGCGATCTATCCATCTTTCTCCCAGGACGCCGAGCTATTGAATGAAATGATGGCTAACTTCCCGCCAGAATTGTTAGCGGCGTTCGGTATGACCGGCATTGATATGGCCTCTGTACTGGGCTTTTATGGCTTGATCTTTCTTTTTGTGCAGATCTGCCTGGCCGTTCAGGCCGCGAACTATGGCTTTGGCCTGGTTTCGATGGAAGAGAGAGAGTTGACCGCGGATTTCCTGCTCTCGAAACCGGTGTCGCGCCAGCAGATCCTGACCAGCAAGCTGCTTGCCGTCTTGATCTGTCTCACCATCACGAACGCCGTCACCTGGATCAGCACCTTTGCCGCCCTCGCGCTGTTCAGCCAGGGCCGGCCCTACGAGGCCCGGCATCTGGTGCTGCTCTTGCTCAGCATCGTGATCTTCCAACTGGTTTTTCTGACGGTAGGCGTCGTCGTCTCGCTGCTGGTGAGACGCGTGCGCAGCGTCACGCCCTATGCCATGGCCTTGGCCTTCGGCGCCTATCTGCTGGGCGCGTTCAGCGACATGCTCGGCGACGTCAAGCTGGAGTTGATCACCCCGTTCAAGCATTTCGATGCCAGCTACATTCTGCAAAATGGCGCCTACGACCTGCCGCGGGTCATGATCAGCGTCGTGGCCATCGTGGCGTCTGTGATGGGCAGTTACTGGCTCTACACCCGCCGGGATATTCCCTCGGTGACGTAAGGAGGATGGCACATGAACATCTTTTGGCGAGAGTTGAAGGCGAATTTCAGGTCGCTGATCATCTGGAGTGTGATCGTGGCCCTGTTCGTGCTGGTTGGCGTTTCCAAGTTCTCGGCTTACTATGGCAACCCGGAAATGTTGGCGATTCTGGATGCTATGCCACAAGAACTATTGGAAGCGTTCAATATGCGAGCGTTCAATCTGACGACGCTCAGCGGGTTTTTTGGCATCATGTTCACCTATTTCGCGCTGCTGTTATCGATTGCGGCGGCGATGTGGGGCAGCGACATCCTCTCGAAGGAAGAGCGGGACAAGACCGTCGAGTTTTCGTTGGTGTTGCCGGTCACGCGCAGCAAACTGATCACGGCCAAGGCCCTGGCCGCGGTCGTCCACTGCCTCGGCCTGCTGCTGGTCACCTGGGGCGCGTCCATCGTTGCGGCCAGGCCATACGATCCTGAGGCTGCCTTTTTCAGCTTCCTGTCGTTGCAGATGCAATCGCTGTTCGTCCTGCAACTGCTGTTCCTGGCGATCGGCATTTTCTTGGGCGCGGCGATGAAAGAATACCGCCGGGCCGGGGCAGCGGCCATTGCTGTGCTGCTGGCGACTTATTTCATGTCGATCATCTCCGGCTTGCATGACAAGCTCGACTTCCTCAAGTATCTGTCCCCGTTCAAATACTTCGATGCCGGCATGATGCTGCACGAATCCCGATTCGACATGACCTTTGTGCTGTTGGCCGTGGCGATCATCCTGGTCAGCATGGCCGGGGCCTATGCGACATACGCCCGGCGGGATCTGTACATCTAACCGATCGGCGCACTGAAATCAGGCGTTTTGGGGCGCTGGACGATGGGGGCGCGTGTTCGCCAAGGGGGTCGCCATCGTCCAGCGTCAGGAAAAGCAGCCGGGGAGGGATCTGATCATGACTGCGGGTTAGCCGATCTTTTTGTGCCGGTCGGCGATCTTGGATGACGTCCCATCATTGCCCGCGCTCGGAAGTTGTGCTAGACTCGCATGGTAGCAGGCTGGATTCATCCCCCAACATCACACTGAGATTGCTATGGCAGCTATCATTGCAGAAATCCGCCGCGGGGCCTATTACGACTCCGTGGTGCTCATGCAGTTACAACGTGCACTGGTTGCGTTGGCCGGCGTCATCGACGCCGGAGTCGTGATGGGAACAGCGGCAAACAAAGAGATCCTGGCGCAGAGCGATCTGCTCACGTCGGAGGCGCAGGCTGCCGCCGCCGATGACCTGGTGATCGTGGTCAAGGCGGAGTCAGAAGCCGCGGCCGCGGCTGCCGTCGCCCAGGTCGATGCCCTGCTCACCCGCAAGCGCACGGCCAGCGAGCAGGATTACCGGCCCAAATCATTGGAAACCGCGGCGGAGATGCTGCCGGAGGCGCAGTGGGTGCTGATCTCGGCGCCGGGCCAGCACGCGGCCGGGGTCGCCCGCGCGGCCCTGCGCCTGGGCAAGCATGTGTTTTTGTACAGCGACAACGTTTCCAGCGCGGATGAAGTCGCCCTGAAAAAGGAGGCAGCCGAAAAGGGCCTGCTGGTCATGGGGCCGGATTGCGGCACCGCCATCGTCAACGGCGTGGGCCTGGGCTTCGCCAATGTGGTGCGGCGGGGCCACATTGGCCTGGTGGCGGCTTCGGGCACCGGTCTGCAAGAGGTCTCGACGCAGATCCACCAGTTGGGCGGGGGGCTGTCGCAGGGGCTTGGCACCGGCGGCCGGGATTTGAAGGAAGCGGTGGGGGCGATCACCGTCCGCCAGGCCCTCGATCTGCTGGATCGAGACCCCGACACCCGCGTCATCGTCCTGATCTCCAAGCCGCCCGCGCCCAAAGTGGCCGATCAACTGCTGCAAGCCGCGCGGCGGGCAGGAAAGCCGGTCGTGGTCGATTTCATCGGCTACAAGCCCGCACAAACCCAACTCGACAACGTCACCTTCGTCTCCACCCTCGGCGCCGCCGCCCACCTCGCCGTCGACCTCGCCAACCAACAAACCAATCTCCCAATCTACCAACCCCCCAACCAACCAACCACCCACCCAACTAACCAACCAACCACCCACCCAACTAACCAAAAATACCTGCGCGGCCTCTTCTCCGGCGGCACGCTTGCCTACGAAGCCCTGCTGATCTTGCAAGATTACCTGCCCGGCGTCTACTCGAACATCCCCCTTGACCCGTCCTACAAGCTCCAAAACAGCCTGAGAAGTCGGGAGCATACGCTCATTGACCTGGGCGAGGATGAATTCACCGTGGGGCGGCTGCACCCGATGATGGACAACGATCTGCGCATCCGCCGCCTGCGCCAGGAAGCGGAAGACCCCGAAACCGCCCTCATCCTCCTCGACGTGGTGCTGGGCTACGGCAGCCACCCCAACCCGGCCAGCGAACTGGCCCCGGCCATCATCGAGGCGAAAGGCCTGGCGCAACTGGCCGGGCGAGACCTGGCGGTCGTGGCCGTGGTGGTGGGCACGGATGAAGACCCGCAAGACTTCCACAGCCAGATCAAGCAACTGCAACAGGCGGGCGCGGTCGTGTTCACCAGCAACCAACAGGCGGTGGAGCATGTCGGGCGCACGCTGATGGCCGCGGGCGGCGTCTCCGGCCTGCCGCCGGTCTCGCTCGACCTGCTCGCCCATCCCCTCGCCGCCATCAACGTCGGCCTCGAATCCTTCGCCGCGGCCCTGCAAGCCCAAGGCGCCGCCGTCATCCACGTCGATTGGCGGCCGCCCGCGGGCGGGAATGAGCGGTTGGCAGGGATTTTAGCGAGGATGAGAGGGAATTGACGATCAAGGATTGATGATTAATGATTGAGTTTTCGTGAGAATCGCCATGAATATTCCTGAAATCATTCAGTATTGGTTGAAATCCGCAGAAGATGATTGGCCGATTGTCGGTCGTTTGTTTGCCAGCAGTGATTTTCATTACGCCTTGTTCTTCGGTCATCTGTATGTCGAAAAACTGTTGAAAGCGCTGATTGCCCAAGCCACGTCCGAGCATGCCCCTCGCACACATAATCTATTAATTTTAGCTGACCGGGCTGGCATGCAATTAAATGATGAAAAACGTCAGCAACTGATACGGATTACGGCTTATAATCTGGAAACCCGTTATCCCGAAGACCGATCAGCATTGCGCTTACGCTACACTCAATCATTCACCGCCCAAGAAATCGATGTCATCGAGGAAATAGCATCATGGCTGAAATCACAGATTCACCCAGAATAATTGATCAAACTTCGCAGGCTGAGGTTATACGACTTGTGCGCGAGTTTCTTCGCATACTTTACTCACAAGATATCCATATCGAGGCTGTATATCTCTACGGTTCGCACGCTATAGGCGCTGCAGATGCTGATAGTGATATTGATGTAGCAATCGTCTCGCCCGATCTCAGTGGAGATCGTTTACAAGACTGGATGCGATTGACAATGACAGCCACACAGGTGGACTTACGTTTTGAAGTCGTCGGCTTTCGTCCGGAACAGTTCCGTGATGAACATCCGCTCGCCTGGGAGATAAAAACCCGAGGCATACTTGTACAATGAACCGAAACGTCGGCCTGGAATCCTTCGCCGCGGCCCTGCAAGCCCAAGGCGCCGCCGTCATCCATGTCGATTGGCGGCCGCCCGCGGGTGGAAATGAGCGGTTGGCAGGGATTTTAGCGAGGATGAGACAACGCTAAACCATGTCAACGATCTGGCGTCCGCAATTTTCCATCACGCCCCTCATGGCTCAACGCCTGATGAGCATCGAGGCGACGAAAGCTGTTGTGGAACGCACGCCGCGAGCACGCTCCTACCGTTTATCGGCAATACATCGGCAATTTAACGGCAACATCATCATCTTGAGGCAATCCAATGAACATCGACCAAGCAAACCGCGAAGCAACCGACCGTATGATCGAAGCCCGGCCCGTGCTGGTGGGCGTGGGCAAGGCGCTCGACGTCATCCCCGGCATGCGGGAGGATCTCTTGCTGCACGCCGGCCCACCGATCACCTGGGCGCGGGCGTCGGGGCCGATGCGCGGGGCCATCACCGGCGCGCTGATCTTCGAGGGCAAGGCCAAAGATGAGGCCGAAGCCGCGAAGCTGGTGATATCGGGCGAGATCGCATTGGAGCCGTGCCACCATCACCAGGCGGTGGGGCCGATGGCCGGCCTGACTTCGGCTTCGATGCAGGTCTACATCGTCGAGAACAAAACGCACGGCAATTTCGCCTATTCCAACCTGAACGAGGGCTACGGAAAAGTGCTGCGCTACGGCGCGTACGACGCCAGCGTGATGGCGCGCATGCACTGGATGAATGAGGTCATGGCCCCGGTGCTGGGCGACGCCATCGCCGCCAGCGGCGGCATCGACATGCGGGCGCTGCTGGGCGAGGCCCTGCACATGGGCGATGAAGGGCATAACCGCAACAAGGCCGGCTCCATTCTCTATTTGAAGGCGCTGGCCCCGCACGTGGCCAAGGCCGCGCCCACGCCGCAGATCGCCGCCGACATCCTCAAAGCCATCGGCGACAACGCCCTGGCCGTGCTCAACCCGGTCATGGCCGCGTGCAAAGCCGCGGCGGACGCCGGATTCGGCATCGAGGGCAGCACCATCGTCAGCGTCATGGCCCGCAACGGCACCGATTTCGGCATTCGCGTGTCTGGACTGGGCGAGCAGTGGTTCACCGGGCCGGTGGGCATGCCCCGCGGCCTCTATTTCCCCGGTTTCAGCGCCGAGGATGCCAGCGGCGACATCGGCGACAGCACGATCACGGAGACCGCGGGCATTGGCGGCTTTGCCATGGCCACGGCCCCGGCCATCGTCACCTTCGTCAGCGGCACGCCCAAAGACGCCATCAACACCACCATGGAGATGTTCGAGATCACCTTTGCCGAGCACAAATATTTCACCATGCCCGCGCTCGATTTCCGCGGCACGCCCACCGGCATCGACATCCGCAAAGTGGTCGAGACCGGGATCACGCCCCGCATCAACACCGGCATCGCTCACAAAAACGCCGGCGTGGGCCAGGTCGGCGCCGGCCTCGTGCGCCCGCCGATGTCGATATTTGAGGAAGCGTTGGTGGCGTACGCGGAGCGATACGGTTATTAAGGACGGAAGACGGAGAACGGAAGACGAAGGACGAAGGGTGTTCTCGTCTTCTGTCTCTCGTCCTCCATCCTCCATCCTTTGTCCTCCGTCCTCCATCCTTCGTCTTCCGTCTTCCGTCCTTCGTCCTTCCATCCCCATTTGCCAATCCTAATAGCGAGTCCTATCCATGAAAATCCACGACCTCTCCCAACCCCTCAACCAAGAATGCTCGTTCTGGCCGTTCTATCCGCCGTTCGAGGTCAAGTACTTCAAACGGAAATCGGAGCACGGCGTCAATGCGCAGTACATCCAGACCTCGAACCACATGGGCACGCATCTCGACGCGCCCCGGCACTTCGTCACCGCCGGCAAGACCATCGACGAGCTGCCGCTGGAATGGCTCTACGGCCCCGGCGTCATCGTCGATCTCAGCGACATGCTGGATGAGCTGGACATCTTTGGCCCGGAAGATATCGAGGCGCGCGTCGAAGTGCGCGAGGGTGACATCCTCTACATCTACACCGGTTGGAGCAAATACGGCCAGTTCGGGGCCTCGCCGGACGAGGAAAAGTACATCCACCGCCATCCCGGTCCGCACTACAGCATCTGCGATTGGCTGCTGAGCAAGAAAATCCACCTCTGGGGCGTGGACATGATCTCGACCGACCACCCCATGAATCTGCCCATCGGGCGTTTCTTGGGCAAAGGCGGGTTGGAGCACTGGGCCAAAGTCCGGGCCAAGTGCGTGGCCAAGTTCGGCGAGGAGAATATGAGCGTGTTTTTCCCCGACTCGGCCTACCAGCTCACGCACAACGCCCTCTTCCCGCACGATTGCGTTCATGTCGAAAACTTGGGCGGCGAGATCGGCAACCCGGCTCTGCTCAACCGTCGCATCACCCTTGGCTGCTTCCCCTGGCTGTTCAAGGGCGGCGAGGCGGCGTTTGCGCGGGCCGTGGCGTTTACGGAAGATTGACGAAAGATGAAAGACGAAGGACGAATGGTGTTTTCGTCTTCCGTCCTTCGTCTTTGAATTCATCATCCAGGAGGAGCCAGCATTTTCATGAAACCACCCTCGTTTAAATACCACGCGCCGCGGTCGGTGGAGGAGGCGGCCGGTCTGTTGGCCGAACACGGCTACGATGCCAAGCTCCTGGCCGGCGGACAGAGCCTGATCCCGACTATGAACTTTCGGCTGGCCCAACCGGCTGTGCTGATCGACCTCAACCGCATCCCCGAATTGGCCTACATCCACCCGGCCGGCGATGGCGGCGTGCGCATCGGCGCCATGAGCCGGCATGTGCAGGTCGAGAAAAGCGACCTGATCGCCCAGGCCGCCCCCCTGATCCATGAGACCATGCCCCTGATCGCCCATCCGCAGATCCGCAACCGCGGCACCTTCGGCGGCTCCATCGCCCACGCCGACCCGGCCAGCGAGCTGCCGGCCGCCTTGCTGACGCTGGGCGGCCGCGTTCAGGCGCGAGGCGCAAAGGGAGCACGCTGGATCGAGGCGGACGAGTTCTTCCTCGGCCTGTTCACCACGGCCCTGCAGCCGGATGAATTGCTGGCCGAAGTGCGCTTCCCGGCCCTGCCCGCCCGCGCCGGCTTTGCCGCCCGCGAGGTGGCCCGGCGGCATGGCGATTACGCCCTGGTTGGGGTCATGGCGCTGGTGGGGCTGGATGCCGGGGGGGCGTGCAACCTTGCCCGTCTCACCTATTTCAGCGTCGGCGACGGCCCCACGCCCGCGCCCCAGGCCGCGGCCGCGCTGATCGGACAGCGACCGACATCTGAGGCGCTCGCGGCAGCAGCAGAACTGGCCGCCAGCGCCGACATCCCCGAACCGGTGGCCGATATCCACGCCACCGCCGCATTCCGCCGCCATTTGATCAAAGCATTGGGCAAACAAGCACTGCAGCAAGCATTCATCCGAGCCGGAGGCGCAGCATGAGCGAGACAATGATGATTTCGTTGACTGTCAACGGGCAGCGCTACCAGCGCCAGGTCGAGCCGCGGCTGCTGCTCAGCGATTTCCTGCGCCACGAGCTGGATCTGACCGGCACGCACGTGGGCTGCGAGCATGGCGTGTGCGGGGCCTGCACCATCCTGGTGGATGGCGTGGCCGTGCGCTCCTGTCTGATGTTCGCGGTGCAGGCGGATGGCTGCGAGCTGCTGACGGTGGAGGGGCTGGCCCCTGGCCCCGAACAACTGCACCCGTTGCAGGCTGCTTTCCGCCAGGCCCACGCTCTGCAATGCGGTTTCTGCACGCCCGGCTTCCTGATGACGCTCGCGCCCTGGCTGGCACAGCATCCGAACCCGACCGATGAGGAAATCCGCCTGGCCCTCTCTGGCAACCTCTGCCGCTGCACAGGGTATCAGCACATCGTCGAGGCGGTGAAGATGGCGGCAGAGATATGCTAGAACCAAGGAGAGGAGCAGGTGCCCAAACTTTGGCAGTACGGGCCTTACATCTTCTTCTGCTATGTGTATGATCTACTGAATGAACCAGCGCATGTTCATGTACGCGCAGGTAATGCAGAAGCAAAATTTTGGCTGAATCCGGTTAGAATCGCGTGGAATCATGGACACAAGTCAGATGATATAACTCGGATCGAGCGTTTGATCCATGAGAATCAAAATCGTAACAATTCATCTTATTTTGTCATTGCGAGGGGCGATAGCCCCGAAGCAATCCCCAACGCTGATTGACATCCACAGAATTGACGAGCCACCTTGGAGATTGCTTCGCTGCCGACGATTATTCAAGAAGCTACGGCGTTTATTACACACAAAAAAAGCCGCTGAACGCGGCGGCTCTGGCTTGGTGGCAATAAAAAAGCCAGGGATATAGGATTGTGCAGACCGTAGTCCAACAATCACACGGCATGGAGCCGAATTTTGTCCGCTGGCAAATGTAGTATAGCAAAACCAGAGGGAATGTCAACCGTTTTTTTAATGCCTTCCCTCCAATCCCCGGAGACCTACCCATGACCACCCGCACCTTCGGCCAACGCATTCGCCGCAATGAAGACCCCGTGCTGCTCACAGGCCAGGCGCTGTTTACCGACGACGTCAATCTGCCCGGCATGCTGCATGTGGCCTTCAAACGCAGCGATTACGCCCACGCCCGCATCCTCAGCATCGATACCTCGCTGGCCGCAGCGATCGAGGGCGTGGTCGCCATCTACACCGCCGCGGACCTGGGCGATTACTGGCGGCCCGGCCCCCTGCTGGTCTCGCCCCCGCCGATCAAAGATGTCGTGTTCAACACCCGCACACAGGTGCCCCTGGCCCGCGACAAAGTGCGGCACGTGGGCGAACCGATCGCCATGGTCGTCGCCACCAGCCGCTACATCGCCGAGGACGCGGCCGAGCTGATCTTCGTCGATGTCGAACCCCTGCCTGTGGTGGTGGACATGGAACAGGCCCTCGACCCGGCAGCGCCCCTGATCCACGAAGACCTGACCCAAAACCTGGTGGCGCACGTGATCCAACAGAAAGGGGACTACGCCGCGGCCAAAGCGCAGGCCGATGTGGTGGTCAGCCGCCGTCTGTACTACGATCATGGCGTGGCCGCGGCCATGGAGAACCGCGGGGTGGTGGCCAACTGGGATCGCAAGAGCCAGCACCTCACCGTCTGGGACACCACACAGGCGCCGGTGGTCATCCGCAACGGCCTTTCTGGCCTGCTGGGCCTCTCCGCCGCCCAGGTGCGGGTGATTGCGCCCTTCATCGGCGGCGGCTTCGGGCCTAAGATCATGATGTTCTACCCCGAAGAAGTGCTGGTGCCCTGGGTCTCCATGCAGCTCAACCGCCCGGTGAAGTGGATCGAGGACCGCCGCGAAAATTTCATGAGCACCACGCACGAGCGGGATCAGGTGCACTGGGCCGAGATCGCCCTCAGCAAAGAGGGGCGCATCCTGGGCTTCAAAGATTTCTTCTTGCACGATAACGGCGCGTATGGGCCTTACGGGTTGACTGTGCCGATTAATTCTCAATGCACGCTGTTGGGCTGTTACGACGTTCCCGCTTATTACAGCGAATTCAAGGCGGTTTTCACCAACAAGATGTACGTCACGCCCTACCGTGGGGCGGGGCGGCAACATGGCGTGTTCGTGATGGAGCGCATGCTCGACTTCGCCGCCCAAGAACTGGGGCTGAGCGTGCATGAAATCCGCCGCAAGAACTTCATCCCCCCCGCCGCCTTCCCCTACAACAACGCCATCATCTATCAGGATTTCGCGCCCCTGGTCTATGACAGCGGCAATTACGAGCCGGCCCTGGATAAAGCCCTGGATCTGATCGATTACGATCGTTTTGTGCGCGAAGAGCAACCGAAATTGCGGGCCGAGGGCCGGCTGGTGGGCATCGGCCTGGTTTCCTACGTCGAAGGCACCGGCATCGGGCCGTACGAGGGCGCGCGCGTGCAGATCGAGCCGAACGGGCTGGTCAACGTCGCCACCGGCATCGGCACGCAGGGTCAGGGGCATTTCACCTCCTTTGCTCAGCTTGTGGCCGATCAGGTGGGGGTGGATGTGCGCCACGTGCGCATCAGCACCGGCGACACCGACAAATTTCATTGGGGCACCGGCACTTTTGCCAGCCGCGGCGCGGTGGTGGCGGGCAACGCCGTCCACGCCGCGGCCGAACGAGTGCGCGAGAAGATCCTGAAGCTGGCCAGCGAGGAATTGGAAGCCGCGCCCGAAGACCTGGAACTGACCGATGGCGTCGTGCGCGTCAAAGGCGTGCCCGGCTCCGCCATCAAACTGGGCGACCTGGCGGTGCGGGCCAATCCCCTGCGCGGCGCGGTCAAGCCGGGCATGGAGCCAGGGCTGGAGGCCACCGCCTATTTCGGCCCGGAACGGGGAGTCACGGCCAGCGGCATCCACGCCCTCATCGTCGAGGTCGATCCAGAAACGATGCAGGTGCAGATCAAGCGCTATGTCACCGTCCACGACTGCGGGCGGGTGATCAATCCCCTGATCCTCGATGGCCAGATCCACGGCGGCATCGCCCAGGGCATCGGCAATGCTTTTTACGAAAAGGTGGTCTACGACGCCAATGGCCAGCTCTTGAACGGCTCTTTCATGGATTATCTGATCCCCACCAGCATGGAAGTGCCCCGGATCGAGGTCGATCATGTGGAAACGCCCTCTCCCTCCAACCCGTTGGGGATCAAGGGCGCGGGTGAGGCGGGCGCCATCCCCACCGGCCCCGCCTTTGCCCAGGCGGTGGAAAACGCTCTGGCCCCCTTCGGCGTCGAGATCCTGGAAATCCCCCTCAGCCCCAACCGGCTGTACGAATTGGTGCAGGCGCGGCGGCAAGAGGCGTGATCACAGACCCGGCGACCGATCATCGCTTGCGCTGCTGACATTGACAAGCCGGTGCAGACGGCTATAATTTGCCCAGTTTGGGCGTGCCGGCGTCACAGTCGCCGCCGTGGCCGGCTGATTCTGGCCCCATCACAGCACGCCTCGATGCAGGGTTCGACAACGCCGGACGGGCCGCCCCCACGATTCTGTCCGGCGCTGTGCAGGACAATCTCATAGTTTGTTTCTCAATCCACTCACAAACAGAATCCAAGGAGAAGGAACGCATGAACAAGAAGTTCAGTCTGATGTTGGCGCTGCTGCTGCTGGTGGCAGTTGTGGCTGCCGCCTGTCAGCCGGCGGCAACGCCCGCCCCCGCCCCCGCCGCCGCTGAGGAGATCACGCTCGCCATCGAGCACTTCAGCATCATTCAGGGCACTACCTGGTCTGGCGCCCACGACCGCGCCGGCAAGCGCATCGCCGAAAAGTACGCCAACGTCGATTACATCCAGCGCGAAGAAGTCGGCCCCGACCTGTCCGTGCCCTACGCCGAGGAAATGATCTCGGCCAACGGCGCCGACATCGTGGTCGGCAACGCCGAATTCATGGGCATGCCCCTGAAAGAGATCGCGGACAAGTACCCCAACGTCGATTTCGTGTCGATCGTGGCCAGCGATCTGTCCACCAAGAGCAATTTCCTGCGCGTCTTCCCCCGGCAATACCAGGCGCTCTATCTCGAAGGCCTGATCGCCGGCGCCCTGACCCAAACCGGCAACATCGGCATCGTCTCGGCCTTCCCCTCGGTGCAGGTCATCCGCCGCCAGGCCGGCTTTGTGCTGGGCGTGCAGGATGCCGCCGAAATGCTGGGCAAGGAGATCAACATCTATGTCAAGTATGCCGGCGACTGGTACCTGCCGCAGGAGGAGCGAGAAATCGCCGCCACCCTGGTCGATCAGTACAAAGTCGATGTGCTGACGCAGCAGACCGACTCTGGCTCGCCGCTGGATGTCGCCACCGAGAAGGGCATCTGGTTCGTGGGCAAGGACATGGACATCGTCGGTTTCTATGGCTGGTCCAGCACCGACACGGTGGCCGTCTCCTTCGACACCCGCTGGGAAGTGCTCTACGACCACATCATCCAGGCCCGCATGGCCGGCCAAGCGCGGCCGACTGTGCTCTACCTGGGCATGGAATCGACCATGACCCTGGCCGATGGCACCGTGGCAGCCACCGTCGATATCATGAATGACGGCAAGGTTGGCCTCGACGCCATCAGCCCCAAGGCCCTGCCCCTGATCCCGCAAGCGATCCTCGACCAGGTGCAACAGCGCCGCGAGCAGATGATGAAGGGGGAATGGGATCCCTTCACCGCCCACGCGCTGGTCAGCAATGGCACCGGCCTGGCCCTGGAAGGCACGCCGATCCCCGCCGCGGGTACCGTGGTCAAGGCCGCGGGCGAGACGCCCACCGCCGAGTGGCTGCTGGGCCAGTTCAACTTCGACCTGCAAGGCACCACCGTGCTGGAGTAGCAGTCCCCTGTAGCCGGGCATTCCTGGCAGCAACCACACCTCCTGAGGCTCTCACAAAGGGGCGCCGCCCCGATGTGAGAGCCTCAAGATTGTCCTGACGCCGCCGGTCAGCCACCCACACCCATCCATGCCACAAGCAATCCTTTCAGGGATCAAACGGGGCGATGTCGTCCTGGAACTGCGCGGGATCACCAAGCGCTTTCCCGGCGTCCTTGCCAACGATCAGATCGATTTTACCATGCGGGCCGGGGAGATCCACGCCATTCTGGGGGAGAATGGGGCGGGCAAGAGCACCCTGATGAACATCCTCTTCGGGCTGCTGCAACCGGATGAGGGCGAAATCTATGTGGGCGGGCAGAAAGTCACATTCCGCTCCCCCCTCGACGCCATCGAGATGGGCATCGGCATGGTGCATCAAAACCGGAAGCTGGTGCTGGCCCACTCTGTGATCGAGAACATCGTCCTGGGCCACCCGCGCGCGGGCAAAATCCTGAACCTGACCCAGGCGCGGGCCGAGATCGAGGCCCTCTGCCGGCGGTATGGCTTTGCCGTGGACCTGGACGCCAAGGTGTGGCAGCTGGCGGAGGGGGAAAAGCAGCTGGTCGAGATCCTGAAATCCCTCTACCGCGGGGCCAAGATCTTGATCCTGGATGAGCCGACCTCGGCCCTGGCCCCGCCCGAAACCAAGAAACTGTTGGCCTCGATCGAGGCCATGTCGCAGGATGAACTGGCTATCGTGCCCTTCATCACCCACAAATTGCCGATTGTGCTGGCCACCAGTCACCGCGTGACGGTGCTGCGCCAGGGCCGGGTGACGGCGCGGCTGGAGACAGTCCACTCCACCGAGCAGAGCCTGGCCAAGGAAATGGTGGGCAGAGAGGTGATCTTCCGCCTGGATCGGGTGGCGGTGGCGCGGGGCGAGCCTGTGCTCCAGGTGCAGAATCTATCGGCGCGCAGCGACCGCGGCTTCATGGCCGTCAAAGGCGCCTCTTTCACCGTGCACGAGGGGGAGATCTTTGGCATCGCCGGCGTGTCGGGCAATGGCCAGCAGGAATTGGCCGAGGCCCTGACCGGCCTGCGCAAGGTGGAGGAGGGCAAAGTGCTGCTGAAGGGGGAGGAGATCACCCACGCCCCCGCCCGGCGGCGCTGGCAGCGCGGCCTGGGCTACATCCCCTCCGAGCGCAACACAGTAGGCTCGATTGCCGATTTTTCCCTGATCGACACTGTTTTGATGAATTACTATTTCGATCACGATTATACCCCGCGCGGGTTGGTGGATTATGCTCGCGTGCGCCAATTGACCGAAGATCTGATCGCCGAATATGGCGTGGCCACGCCCGGCGCCGAAGTGAAGGCCAGAAACCTCTCCGGCGGCAATTTGCAGAAGATGATCCTGGCCCGTGTGCTCTCGCGCAAGCCGCGGCTATTGATCGCCAATTTGCCCACGCAGGGGCTGGATGTCGGCGCCATCGAGTTCGTGCAGAACAAATTGATCGCGGCCAAGCGGGACAAGGCCGCGGTGCTGCTGATCTCAGAAGACCTGGATGAGGTGCTGTCGCTGAGCGATTGGGTGGCGCCGATGTACGAAGGGGAGCTGATGGGCATCCTCCCCGGCGAAGGGGCGCTGCGCGAGCACGTGGGCGTGTTGATGGCAGGCGGCGCCAAGGGCGAGGAGGCAACGCCATGAAACTGGGCCCGTATCGACTGCAACTGCAAAAACGGCTGGCGTTGAGCAGCGCCAAAGCGGGGGCCATCTCCTTGCTGGCCATTGTGGCGGCGCTGGCCCTGTTCAGCCTCCTCTTCATCCTGGCAGATGTCAATCCCTTGACGGCCTACCAGAAGATCTTCAGCTACGCGTTCTTCAATCGCTTTGGCCTGCCCCTGACCATCAGCCGGTTTGCCTTCTTGCTGCTGGCCTCGCTGGCCTTCATCCTCCCCTTCCGGGCCGGATTGTGGAACATCGGCATGACCGGGCAATTGTATCTGGGCGCGCTGGCCGCGTTTGCCGTCATCTTCTTGTTCAAGGGCGACCCCGCTACAGGGGTGCGGCTGCCCCCGGCCCTGCTCATCCTGCTGATGCTGCTGGCCGCGGCGCTGGGCGGGGCGTTGTACGCCGCCATCGCCGGTTTTCTGCGCGGCAGTTACGGCGTCAACGAGATCGTGGTGACGATGATCCTGAATTTCATCGCCTTTTGGCTGGTTTCCTACATGATCAAAGATGGCGGGATGTTCATGAATCCGGGTGGGCGGGGCGAGAGCTTCGAGTTGCCGGCCGCGGTGCGGGCGCCGATGATCTTGGGCGCGCCTTTCACCATCTATCTGGCCCTGCTGCTGGCCCTGCTGATCACCTTCCTCTTTGCCCGCACCCGCATCGGCTACGAGATCAAGGCCTACGGCCAAAGCCCGGCCGCGGCCCGCTACGCCGGCGTGAACACGGCCTTCCTGCCCCTGTTGGTGTTCCTGTTGGGCGGGGCAGTGGCCGGGTTGGCCGGCTATCATTACTTCGCGGCGGTGCCGGGCGTGTACAAGATCGCCCGCAACTATGGCTTTTTTGGCGATCTGGCTTTCTACGGCATCATCTGCGGGCTGATCTCGCGCGGCCACCCGCTGGCAGCCATCCCCGTGGCCTTTTTGTTTGGCGGCCTCTCCATCGGCGGCAGGTTCGTCCAGGGCGAGTTGAACATGAGTTTCGGCCTCGATTATGCCCTGCTCGGCGTGCTCATGATCACGCTCGTGGCCTTCCAATTCTTCTTCCGCTACCAGATCGCCTGGATCAAGACTGACAAGGAGCCTCGACATGTGGGAATTCGCAACTAGAAGCCTGGAAGCCTCCACCATCTTCACCTTCGCCGCTCTGGGGGAGTTGATCGGCCAGCGTTCCGGCATTCTCAATGTCGGCGTGGAGGGCGCGATGCTTTTCGGCGCCACCCTCGGCTTCATCGCCGCCCAGCTCACCGGCAGCTATCTGATCGGCCTGCTGGTGGGCCTGGCCATCGGCGCGCTGCTCGGCCTGCTGCACGGCTTCTTTTCCATCACCCTCGGCGGCGATCAGGTGGTCAGCGGCATGGGCATCTGGATTGTGGGGTTCGGTCTGACCACCTACATCGGCAACCCCTACACCGGCCCCCTGGGCATGGCCCGCATCCCCAACGTTTTCGGCCTCTCCCCTTTCGTCTATCTTGGCATCCTGTTGGTGCTGGCGACCTGGTTTTTGTTTTCCAAAACCAGCCTGGGGCTGCGCATCCGTTCGGTGGGCGAAAACCCGGCTGTGGCCGAGGTGTCGGGCATCGACGTGGCGCGCACGCGCTATTTCAGCGTGATCCTGGGCGGCATGCTGATGGGGCTGGCCGGCGCCATCTACGGACTCAGCTACAACCCGGTGTGGAATTACAATTTTCTCATGGGCTGGGGCTTTATCGCCCTGGCCCTGGTCTTCTTTTCGATGTGGAATCCCTGGCTGTTGCTGGGCGGCGCCATCCTCTTCGGGGCCATGTGGCAGCTCTCGCTCAGCCCCGAACTGGTGCTGCCCGGGTTCCTTTCCCGTTACCTGTGGCGCACCGTGCCCTTTGTCATCACCCTGCTGGTGCTGTTCGCCATGTCCAGCAAGTGGTTTCGCGGGCGCTGGGGCGCGGCCAAGCCCGCGGCCCTGGGCGAACCGTACATCAAGGGGTGATATTCGCTATTCGATAGTGGGTAGTGGCCATCGGTTCCACTATCCACTACCCACTATCCCTGAACGTACAGCATGAACAAACAAACTGCTCTTCAAAATATCCTCGTCCTGGACATGACCGAAGCCATGGCCGGGCCTTACGCCAGCATGATGCTGGGCGACCTGGGCGCGGAGGTGATCAAGATCGAACGCCCCGGCCAGGGGGATATGGCGCGGGGCTGGGGGCCGCCCTTTGCCGGCGGCGAGAGTGGCTATTTTCTCAGCGCCAACCGCAACAAAAAAAGCCTCACGCTCAACCTGAAGGAAGCGCGCGGGCAGGAGGTCTTTCACCAACTGATCGCCCGCGCCGATATTTTCCTGATCAACCAGCCCCGCCTCGACTCCCTGAAACGGCTGGGGGCCGATTACGACACCCTCAGTACCCGCAACCCGCGGCTGATCTACTGCGCCATCAGCGGCTACGGGCACACCGGCCCTTACGCCGGGCGCAGCGGCTACGATCTGGCCGCGCAGGGCGAAGCGGGCACCATGGCCCTCACCGGCGAGCCGGACGGCCCGCCCGTGCGCTATCCCGTGCCGATCAGCGACATCACCGCCGGGCTTTACACCACCATGTCGGCCCTCACCGCCCTGTATGTGCGGGAACGCAGCGGCCGCGGCCAGTTCATCGACGTCTCTCTGCTCGACGCCCAGATCACCTGGCTGACCAACCTGGCCGGGGCCTACTTCGTCAGCGGCCGGCGGCCCAGCCGCCTGGGCAACTATCATCCTCAGATCGCGCCCTATGAGGTCTTCCAGGCCGCGGACAAGGCCTTTCTGGTGGCCGTCGGCTCCGAGCGCCTGTGGCAGAGCTTCTGCGCGGCGGTGGGCGTGGCCGAAACCCTCGGCGCCGACCCTCGCTATGCCACCAACGCCGATCGCCTGGCCCACCGCACGGCCCTGCACGCCGCCCTGGAGCAGGTGTTTGCCACGCGGCCCGCGGCCTTTTGGCTGGAGCAGATGCGCGCGGCCGGCATCCCCTGCGGGCCGATCAACGAGATCGACGAAACCCTGGCCGATCCGCACGTGCTGGCCCGCGGCATGGTGGTGGGGATGGAGCACCCCGCCGCCGGCGACATCCGCGTGCTGGGCAACCCCATGCACCTCAGCCACACCCCGCCCACCTACCGCCTGCCCCCGCCCACCCTCGGCCAGCACACCGACGAGATCCTGGCCGCGCTCGGCTACAGCCCCGTCGACATCGCCGCCCTGCACGAATCTGGCGTTGTCTGAATGATTAGAGATTAGAGATTAGAGATTAAGGATTAAGGATTGGCGAGTAATCGTTAATCATTAATCCTTAATCATTAAATATTGATACTTATGTCTCATTCTTCCTTCATCCACCCCGCCCCCCTTGCGCCCCTCGCCGCCGGGCTGCGCACGGGCCAGCTCGATTTGCTCGACACGCTCGACGTCTGGTGGGGCCGCATGGCCGCGGTGGAACCGCATCTCCAGGCCTTCATATCGGAGGATCAGCGGCAGCCGCGGCTGCACGTGGCTGCTGCCGCCCTGCTGGCCGCGTATCCGGATGCCAACACCCGCCCGCCCCTCTTTGGCGTGCCCATTGGCGTCAAGGATATCTTCCACGCCGCCGGTTTTCCCACCCAGGCCGGCTCTCGCCTGCCCGCGCAGCGCCTCGCCGGCCCCGAAGCAGCCAGCGTCAGCCGGCTGAAAGAGGCCGGCGCCCTGGTCATGGGCAAGACGGTCACCACCGAATTCGCCTATTTCGAGCCAGGCCCGACCCGCAATCCCCACAATCTGGCGCACACGCCCGGCGGCTCCAGCAGCGGTTCCGCCGCGGCCGTGGCTGCCGGCCTTGTCCCCCTGGCCCTGGGCACACAGACCATCGGCTCGGTCATCCGTCCCGCGGCTTTTTGCGGCATCGTCGGCTTCAAACCCAGCTACAACCGCATCGATCCGGAGGGGCTGCTCTTCTTCTCCCCCTCTGCCGATCATGTCGGCCTGTTCACGCAGGATGTGGCGGGCATGCGCCTGGCCGCGGGGCAACTGTGCCGCGGCTGGCAGGAGATCTCCCCTCCCGACCGGCCGGTGCTGGGCATCCCGGCGGATGACTATCTGCAGCAGGCCTCGGCCGAGGCGCTGGCCCTGTTCGAGCAGCAGGTTGCAGCCTTGCAAGCGGCCGGCTACGCGCTGGAACGCGTGCCCCTGTTCCCCGACATCGCCGCCATCAACACCCGCCACCGCCGCCTGATCGCGGCCGAGTTCGCCGCGGAGCACGCGGCCTGGTTTGCTGAATTCGCGCACCTGTACCGGCCCCGCACCGCCGCGCTGATCCAGGAGGGGCAGCGCGTGCCGGAGGAGGAGGTGGAGGAAAGCCGCGAGGGGCAGAGCCTGCTCCGCCAGGAGATCGAGCATGTGATGGATGTGCACGGCATCGACCTGTGGATTTGCCCGGCTGCGACCGGCCCCGCGCCCCTCGGCCTGGACGCTACTGGCGACCCGATCATGAATCTGCCCTGGACGCACGTGGGCTTGCCGGCCCTGACGCTGCCCGCGGGCCGAGCCGCCAACGGCCTGCCCGTTGGCCTGCAACTAGTGGGGCGGTGGATGGAGGACGAACACCTGCTGGCCTGGGCGGGGGCAGTGCGTAGTTTGTTGGCGTAGGGTGTGTGGAGGACAACAACATGCGTTGGGTTGCGTTTGGGAGTCACCGCCAATTCTGGCATACTTTGGGGCAATTGCCGTATCTCGTCAAAATCATCCTTGCGGCAGGGTCTTCCGGTTCTCACACTTCAGCCACGAATTTCACGAATTGACACGAAAAGGTAGGCTAAAATTCGTGAGAATTCGTGAAATTCGTGGCAAAAAACAAGACAGGATGCCGCCAAACATTAGAACCGGAAAGCCCTGTCCTTGCGGCTGCATTTCCGTTCAGGAGGAACCAACAATGGTGAAACCGCATACTGCTCACACCGACACGCCCAGTCCCGTCTTTTCCGCCTGGAGCGACCTTCTGGCCGACGCCGCCTCGCGCCCGTGGCTGGCCGGCTTGCTCTCCCGTCGGGGCGCGGCCACGTTCCGTCGCTTCATCTACTTCTATCACCGGCTGCTGGGTCTGCCTGCGCGCCTGCGCCGACGTTGGCAGCGCAAACTGGGATTGAGCCTGGCCGGGACCGCGCTGTTGTTGGCGTTGTCCGGCTCCGCCATTTATGCTGCCCCCGGCGGCGTCATCGTCGTGGATGAGGTGAACTGCACACTGGTGGACGCCATCACAGCCGCTAATACAGACACGGCCACCGGCGGCTGTCCTGCCGGCTCCGGCGCGGATGTGATCGAGTTGCGGGCGGATGTGGTGTTGACGGAGGTGAATAATCTTGGCAACAACTTCGGAGCAACGGGCCTGCCGGTGGTATCGAGCGAGATTAGGATCGAAGGCGGAGGACATACGGTTGGCCGGAGAGCGGATGCCCCTGACTTTCGCATATTTTCCGTGCAGCACTCTGGTAGACTTACGCTGCGCAACGCGATTGTTAGCGGGGGAAACAGTGAATCGTTTGCCGGCGGCGGCGGTATTGACGTGAACAGCGCCACCTTGATCGTCGACGATAGCGTCATCACCGGCAACACAGCTACTATCGGCGGCGGCATCAATGCCAATTATGCCTCTCTGTCGGTGAGCAACAGCATCATTTCCAATAATTCGGCTACGCTAGGGGGCGGCGTTCACGCCTACGTCACCGATACAAAAATTCAAAGCAGCTCTCTTTCCGGCAACATGGCTGACCTTGGGGGCGGGATATATATCTACAGATCAGGTGTCGAGATTGCTCGGAGTGTTCTTTCCGGCAACGTGGCGGGCAGCGGGGGCGGAATATCAGTACAGAGGTATGGCCTCGTCACAGTTGTCAATTCCACGCTTTCAGGCAACTCAGCCAATTATGGCGGCGGCGTAACTGGCGAAGGCGACATCGGCATGATCATTTCAGCCAGCACGCTAACCTCCAACATGGCTGACAAAATGGGCGGCGGGATCAGAAGCGGTCTGTTTTCAAGGCTCACACTTAGCAACAGCATTGTGACCGGAAACTCGGCCGGGGTTTCGGGAAAAGAGATTCGCAATGACGGTTCCGTGACCACGAATGGCAATAATTTCATTGGCCACAGCGCCGAAACCAGCGCCCAGGCATTCTCCGGCTTCACACCCGGCCCCACCGACATCGTCGCTACCAGCGACGGCACGCACCCGACCGCACTGACCGGCATTCTCGCTGCAAATCTGGCCGACAACGGCGGCCCTACGCTCACGCACGCGCTCGTGCCCGGCAGTCCGGCCATCGACGCCTCGCCCAGCGCCGGCTGCGCCGCCGCGCCCGTCAACGGCGTCGATCAGCGCGGCTTCCCGCGTAACGTCAATGGCGATGGAGCACCCTCGGAGAACGAATGCGACATCGGCGCATATGAAACACAGTTTGAGTCTTCGCCTACTCCCACTCCCACCCCGCCTCCCCCCGCCGAAATCCCGGAACCGACCACCCTGCTCCTCCTCGGCAGCGGCCTGGCCGGTCTCGCCGCCTACATCCGCCGCCGCGCCGCCTGATAATCCGCAATCCCAAATCCGCCATGACGCAACCCGACCCCCTCCGCTCCGTCTACACCTCCAACCTGCCCGGCATCCTCGACCATTTCGGCATCTCGCTGGCCGTGAGCACCTACCAGGCAGGCAAGGTGATTTTGGTGCGCAACGACAACAGCGCCATCAACACGCACTTCCGCACCTTGCAGAAGCCGATGGGCATTGCCGTGGACGGGCCACGCCTCACGGTCGGGGGGCAGAACACCGTCTGGTATTATCGCAACATGCCCGCCGTCGCTCCCAAGCTGGAGCCGAAGGGCAAGCATGACGCCGCCTACATCCCCCGCCAGATTCACGTCACCGGCGACATCGACATCCACGAAATGGCCTGGGGCCGGGATGACGATCTCTGGATCGTCAACACCAAATTCTGCACGCTCTGCACCCTCGACCCCGACCACAGTTTCAACCCGCGCTGGCGTCCCCATTTCGTGTCTGCGCTCACGCCTGAAGACCGCTGCCATCTCAACGGGTTGGCGATGGTCGATGGCCGCCCCAAATACGTCACTGCCCTGGGCGAGACCGACGCCGCCGGGGCCTGGCGGGTGAACAAGCGGGACGGCGGCATCCTCATGGACGTGGACACGAACGAAATCCTGCTGCGGGGGCTGTCGATGCCGCACTCGCCGCGGCAGTGGGCGGGCCGGCTGTGGCTGCTGGAATCGGGGCAGGGCACGCTGGCCTGGGCCGATTTGCCGAATCGCACCTGGCACACTGTCGCCACATTGCCCGGCTTCACTCGCGGCGTCGATTTCGCCGGGCCGCTGGCTTTCATCGGCCTCTCGCAGGTGCGGGAAACGGCGGTGTTCAGCGGTATCCCCCTCGTCGAACGGCTGGACGAGCGCATTTGCGGCGTCTGGGTCGTCAACGTGCAGACGGGCGAGATCATCGCCTTTCTACGCTTCGAGGAGGGCGTGCAGGAGATCTTCGCCGTACAAATCCTGCCCAATCGCTTCCCCGACATGCTGGAATTCGGCGATGCGTTGATCAATACCTCGTATGTGGTGCCGGACGAAGCCCTGCGGGATGTCCCGACCGTGTTGAGGGAACCCGCCCGGCCCGATAGCCCCACCGACGCCTTCGTCGCCGCCATCAACGAGGGCGCCGCCCTGCTCGATCAGGATCAGGTGGAGGAGGCGATGGCGCAGTTCCGGCAAGCGCAGGCCCTGAATCCCAACGCCGCCGTGGTCTACAACAACATCGGCAACGCCTACACCGCACAGAACCGCCTGCACGATGCGGTCGAGCAGTATGAAAAGGCCATTGCTTTACAGGCCGACTTCCCTGACGCCCACATGAATCTGGGCATGGCCCTACTCAAGCTCGGCGATCTGCCCCGCGGCTTCGCCGAATTCGACTGGCGTTGGCAGACCCGTTTCTTCACGCCCTTCCTGCCGCCGCAGCCCCGCTGGGACGGCTCGCCCATGCCGGATAAAACCCTGCTGGTGCACACCGAACAGGGCGCGGGTGACACCATCCAGTTTGCCCGCTATCTGCCGCTGATCAAGCAGCGCGTGGGCAAGGTGTTGCTGGTGGCCCCGGAGCCGCTGCAACGACTGTTGGCCGGCGTCGACGGCGTGGACGAAATCCGGGGGCCGGGAGACGTTCCCGCCGCGGCTTTCGACGCCTACGTGCCGATGATGACGGTGGCCGGGCTGCTGGGCACGACGCTGGAGACTGTGCCCGACCAGGTTCCGTATCTCAGGCCTCCGCACGACGAGCGATGGACGATGGACGACGGGTCACGCAATACGCAGTACGGTGTACGAAACAGTCAACAGCAAACAGTCAACAGGCAACAGTCAACGAATAACCCGGAACATCCGCTGCGGGTGGGTATCGCCTGGGCGGGCAGCCCCACGCAGGGCAACGACCGCAATCGTTCGGCGTTGCTGGCCGAGTTTGCACCGCTGCTCGATATTCAGAACATCGAATGGCACAGCCTGCAAGTGGGTGAAAAGCGGGCGGAGTTGGAAGCCTTAATCATTACTCATCAATCATTGATTATTGAGGATCGGGGATTAAAGATTAAAGATTGGGCGGATACGGCGGCGGTGATCAGCGGGCTGGATCTGGTGATCAGCGTGGACACGGGCGTGGTGCATCTGGCTGGGGCGCTGGGCAAGCCGGTATGGGTGCTGCTGTGTTACGCGCCCGACTGGCGCTGGCTGCTCGACCGTCCCTCGACAGGCTCGGGACAAAGCCCCGACTCGCCCTGGTATCCCACCGCCCGACTGTTCCGCCAGTCCCGGCCCCAGGATTGGGCGAGTGTGATGGCCGAGGTGAGGGAGGCGTTGGCGGGGTTGGCGGGTGGTTGGAGAGCGTAAAAAATGGTTGGGGAACTTGATGGGTGAAGCGTGATGCGTGAGACAGAACGACGATCACATTTTACGCATCACGTATCAAAGGCGTGATGCCGCTTCCAAACAGGCCCTTTGCACCGCACCTGTCATGTGTGTTATGGTCGCCCCCTTCGGTATGCAGAGACTCCGAGGCATCGCTGCCACCATGTGCCGATCCAAGTGCAACAATCCAAAATCGTTTCACCACCCGGAGAGGAAATCACCCATGAACGCATCCCCACCCCATGAGCCGCAGGGTGTAGCCATCGCCGCTGACCCCGCCAGCGCCTGGCAGTCCCTGCTGGCCGAGGCGCACGGAAAAACCCTGGCTGTTGCGCCTGCTCGGCGAACAGGGTGCACCCCTGTATCTGCGTTTCCGGGCGGCGTACCAACGCCTGCTCCAGTTGCGGCCGGGCCAATTACGCCGCCTGCAACGCAAGCTGGGCGTGGGCCTGGCCGGGGCTGCTCTGCTGCTGGCCCTCAGCGGCTCGCCCGGCCTGAGCGCGCCCAACGGGGCGATGACGGTAACAAACGGTACGAGCACGGTTGCCAACAGCGACGGCTGTTCGCTGCCGGAAGCGATTATCAACGCCAATGCCAACGACCAGAGCGGTTCGACCGACTGCGCCGCGGGCAGCGGCGCCGACACCATCACCCTGGTCACCGACGTGACCCTGACAGCAGTGCACAACTCGACCTATGGCGCTACCGGCCTGCCCGTTGTCAGCAGCGAGATCACGATCGAGGGGGCGGGGCACACGATCAGCCGGGATGGGGCAGCGCCCAATTTCCGCATCTTCGCTGCCAACAGCGTCGCCAACCTGACTTTAAGCAGCGTGGCGGTGAGCGGCGGCAGTTTTCCGGACGGACGTGGCGGCGGCATCTACGCCAAGTCCGCCAGTGTGACGGTGACGAACAGCACTATCTCCGGCAACTTTTACTTTATCAAACACAAACAGCTTCGCTTTGCGGGGTGTGCCCGCGTGTGAGTCAGTCCTGGTGAGATGGGGCGGGCTTTCTGGCCGGCCACCCTCGCCGCTGCCACACCCACCCCCGGCCCGGCGCAAACAAAAAGGCCAGCAGGAAAAGGGCCGTGCTCACCAGCACGATGGCCGCGCCCGAAGCAATGCTGATGTAGAAGGAGAGATACAACCCCGCCGCCCCCGCAAACGCGCCGATCAGCCCGGCGGTCAGCATCATCGTCGGCAGCCGGCGGGTGAGCAGATAGGCCGTGGCCGGCGGCGTCACCAACATCGCCAGCATCAGGGCAATGCCCACCGTCTGCAATGAGACCACGATGGTGATGGCGATCAGCGCCAGCAGCAGATAATTGAGCAGTTGAGCGGGGATGCGCAGGGTCTCGGCCAGCACCGGGTCGAAGGAAATCACCAGAAATTCTTTGTAGAACAGGATGATGGCCAGGATCACCAGCAAGCCAAAGCCGAGGATCAGCCCCAGATCGCTGTTGGTCACGCCCAGGACATTGCCGAAGAGGAAATGGGCCAGGTCCACGGCATAATTGCGCACGCTGGAGATGAGGGCCACGCCCAGGGCAAACATGCCGGCGAAGACGATGCCGATGGCGGTGTCCTCCTTCAGTTGCGCGCCCCGGCTGATGAAGCCGATGCCCAAAGCGCTGAGCAGGGCCGTGATCAGCGCCCACCAAAAGACCGCGATCTGCGCCCCCCCGCCCAGCAGATAACCCACGGCCACACCGGGCAAGATGGCGTGGGCCAAGGCGTCGCCGAAAAAGGCCATGCCTCGCAGCACGATGTAGGAGCCGACCGTGGCGCAGACAACGCCCACCAGCATGGCCGCCAGCAGCCCGCGCACCATGAAGCTGTAGGAAAGAGGGGAGAGGAGCCAGTCGAGCAGGTGGGCCATGGCGGAGTGCGCAACGCAAATGAGATTTCATCTCAATTATAGGCTGGCGGCAGAGGATGTCCAAACCGCCGCTGTCATTGCAGTGGATTTGGCGAGCACAGAATCCCTGTGGTATCGTTTGTGCAATTTACCATAATATAACAAATTGTAACACATCTATGCTGACAGAAGAACGCCGCCAACACATCCTCGCCCAGATCCAGGCCGCCGGCAAGGTGCAGGCCGCGCATCTGGCCGCGCACTTTGGCGTGTCGCGCATGACCATCCACCGTGATCTGGCCTATTTGCACGCCCGCGGCTGGGCGCGCAAGGTTTTTGGCGGCGCGGTGGCCATGGAAACAGAGAGCGTGGAGCCGGCAGCCGGCGCCCCTGCCGGGGGCTGCGCCATGTGTGGGGCACGGCTGCGCCAGCGCACCGCCTTTGTGTTGCAATGCGCGGATGGCGCCCGTCTGCACGCCTGCTGCCCGCACTGCGGCCTGATGCTGCTGGCCGGCCGTGGGGATGTGGTCTCGGCCCTGGCCGCGGATTTCCTGCACGGCCGCATGATCAACGTGCGCGACGCTGCCTTCCTGGTGGGGCCGGAACTCTCCCTCTGCTGCGCGCCCACCATCCTTTGCTTTGCCAGCCGGGCCGAGGGCGAGCGTTTTCGGCAGGGATTCGGCGGCGACCTGCTCGATCACCTCCAGGCCCAGGCCTCCCTGCAGCAATCCATGGCCCTCCACCCCTAACCCTCCCCCTCTCTCCCTCTCTATCTGCTCTCTCTATCTCCCCTCTCTATCTCCCCTCTCTATCTCCCCTCTCTATCTCCCCTCTCTATCTCTCTCTGCAAGGACACCCCCATGCGCATCCGACTCCTCCTTCCTCTCCTTCTCCTCCTGGCCGCGGCGCTGCTCCTGACCGCCTGCGCCGGCGCCACAGACACCGACACGGCCACCGCTGGCGTCGTCGTCAGCGAGATCTGGGCGCGGCAGGCCCCCGCCGGCGGCAATAGCGCCGCCTACATGATCCTGCACAACCACGGCGCCGCGGACGACGCCCTGATCGGAGCCAGCACCGACATCTGCCACAGCGTGGAGCTGCACGAGACGCAGATGGAGAATGACGTGATGAAGATGCGCCCGGTCGCAGGCCAGCGCATCCCCATCCCCGCCAACGGGCAGGTGGAATTGCAGCCGGGCGGGTTGCACATCATGTTCATGGGCCTGAAACAGCCGCTGGAACCGGGCGCGCGCTTCGATCTCACCCTCACCTTTGCCAACGCCCCCGCGCAGACCCTCTCGGTGGAAGTGCGGGAGATGAGCGGCATGTCGTCCATGCATTGAGTGGGCCGGCGCGCTATTCAGAGGTGCAGGCCGCAGAAATAGAGGGGCGGAGGGCGAGGGCAGAGGGCGGGATGCGCGCCCGGCATCGCCGCGGGGCCAGATTGGTGGTGCAGCTTCCATCGGCCCATTTGCCTCTGCCTGCCTGGCTCCGGCATAATCGCGCTGCGGGATCGTCCCGCCCACTCCATGAATGATCCCCTGCCCCTTTTTGTCGCCGACCCTGACCAGGTGGCTGCGCGCGGTCAGGCTTTGGCCCCGCAGCAGTGGGCCTGGTACGATCAAGTGCAGCCGCTGGCCGCGGCCGGTGATCCAGATCTGATCGCAGCCCTGACCACCACCCTGGCCACGGTCAGCGCCGCTATCGATTGCACGACCTGCGGCCGCTGCTGCCGGCAGATGGGCCCGCAAGTCGAGGCTGCGGAGGCTGCCGCCCTGGCCGCCGCCCTGGGGTTGCAGCCGGAGTTGTTCCGCCGCGGCTTTCTGCGCCCGCTGTGGCCGGCCGCGGCGGAGGATGAGCAGGTGTGGCTGCTGCCCTCGCCCTGCCCCCTGCACGATGGCCTGCTCTGCACCGTGTACGCGGCGCGACCCCGGCCCTGCCGCGATTTTCCCCAGGCCGCAGGCCAGACGCCCGCCGCGCATCTAGGCCAGTTGGTGGAATTTGCCCGCATCTGCCCCATCGCCTTCAACACCGTGGAGCAGGTGCGGCAGAGGGTGAAGGGGCCGGCATGACCTCCTCTCCTTCCCTGATCCTGGCTTCGGCCTCCCCGCGGCGGCGGCAGTTGCTGGCCTTTTTGGCCGCGGACTTCACGGTGGCCAGCGCGGACATCGACGAGCAAGCCCTGCCGGCGGAGGCGCCGCTGCCGCACGTGCTGCGGTTGGCCGAAACCAAGGCGCAGGTGGTAGCATCACGCCATCCCCAGGCATGCGTCCTCGCCGCCGACACCATCGTCGTGCAGGATGGAAGCATCCTGGGCAAGCCTGCCGGCCCCGCCGAGGCCCGGTGCATGCTGCACCGCCTGCGGGCCGCGACGCACCAAGTCATCACCGCGGTGGCGCTGGCGCATCAGGGCCAGACCGTGACCGCCGCGCACACCAGCCTGGTGACGATGCGGTCGTACAGCGACGCCGAGATCGCCGCCTACATCGCCACCGGCGATCCCCTGGACAAGGCGGGCGCCTATGCCATTCAGCACCCCACATTTCAGCCCGTGGCCCATTTTCAGGGCTGTTTCGCCTCGATCATGGGCCTGCCGTTGGGCGTCGTCGCCGATCTGCTCAGCGCCGCCGGCCTGCCCCCTGCCCCTGCCTGGCCTGACGCCTGCGCCCGTCTCGGCGGTTCTTGCTGCCAATGGCGAATGAAGAATGGCCAATGGTCAATGGTCAATGACGAATGAAAAATGACGAATAACCAATAACAAATAACCAATAACCAATAACTAATGACTAAAGGCCTGGTTTTACGCGTTTATTCTGATTTTTACGATATCGAAGCTGAAGATGGCAGCCTGTGGCAGTGTAAGATCGCCGGTCGTCTCAAACGGCAGAAGCTGCACACCACCCTGCTGGCAGCCGGCGACCGTGTGCAGTTCGACCCGGTGGATGTCGAGGCGGGCGCCGGCCTGGTGACCGAGATCGCGCCGCGGCAGCGCGTGCTCTCGCGGGTGCGGCCCGGCGGCGGCCATCCCTTCGAAGATGTGATCCTGGCCAACCCGGACGAGATCATGATCGTCTTTGCTGCGGCCGAGCCGGAGCCGCATCTACGCATGCTAGATCGCTTCCTGGTGGCGGCGGAGGCCTCGGAACTGCAGATCTTCATCGTCATCAACAAGATCGACATCAGCGGCGAGGAGCGGGCCCGGGCCATCTTCGGGTTGTACGAGCAGGCGGGATACCCCCTGATCTACACCAGCGCCAAACGTGATATCGGCATCGAAGCCCTGCGCCGGCGCCTGGCTGACCATATCACCGTGGTGTCAGGCCCTTCCGGCGTGGGCAAATCCGCGCTGATCAACTGCGTGCAGCCGGGCCTGAAACTGCGCACCGGCGAGGTGATGGACATCGGCAAGGGCCGCCACACCACCCGCGCCGCCCAACTGCTGCCCCTGCGCGGGGGCGGCTACCTGGCCGACACGCCCGGCCTGCGCGAGCTGGGCCTGTGGGACATCCGCGCCGAGGAGCTTTCCGATTATTTCCCGGAGATCCGCGGCCACGCCGCAGACTGCAAGTTCAGCTTCTGCACGCATTTGCACGAGCCGGGCTGCGCGGTGCAGGCCGCGCTTGCCGCCGGCCTCATCCACCCCCACCGCTGGGATAGCTACCAACGCCTTTACCGTGGCAACCTTGATGATTGATGATGAAGGAGTCTAGCAAAAATAACCTAGACAAACCTCCCTCCTCCTCGTAAGAGACGACTGAAAACCCTCACCATGACCCTTCTCTCCACCCTCAACCCCCCCCAACGGCAGGCGGTGACGACCACAACCGGGCCGGTGCTGGTGCTGGCCGGGCCGGGGTCGGGCAAGACCCGCGTGCTCACCCACCGCGCGGCGTATCTGATCCAGGAACTCGGCGTCGAACCGTGGCGGCTGATGGCCGTCACCTTCACCAACAAAGCCGCGGGGGTGATGAGCGAACGCACCGCGGCCCTGCTGGACTCGCCGCAGGGCCTGCGCGGCATGATCCTGGGCACTTTTCACAGCATCTGCGCCCGTTTCCTGCGCATGCAGGCGGTGGCCATTGGCCTCAACCCGCGTTACGTCATCTTCGACAGCGATGATCAGTTGCAGGTCGTCAAACAGGCGCTGCGCGACCTCAATCTGGATGAAAAACGCTACAACCCTCGCGCCATCCACGCCGCCATCTCCAACGCCAAGAATGAACTGCTGACCCCCGAAACGTTTCCCATCACCACCCATCACGAAGAGATCGCGGCCCGCGTCTACGCGCGCTACCAACATCTGCTTGCGCTCAGCAGCGCCCTGGACTTCGACGACCTGCTGATGCGGGCCGTGTTCATGCTGCGCGACCACGAGCCGATCCGCCGGCAATATCAGCAGCGGCTGCAATACATCATGGTGGATGAATTCCAGGACACCAACAGCGCCCAATACGAACTGGTGCGCCTGCTGGCCGAGGGGCAGCGCAATGTCTTCGTGGTCGGGGATGAAGATCAATCGATCTACGGCTGGCGCGGGGCCGATTTCCGCAACGTCGAGCGCTTCCGCCAGGATTTTCCCGACGCCAAAGTCATCCTCCTGGAGCAGAATTACCGCTCCACCCAGATCATCCTGGACGCGGCCAATGCCCTGATCAGCCGCAATTTTCACCGCACACCCAAAAAACTCTTCACCGACCGTGGGGCCGGGGTCAAGATCGTGCTGCATCAGGCCTTCGACGAGCAGGACGAGGGCAATTTCATCCTGGATGAGATCGTCCGCCTGCAACAGGAGGGCGCGGCCCAGCCGGGGGACTGCGCCATCATGTACCGCACCAACGCCCAATCCCGCGCGGTGGAAGAGGCCTTCATCCGCCGCGGCGTACCCTACCGCCTGGTGGGGGCCACCCGCTTCTACAACCGCCGCGAGATCAAGGACGCGCTGGCCTACATGCGGCTGGCGCACAACCCGCACGACGATGTCAGCCTGCGCCGGGTGATCAATGTGCCCCCGCGCAGTATCGGCGCCGCATCGGTCGATCGTCTTAGTAGCTGGGCGGCCACGCTCGACGCCAGCCTGTACACCGGGCTGCGCCTCTTGGGCGGCGATGCTGAGCCTGAACTGGCGGCCCGCGCCGGGGTTCATCCCTTCAGCGGCCGCGCCCGCACCGCCCTGATGCACTTTTACACCCTGTTGCAAGGCTGGATCGCGGCGGGGAGCGTGCTCACCCCCGCCCAACTGCTCGATCGCATCCTCGACGAGTCGGGCTATCGCGACTGGTTGCAGGATGGCAGCGAGGAGGCCCAGGAGCGCTGGGACAACGTGCTGGAGTTGCGCACCGTCAGCGCCGGTTACGATGACCTGCCCCGCGATCAGGCTCTCGCCGCCTTTCTGGAAGAGGTGGCGCTGGTCAGCGATGTGGATGATTACGAAGCAAGCAGCAACGCGCCCACTCTGCTCACTTTGCACGCGGCCAAGGGCCTGGAGTTTGGCGTGGTCTTCATCACCGGCCTGGAAGAGGGCCTGCTGCCGCACAGCCGTTCTCTCGAGGACCCCGATGGCATGGAAGAGGAGCGGCGGCTGGCCTACGTCGGCGTCACCCGCGCCGCCAACCGCCTCTATCTGCTGCACACCTTCCGCCGCAGCGCCTGGGGCCGCTCCGAGCCGAGCGCTCCCTCCCGTTTTCTGCGCGATCTGCCTGCCTCGGTCACCAGCGGCCACCGCCCCGGCAGCGCCCACCGCCGCATGACCACGTGGGGCCGCGAGCCTCAGGCGCCGGCCTCTCGCCACAGCCCCAGCAACCGCTTGCAGTTCAGTCCCGGCCAACGCGTGCGCCACCCCACCTTCGGCGAGGGCACGGTCATCACCTCCACCCTCATGGGTGGGGATGAAGAAGTCTCTGTCGCTTTTCGCAGCCAGGGCGTCAAGCGCTTCCTCGCCTCCCTGGCCAATCTCAAACCAGTGTAGCCGCCGAAAAAACCCTAAAGATTTCCAAACCTTTCAGGGTTTTTACGGCGACTACTCCACGTTATTGCGCAAATACCCGAAAAAAAACACCAAAAAACCACAAAATACGCAATACGTACCCCCACTCTGTAAAGGACACTCCCCCATGCCCTCTCGCATTCGCCATATCGCTTTGGCCGGGCTGCTTTTGCTGGCTTTGGCCCTGTTGGGCGGGGCCGGCGACAGCGCCGCCCGGCCCGATCCCCGCATCGACGCCCGCGTCCTCGCCCAGATCGCCGGCGAGGGCAGCGCCGACGCCCTCATCCTCCTGGCCGAGCGCCCCGATCTCAGCCCCGCCTATGCGCTGAGCAGCAAAGAAGCGCGCGGGCGCTGGGTGTACGAGACCCTCACTGCGGCCGCGGCCCGCAGCCAGCCCCCGGTGCTGGCCGAATTACAGGCCGCGGGCATTTCCTACCGCCGTTTTTGGGCCGCCAACGCCATCCTCGCCCGGCTCGATCGCCGCGCCCTGACTGCGGTGTTGGCCCTGCCCGGCGTGGCCGCGGTGCGCGCCGATGCCATCCACCAGGGCATCAGCCCCCTGCCTGCCGAAGAACTGGCCGCGGCTGCCCCGGCCAGCATCCCCTGGGGCGTGCAGCGGGTGGAAGCGCCCTGGGCCTGGCAGCGCGGCTTCACCGGCGCCGGCGTGGTGCTGGCCGGGCAAGACACCGGCTACACCTGGGAGCACCCCGCCCTGATCAACACCTACCGCGGCTACGATCCCGCACGCGGCGTCTTCGACCACAACTACAACTGGCGCGACGCCATCCAGACCCCGATCAGCGGCGTCACCAACCCCTGCGGCTACGGCTCTCTCATCCCCTGCGACGATAACGGCCACGGCACCCACACCATGGGCACCATGGCCGGCAATGACCTGGATCCCACAGACGCGGCCTGGCCGGCCGGGGCCGAGCACGCTATCGGCGTCGCCCCCGGCGCCAAATGGATCGGCTGCCGCAACATGGACAAGGGCGTGGGCCGCGTTTCCACCTATCTCGATTGCTTCGAATGGCTGACCGCGCCCTATCTCTTCGGCGGCGATCCGCTGGGCGATGGCGACCCCAGCAAAGCCCCCGATGTGATCAACAACTCCTGGTCTTGCCCCCTGCCCACCTCCCCCGGCCCGACCGAGTGCGCGGCCGATGAGATCGGCCTGATCGAGCCGGCGGTGGAGGCCGCGGATGCCGCCGGCATCCTCGTCGTGGTCTCTGCCGGCAACTATGGGCCTGTGTGCGGCACGATACTCGATCCTCCCGCCATCTATCCCCGCTCTTTCTCCACCGGCAACACCACCAGCTCCGACTCTCTGGCCGGCAGCAGCAGCCGCGGGCCGGTGACCTATCAGGGCCGCATCCTGCTCAAGCCCGACATCGCCGCGCCCGGCAGCAGTATCCTCTCCAGCCGCGGCAGCGATGCATACAGCACCAGCACCGGCACCAGCATGGCCGCGCCGCATGTGGCCGGCGTCGCCGCCCTGCTGATCCACGCCCAGCCCAGCCTGCGCGGGGATACGGATCTGATCAAAGCCATCCTCACCCACACTGCCGATCCCATCATCGACTTCGCCTGCGGCGGCGATCCCAGCGGCCGACCCAACAACCGCTTTGGCTGGGGCATCGTCAATGCCCGTCGCGCCATCGAATCGCTCAGCCAGCCCGGTTTCCTCGCCGCCCGCGTCTCCGATGCCCACGGCGTTCCCATCACCGGCGCCACGGTGCGCATCTATGATCGCAGCGGTGTTCTGGTCGCCAAAAAGATCAGCGACGCCTTCGGCGATGTCAGCTTTAAGGTGGGCTGGGGCGCGTACCGCGTCCAGGCCATGGGCGTGGCCCACGTCCCTGCCATCGTCGAGCCCGCGTATGTCATTGGCGGCCAGACCACCAACCTCTCTTTCCGGCTGCAGAGCCTGCCCCTGTACACGCCTCTGATTCTGAAAGCCTCCAAACCCTAAAGATTTCTAAAACCTTTAGGGTTTGGGACGCCTTACGCCGCGCGCCGGGACGGCCACATCCGCCGCACCCGCCACTGGCCCGCGGCCACATCCAACAGCAGCTCGAAGCGGGTGCCCTCCTCCGCTTCCACCAGCATTTGCAGGCCGCCGTTCGCGGTCTCCGTCTGCCGGCCCCAGCCGATCAACACCCAGCGCCGTTCTTGCAGCCACAGGGCCTGCGGCTGCCATTGCCCGGCCCGCCAGGTGGCCTCCACCACCACGGGGCGGTCGAGCATGCGGGCGCGG
>JABWBG010000249.1 GCA_013360575.1 Caldilineales bacterium
GCAATTTTGACGGATTCATACCTTGAAATTCCTCGATTGACAAAGTTCTGTACAAGTTTTGAACCTCTTTTGTATAGTGGCGGAAAATAGGTATTCAGTGGTCAGTATTCAGTATTCAGTATTCAGTGGGCAGGGGGTCAGTATTCAGTGTTCAGGGGGTCGGTGGGGGCGATGGGGCGCTGGAGCGCTTTGAAAAGGGTTCGCCAACGGCCGCCAATCACAGATAACTGATAACTGACCACTGCATACTGACCACTGAACACTGCATACTGACCACTGCATACTGCATACTGATCCAGCCATTCGCCCAGGCTGAGGCGGAGCACGAGACCGCTGCCCAGGGTGTAGAGCAGGGGCAGGGGCAACAGCGCCCAGGCCCCGGCCAGCAGCGCCACAGCCACAGTGATCAGGGCGTAGGCCAGGGTAAGGGCTTCGGGCAGCAGATCGCGGACGGTCAGGCCTTCGGGCAGCGCCGCCAACCGCGCGCCATTGCCCTGCTTGGGCGTGCGCTCGAACGCGCCCCCGCCGTGCAAGAGGCCATCGATCACCGCCCCCGCCACCGTGGGAGAGAGGCCGATGGAGATGAGGGCCAGCAGAGGCAAGGCCCACAGGCTGCGCAGGCCGCCGCGGCCCCCAAGCTGGTAACGGGCCAGCCCATACATCAAGAAAGGCGCGATCGAAAGCAGCGAGGAGATCGCCCCCACCATGGGCAAGGGCAGCTCCTGGCTGGGCAGCAGGGCAAAAGGCAGGGTCAACAGCAGCAGCGCCAGCAAGGGCAGGTGCGTGGCGTAGGCGCTGAGATGCAGCAACGCGTGCACACGCAGCGGCCAGGGATGGTTGCTGCGCCACAACGCCGGAGCCAGCTTGCGCAGGGTCTGAGCCGAGCCTTTGGCCCAGCGCCGTTGCTGGCGTTTGTAGCTGCTGAGCAGGGGCGGCAACTCTGCCGGCGCGGCCACCTGATCGAGATACGCCCCGCGCCAGCCCCGCAGTTGGGCGCGGTAGGACAGATCCAGGTCTTCGGTGACGGTGTCCTGCTGCCAGCCGCCGGCGTCCAGGATGGCTGCGCGGCGCCAGATGCCGGCGCTGCCGTTGAAATTCTGCCACAGCCCGGCGGCGGTGCGGGCGTGCTGCTCAACCACGAAATGGCCGTCGAGGGCCAGGCTCTGGGCCGCGGTGATGCTGTTCTGCCCCCGGTTGAGATGATCCCAGCGTGTCTGCACGAAGGCCAGACCAGGATCGGCCAGCAGGGGAGGCAGGGCGCGGCGCAGCCAATCGGGCGGGGGGCGGAAATCCGCGTCGAAAATGGCGATGAACTCGCCCGCGGCCTGGGGCAGGGCCGCGGCCAGCGCACCCGCTTTGTAGCCCTGGCGTTGGCTGCGATGCTGATAGTGAATATCCATCCCCCGGCTGCGGCGCAGATGCCCGGCCAGCCCGCGTACCTGCGCCGTGGTCTTGTCGGTGGAATCATCCAGCACCTGGATGTGCAGGCGGTCGCGCGGGTAATCGAGGGCAGCGACCGCGGCCAACAGCCGCGTCGCCACCCGCGGCTCATTGTAGATGGGCAGTTGCACGGTGACGTGCGGCCACTGCGCCGGCGCGGCTGCAAACGGCCGGCCCCGGCCCCGATTGCGCAGGAAAAGCAACACCGACAGCAACACAAAGCCCGCGTAGAGGGTGAGGAGAAGCCCCGACAGTTGATACACCGCCGGCAGCAGTATTTCGATCAGAGACATGGGTGGTGAAAGCCTCAGGAGCGGCGGGCGAGTTGGCGCAGCAGGGCGATGACCAGGCGCGCGTAAGCGTCGGCAGCGCGCTGCACCGCGCTGAGGCTGATCGATTCGTCGGCGGTGTGGGCGCGGGCAGGATCGCCAGGGCCAAAGCCGATGGTGGGGATGCCGGCGACGCCCATCGTATAGACGCCGTCGGTGGAAAAGGGCCAGATGATCACATTGGGCCGGCGGCCCAGGGCCGCTTCGATCGCCCGCGCCGCGCCGCCGATCAACGGGTGCTCCTCCGGCAGCAGCCAGGCGGGGTAGACTTCGGGGCCGGCGGTCTCATAACCGGTGTAGCTGAGGCTGCGATAGGCCCCGATCTGCACGGCCCCGCGCACGCCCTCGCGCTGCATCACTGCTTCCACTTCGGCCAGCGCCCGTGTGGCCGTCTCGCCCAGGGTCAGCCGGCGGTCGATGATCAGGTCGCAGCGGTCGGGGATGACATTACGGCTGCCGGAGAGGGTGCGCAATTGGGTGACGGCCAGCGTGCCCTTGCCCAGCACCGGGTCGGTCATGAGGCCGGCGTTGAGCATTTCCAGCCCAAAGATCAGGCGGGCCGCGCCATACAAAGCATTTTCCCCCCGTTCGGGGGCCGAGGCGTGGCAGGAGCGGCCAAAAGTGGAGAGGTGCATCTCCATGCGCCCGCGCTGGCCGCGGGCCAGGTGCAGGTCGGTCGGCTCGGCCAAGATCACGCAATCGGGGCGGATGCCCTCCTCTTCGACCAGCACGCGCATGGCCATGCCCTCGGTAGGCTCTTCCTGCACCACGGCGGCCACGATCACTTCGCCGGGCAAATCCACGCCCTGGCGCACAATCTGCCCCACGCCATGGATGATGGCGGCCAGCCCTCCCTTCATATCGGCGCTGCCCCGGCCAAAAAGGATGTCCCCCTCCACCTCGGCGCCGAAGGGGTCACGCGTCCAGGCGTTGGGGTCGCCGATGTCGACCGTGTCCATGTGGGCGTTGAGCAGGAGGATAGGCCCGCCAGGCCGGCCGTAGCGCCCGATCACATTGCCGATGCGGTCGACGCGCACGCTGGGGAAGCCCAGATCGTGCATTTCGGCGGCTACATGGCGGGCCACCGCCGCCTCCTGGCCAGACAGGCTGGGCGTGCGCACCAATCGGCGCAGGAAATCGACGCAGGCCGCGTCACGGGGGGGGCGGCCCGCGCTCGCGGGCTGGCGCGCGCTATCTGCGGAGAAAGTCATAGCAGAACTCCGGGTTAGGGTCTCGCCCAGCAGCGCCGGCGGCGCAATCAGGGCGGAGCGTGGAAGGGCAAGCAGGGGGAAACGCATGTCAGTAAGCCCCTTCTCCGATCAGGACTTTGGGAATGGTGCGCAGGAGAATGCTGAGATCGAGCCAGGGAGACCAATTTTCGACGTAATACACATCCAGCAGCACCATTTCGGCGAAGCTGAGGTCAGAACGACCTGAAATCTGCCACAAACCGGTGAGACCGGGCAAAACTTCGAGGCGCTTACGATGCCAGGGTTCATACGCGGCTACTTCTTCGGGCAGGGCCGGGCGGGGGCCCACCAAACTCATCTCCCCCCGCAGAACGTTGAAGATCTGGGGCAGCTCATCCAGGCTGAAGCGGCGCAGGCGGCTGCCCACACGCGTGCGCCGGGGATCGTTCTTGATCTTGAACAGGGGGCCATCCGCCTCGTTCAACTCTTGCAGATGCGGGCGCAGGTCCTCGGCGTCGGCGACCATGGTGCGGAATTTGAAGGCGGCGAAGGGCCGGCCATTCCGCCCGATCCGTTCCTGTACGAAGAGGATGGGACCGGGGGAATCGAGGCGGATGATCAGGGCCAGCAGCAGCATGATCGGCAGGAGCAGGAGCAGAGCAGGCAGGATGATCAGGAGATCGAGGCCCCGTTTGATTGCCAGACGTGGGCCGGCGATGGCGCCCTGTTTGACGCCGAGCAGGGGGATGCCTTTGAGGGTCTCGAGATCGACCTGATCCAGGCTGATCTGCAGCACGTCGGGGACGACTTTGGCCTGCACATGGTTCCGCTCGCACTGGTTGAGCACGCTGATGATGCGGCGGTGATATTGCCAGGGCAGGGTGACGATGACTTCGTCCACGCGGCGCTCACTCAAAATCTGCGAGAGGTTGTCGATGGCGCCGAGGGCCTGGAAGGGGCCGAGGTTGCGCTCGCCCCGGTCGGGGTTATCGTCCAAAAAGCCGACGATCTGGTAGCCCAGGTTGGCGTTGGCCAGTAATACCCGCATCACCATGCGGCTGACTTCGCCGGCGCCGACCAGCAGCACACGCTTGGCGCCGATACCCCGCCGCCGCAGCCGGGCCAGCACCGCCCGATTGAGGATGCGGGCCAGAGAGACGAAGAGCAGGATCAACGCCCCGGCAATGCCATAGACCAGGCGGGAATGATAGGGGGGCTGCAGCAGGAAATTGCCCATCATCAACACGATGGTGACGGCAGCGACGCCATTGAACAGGCGCCAGAACTCGGTGAACAAGCCCACCCCGCGCGGCAGGCGGTAGACGCCCTCGATGTAATAGGCGCCGACGATCATGATCGCAGCCAGAAAGGAAACCCACAAATAGAAATCGAAATCGGTGTACGAGGCAGGATCGACGCTGCGATACCATTCCAACTCGTAGCGCACATACCAGGCCACATAGAAGGCCAGGATGGTGAGCAAGGCGTCGCCCAGGGCCAGGAGGGGTTTGTGGATGCGGAGGATGCGCTCAGACATGCGTTTCCTCCAGGATGCGCTGATAGACGCGGGCGGTGGCCGCGGCGGCCTGCGGCCAGCGAAAACGCTGCGCCTGGTTCAGGCCGGCCTGGCGCAGCGCGGTCTGGCGTTCTGGATCGGCGAGCAGGGTGATCATGGCATGCGCCCAGGCAAGGCTGTCATCCGGATCGAGGGTGAGGGCGGCGGCGCCGGCCACTTCGGGCAGGCTGCTGGCGGTGGTGGTGATGGTGGGTGTGGCGCAGGCCAGGGCTTCGGCCACGGGCAGGCCAAATCCCTCGTAACGGCTGGGATAGAGGAAGAGGGCAGCGGCATTGTACAGCCAGGGCAGCAGCGCCGCCGGTACGAAGCCGAGAAAATGAACATGCCCGGTCAGGCCGAGATCGGCGACGCGGGCAAAGATCGTCTCGTAGTACCAGCCCTTGCCCCCGGCGATAAGCAGCGGCAGGGGCTGAGCAGCCATGGCGCGGTAGCGAGCGTATGCCTCGAGCAGGACGAGATGGTTCTTGCGCGGTTCGAGGGTGCCCACCGTGAGCAAAAAAGCCGGGGGCCAGCCCTGTTGCCGGCGCATCTCGGCCACGGCCGCGGGATCGTGAGGCCGGAAAGAGGCGTCGACGCCATTGGGGATGACCTCGATCTTGGCAGGGGGAATGGCCAGCAGCGCGGTCAGGTCGGCGGCGGTGGCCTGCGACACGGCGATGACACGCCGCGCCCGCCGGCAACTGGCCGCGGTGACGCGGGAAAGATAGAGGCGATTGGCGGCAGGAAAGGCTTCGGGAAAACGCAGAAAGCTGAGATCGTGCACGGTGACGACGCCCGGCGCGCGGCTGAGGCGGGGCAGGGCATAGGCCAGACCGTGCACGAGCGCCGGCCGCTCCCGCGCCAGCAGCAG
>JABWBG010000250.1 GCA_013360575.1 Caldilineales bacterium
TGGCGAAGCGGGGCGCGTAGCGGGTCAGCATCGCCCAAAGCGGGTCGGAGGGGCGCGCGGCCCTGGGCAGGGGCGCGAACGCGCGCGGCGGCCCCGCCCCTTCCTCCGCCGGCTGCCAGATCACCCGCCGGGGGGTGACGAAGATCAGCAGGCGCATGAAGTACCAGTCCATCAGCCAGCGGGCCAGGGGCGTGCTCAGGTAGAGGGAGACCGCCGGCTGTTCGCGCAGCACCCGGCGCAATTGCTCCTGCACCTCTCCCAGCACTTCCGGGTCGGCCTGGGTGGCCGAGGTGAAGATCGTCTCTGGGCACTCGGCCAGCCCCTGGATGAGCAGACTGCCCGGTCGCTGCAGCCCGCTGCCGGTGGGATCCGAATAAAGGAGGGAGACGTGGGGGTCGCGGCGCACATTCAGCGCCTTTTGGGGATAGCCCAGAGGCGCGGCGATCAAAAAGCGCCCACTGCCGGCCAGATAGGAGGGAAAAACCGGCCAGGTGATCGGCGCGCCCGTGTGCGCCAGGGTCGTGAACTCGCACGTCCAGAAGCGACGGATGATCTCCAGGGCCGGGCGGGGCAGGGAGACGGGGGGGATGTGGGCCATCACACCACCTTCTCCCGGCCGCGCAGGCAGAGGGGCCTATTCACCTCGTTGAGGATCGGCCTCCCGAACACCGGGCGGGGGCGATGGGAGAGTGCCGTCGCGCGGCCGCCGCCGCGCGGCCGATGGTGCAAAGCAACCGCCATGGGTCTCCTCCGGCAGTGTAAAAAAGGTGGAGCGTCCCTTCCTCGTACAAACTGGTAAACGCTGCCTGTGATTCTACCACGCGATCGTTGACTTTTAGCGGTCGGAGCGCATGCGCAACTTCGTTGCGCCCAGCGCTCCGACCGCTGGGGTCGCGGCGATTCGGCGACGGCCAGGTTACGGTTGCCGCAGAGGATCGCCGTGGCGATGCCAGCGGAAAGATCTCATCGCACTCAACTGAGATCTCGCCCCGCTGGCATCGCCCCCTACGCCGGCGATCGTCTCCCCGCCGCGCCCACTTTCTCGTCTTCCCCCTCACCGCAACCGCACCCCCCGGATGAACGTCGGGATGTGCGCCACCGCGTCCACCGCCGCATGCACCAGGATGGGCGCGAGCAGACTCTGCGTGCGCCAGTAGAGCAGGCCCATGAACCATCCGGTGGGGCTGAGGGCCAGGATGCTGTAGAGCACCGCGTTCAACAGGGTGGGCCGCGGGCCGAGCGCGCCCTGTTCCTCCCCGCGGCGCAGGTAGATGCCGGGCGCGTGCGCCAGCCCAAACAGCAGCGACGCCGCGCAGATGCCGCCCACCGGCGCGCCCAGAAAGCCGGTCAACCGCCCCTGCAGAAAGCCGCGGAAGAAGAACTCCTCCACCAGCCCCACTTCCAGCAGGTTCCACAGGAAGGCCAGGCCGAAACCCAGGCTCACCTGCCGGGCGGAGAATTGGCGGCTGCGGATTGGCGCGGCGCCGCTGCCCACCAGCAGGTTGAATCCGCCCAACAGCAGGGCCAGCAGCAGCGCGGCCAGCAGTTGGCCGCGCAGGTCGCCGAGGGCAAAGCCCAGGTTCGCCCACGAGGTCTGCCAGAACAGACGCAGGCCGGCCAGGGGCAGAAGGACGAAGATCAGCAGCTTGTAGAGACCGACGCCCAGGCGTTCTTTCACGAAATGCCCTTTCCACACCCGCGGCAGGGGTTTGGCCACGACCAGCAGCCCGGCGATCAGGCCCAGGTAGAGGAGGGTGAAGAGCATCTCCGCCGGGGAGGCGCCGGCCACCGCAGGCGCGCCGGGGTAGGCAGGCGCCAGCACGTAGACGAGGGCGGTGAAGCCGAAGCCCACCACCAGGGTCACGGTGATAGCGTCTTGCAGGGGAAAGGTGCGCCGTTTCCACACCGCCAGCAGCAGGGCGGCGGCATAGATGCCGGCGTAGGCCAGGGCGACAGGGTCATCGAATCGCATAACGCGCCTCGCTTATCGCCGCATCGACGGCAGGTAAACATGCGGTTCCGTGATCACGTGCAGCGCGGCCTCGATCTGCCGGGTCTGGCCGCCCCCCTGCGCCTGGACGACGAAGAGGTACTGGCCCACCGGCGTCTGTGCGCCCCGCGTCACGATCAGGAAGGCTCGCGCGGTCGGGGTGATCGTCACCGAGGACTGGCCCGGCCCCGGAGAGGGGGTGAGGCTGAGGCCGGCGCTGCCGTGGGGCGGCGCGCTGGCGGGCGGCAGGGTCAGGGTCACCGGCAGATTCCAGCCATCCTGGCTGGTTAGCCGCAGCTCGTAGACCGTGGGCCCGGCCTCGCCGACCAACGCGTATTGCAACGGGGGCAGTGTGGTGGGGAGGAAGGCCGGCTCGCGCACACTCAGCGCCAGCGCCAGTTCGTCGCTGACGCGGCCATCGCTGCCCGCCACCACCAGGGCATACTCTCCGCGGGGCAGCTGCGCGGTGTGGGTCAGCATCAGGGTAGCCTGGCCGCCGGGCAGCACCGATGCCGGCTGGAACTGCCACACCAGCCCGGCCGGCGCGTCGAGCAGCGTCAATTCCACCAGGTCGGCGGCCCCGTTGATGGCCGTGACCCCGATCCCGATCGGAATGGCGCCGTTGGCGTTGAGCACGACCCCGGCCGGCCCGCTGAGCTGGAAGGCCGGCTGCTGCGCCTGAACTTGCAGGGCCAGCGTGCGCTCCACGCCGCCGCCGTTTGCCTGCACAGGCAGGGCGTAGAGGCCATCCGCCACGGTGGCGTCGGCGGCGATCTCGGCGCTCACCTGCACGCCTGCCACCGTCGGCGTGATCACATCCTGGCTGAAGGTGACGGTGAAGCCATCGGGCAGGGGCTGGCAGGCGGTTGGCGCCACCGCCATCCCGTGGGGGCGAGGCGTAACCTCGCCCGCCAGCAGCGCCGCGGCAGACTGGCAGCCCGCGGTCAGCAGCACGCTGTCGGGATAGGCCGGGTCGGAGGTGGCGAGGGTCAGGGCCACCGTGCGGGTCTCGCCAGAGCGGAGGGTGGTGACGCCGGCAGGCCCGGTCAGGGTGAAGGCGGCCCCGTCCGGCGCGCCGCTCACCGATTCGGAGCGGGAGACGCGGCCGGTTTCGCTGTCCACGCCCTCCAGCCAGAGGGTGTAGGTCTCTTCGGGATTGAGGCCGGTGAAGGCATACTCGCTGATATCGCCGACATTTACCTCCTGGATGGCGGCAGGCGCCAGGCCCTGGCCCGCCAGCGCAGACTGCGTCTGCAACTTCAGCACGAAGCGATCCACATCCGGGTTGGGATGGCGATCCCAGGTCGCCTGCAGGCTGCGATAGCCGGGGTGGAGGGTCAGATGTGCGTTCCAGGTCGTCAGCCAGGGGTGGCTGACGGTGATCGGGGTGGCGGCGTAGGTCCGGGCCGGGCGGGTGCGGCCATCATCCGCCTGCATCCAGATGTGATAGACGCCGCTGGCCAGATCGTTCAGATCCAGGGTGCGCAGGTGGGTGGTGGTGCCATCGACCCAGGTGGGCGAGGGATCGGTCAGCCCTTCGACGAGGGCGAAGCCGGTGTACAGGGGCACGGTCACGGTCTCGGTCATGCCGCCCGTCTGGGTGACGACCATCGTCGTCTCGATCGGGCCGGGATTGGCGAAGATGCTGACCTCGGTGTTGGCCTCGGCCGAGAAGAGTTTCCAGCCCAGTTGGCCGCTGTTGTTGGCGCCAGGCGTCACGGCCACATTGCTGAGCTCGGTGTCGGGGATGCTGGCCGTGATGCTGAGCAGGTATTGCTCGTCGGCGCCGAAGTTGCCGGTGAGCGCGGCCTTCCACTCGCCCCTGGCCGGCCTGTCCACCTCGAATTGCATCTGCGTCGTCTTCTGCGCCACCATGTCGCGCACGATGTCGACACGTGGATTGCCATCGCGCACGACCACCGTGTAGACGACGCCCTCTTGCAGGGCGCCGCTCAGCAGCAGGGCCAGGCGGGCGCCGGTGGCGGCGTCGCGCACCTCCAGGTTGTAGACCACCCCGGCCGCCAGCGAGACATAACTGCTGGCCTGGCGCTGCCCCACCGCGGGGGTGAGCGCGACGCCGTTGCGAATGGCCAGCTGGATCGCCCGTGCATCCGACCAGGCATGGAGCAGGCGCACGCGCGCCTGGCCCATGGCCGGCAGGGAGTTGTCATCATGCTGGGCGATGGGCGCTGGCTGTTGCGCCATGACCGCCGGCCCGGTTGCCTCCCAAAGCAGGCCGGGGGTGGCAACCAGGGAATAATCCCGATCCGACGCCACATCCAGGGTGAGGGTGGACAGAGGCGAGCCTGGCGCGGTAGGGGTGATCACAGCGAACTGATGCGAGCCGGGGGGCAGTTCGGCGTACTGCGTCACGGCGCTGCCGTTGGCGTCGATGGTGTAGGGCACGCCGGCGAAGAGGGGAACGCCATCGGCCAACAGGCTCAGGGCGCCATAGCCCTGGATGGCGTGGATGAAGCGCACCCGTCCGGGCGGAGCCGCGTCCTGGCTCAACACCGCTTGCAGGGCCGCGGGCGCGGCAGTCTCCGCGGCCTGCGCCATCTGCCCGATCAAGAAAAGGGTGTAGACGCGGCCATCGGCCAGCGTGGTGGGAGGCAGGGTCGCCAGGGCTGTCTTGAAGCCGGCCAGTTGCAGGCGCAGATCGTAGAGGCCCGCGTCCAGCGGCGCGTAGGCGCTGGCATCGCCGGCCGCCAGGCCAAAGAGGAAGGGCAGGTCCTCACCGTTCGCCACATCCACCGCCGGCGCGTTGGGAGCGGCATGCACCACCCGCAGCCGGGCCTTGCCCGTGGCCGGGCGGGCGTTGTCGTCCTCCAACAGGGTCAGGGAGAGCGCGCCGGTCGCGCCGGCGGCCAGGGCAGTGTGATCGGTCTCGCCCGCCAGCGTCACCGCCTGGTTCAGCAGAGGTCGGGTGGCGCCGGCCAGCGTGATCGTCAGGGTGTGCTGGCCCGCGGCCAGGCTGACATAGGGCGTGGCCGCGGCGTAGGCGATGTTGGTGAAGATGACCACGCCATCCACCGCCAGGTTCACCGGCCCCACACCGGCCATGGCGTGCACCAGGCGCAGCCGGCCTGGGGTCGTCACATCCTCGGCCCAGTTCTCCGAGCAGACGGCGGGCTTGATCATCGGCCCCACCCCCGCCCGCGAGGCGAAGGCGTTGGCCAGGAAGAGCGGTTGCGAGGCCGCACTCGCGGCTTCGATCTCCGCGCCCACGATCTGCGGCGCCAGGTCGGTGAGGGCCTGCCCCAGCGGCGCTGCCCAGGCCCCCGGCTGGCCCAGCGCCGTCAGCGAGACCGGGCCGCCCGGCAGTTCGCTGGCCACGGTGTAGGTGCTCACCTCGGTGTAGCGCACCCCCGCCGGCAGCGAGTTG
>JABWBG010000251.1 GCA_013360575.1 Caldilineales bacterium
CCAGGCCGGCCAGATCGCCCTGCTGCATGGCCGCGGCGCTGGCCAGGACCCGCTCGTTTTCGCTGACAATGTGACGGGCGCGGCGCAGCTCGGTGGGACGGAGCCACGCCGCGCCCGCCGCCAGCATGGCCGGCGTCACATCACGCAGCGCCGTGATACCGGGATAGAGGGTTTGCAGCCGGGCCACCGCGGCTTCGCACTCGGCCCGGCGCTGGTTGTAGGCCGAACTAGCCAGGGTGCGCGGCGCGGCGCTGTACAGCACCACCACCTCCGCGCCCGCGGGCAGGGGCACGGGCTGCACGGCCAGCGAGCGACAATCGATCAGCAGGGCATGGCCAGCCACGCCCGCGGCCGAGATCAACTGATCCATGATGCCGCAGTTGACGCCCACCCACGCATTCTCTGCCCGCTGGCACAGCCGGGCCATGGCCGCGGCGTCCCAGGTCAGGCCAGAGACCGCGGCGAAGGCCCGCGCCGTGGCCAGCTCCACCGCGGCCGAGGAGGAAAGGCCCGCGCCCACCGGCACATCCCCGGCCATCACCCCTTCCCAGCCGGCCAGAGGCAATCCCGCCTCTTGCAAGGCCCAGGCCACGCCCTTGAGATACTCGGCCCAGCCGGCGCCATCCCGGTGCAGATCCGCGAGCGCGAATGTAACAGTCTGGTCGAAATCGAGGGAATGCACGCACACGTGGCGGTCGGATCGGGGGCGCAGGGCCAGCCAGGCGGCCCGGTCGATGGCCATGGGCAAGACAAAGCCCTCGTTGTAGTCGGTGTGCTCGCCGATCAGGTTCACGCGGCCCGGCGCCCGCGCCACGAAGGTGGGGGCCGCGCCGAAGCGCGCGGCAAATGCTTGGGTGATCGTACTGGCCAGGGTCATGCGTCCCGCTTCCTTTATGACGCGTCGGAAATGGATCGGTAGTGCGTTTCGGGCAGAGCGCGCAGCCGCGCTGCTGCCTGCTCCGCCGTCAGATCGCGCTGCGGCTCGGCCAGCATCTCGTAGCCGACCATGAACTTTTTGACCGTGGCCGAGCGCAGCAAGGGCGGATAAAAGTGGGCGTGCAACTGCCAATGTCCCTGATCTCCCCCCGCCGCCCCCTGATCCCCGGCTTCCGGCGCGGCGTGCCAGCCCATCGAATAGGGGAACGAGGTCTGGAACAGGTTGTCGTAGCGGATGAGCAGGCGCTTGAGAATATCGGCAAGAGCGTCGCGCTCGGCGTCGCGCAGATCGGGCAGGCGCCGGACGTGGCCGCGGGGCAGCAGCAAGATCTCGAAAGGCCACACCGCCCAGAAGGGCGTGACCGCTAGCCACTGCTCATTTTCGACCACCAGGCGTTCGCCCCGCCGCGTTTCTTGCTCGACATAATCCAATAGCAGGGGGGCGCCGTGCTGCTGGAAATAGCGGCGCTGGGCCGCGTCCTCTTTGGCGGCCTCGTTGGGCAGATCGCTGCTTGCCCAGATCTGGCCGTGCGGGTGCGGGTTGGAGCAGCCCATGATCGCGCCCTTGTTCTCGAACACCTGCACCCAGCGGTAGCGCTCGCCCAACTCGGCGACTTGCTCCGCCCACACATCTACCACCCGGCGGATGTCGGGCAGCGCCATCTCTGGCAGGGTGAGATCGTGGCGGGGCGAAAAGCAGATCACCCGGCATTCCCCCTGCACGCTGCGGCTGCGGAAGAGGGGATGGTCTGAAGCCGCCGCGGGCGGGGCGTCGGGCAGCAGGGCAGAGAAATCGTTGGCGAAGACGAATGTGCTCTCGTAGGGCGGGTTGTGGTTGCCGCCGGCGCGGGCATTGCCGGGGCAGAGATAGCAGCCGGGGTCATAGGCGGGGCGGTGGTCGGGCGGCGTCTTTTCCACCTGCCCCTGCCAGGGGCGTTGCGTGCGCTGCGGCGACACCAGCACCCATTCCCCGGTCAGCGGGTTATAGCGGCGGTGGGGGTGTTCGGTGGGCGTGAAGGGCATGGGTTTCCTGTGGCGGTAGTGTGCGGTATAATGGGGTTCCGTTTCGCGATAGGAGTCGTCTTATGGCAACCGTGCAGATCCCACTTCAGATCCATTCCAGCCGGCAACGCTCGCGCCTGATCGCCCTGTATGAGCAGGGCCAGACCAGCGCGGTGGTGGAACGCACGCTTGATAAACTGATTTCATACGAAATCGAGCAAAACCGGGCGCAACTTGCCGATCTGCAACATGATCTGCACATATTCGAAAGGGAATACGGCTTCACGAGCGCTGAATTCTACCGGCGCTATCAGGCTGGCGAAACCGATGATCGCATGGATTTTGTGGAATGGGCGTCGCTCGTACAGATGGCCCGGAATCTGCAAGCGCAGATCGATTACCTCATCGGGGAAGCAGGGGAATGACGCCGGCGGCGTATCTCGATAGCATCATTGAGTTTTTGCTCGCCGAACCGAATATCACTCGCGTGCAGGTGCTGCGCCAGCGAGCGACGAATCGCGATGGGCATGTGCGGGCGCGTTTGGCGTTGATCGATAGCAGCCTGTTGGAATTCTCGGAGTATTTTCAGGTGGATGCAACTGATTCGGTGCACGTGACGACGTATAGCTATCACTGGATGGACGCGCGGGGAAGGCTCATTCGGCGGTGGGATAACACGCCTCATCATCCTGGCATCGCTGGGTTTCCCCATCATATTCACGAGGGAGATAATGTGTTGCCAGGCATGGCGATGAGCATCTTTGCCGTGTTGGCTGCGGTGGCAGAGTCCATTCTGTAGGTGCGGTAGCGCCTGGACGGCCAGCAGTCTCGGCGAGTTTGAGGGCGTGGTTTGCCCTCTTCCTGTGTCATTGCGAAGCCCGGCAGGGCTGAAGCAATTTCCAAGGTAATTCGGCGATTTTGGGGGGGTGTCAAGCAGCGTTGGGGATTGCTTCGGGGCTATCGCCCCTCGCAATGACAAAATAAGGTAAATTGGTAGATTGGTAAATTTGTGAAGATCGTCCGTCTACCAACCAACCAACTAACCAACCAACTAACCAACCAACTAACCAACCAACTAACCAACCAACTAACCAACCAACTAACCAACCAACTAACCAACCAACTAACACCAACTAACCAACCAACTAACCAACCAACCAACCAACCAACCAACCAACCAACCTACCTACCTACCCATACACCGGCAACCACGCGCCGTGCGCGGCGATCAAGTCGTCGACGAGCGCCGTGATCTGATCGAGGTCGAGCTCGGCGGCGGTGTGGGGGTCGAGCATGGCGGCGTGGTAGATGTGCTGGCGCTGGCCGGTCAGCGCCGCCTCGACGGTGAGGGCCTGCACGTTGATATTCGTCTGCATCAGCGCGGCCAGGTGCGGGGGCAGCGCGCCGATGCGGGTGGGCTGGATGCCGTTACGATCCACCAGGCAGGGCGCCTCCACACAACAGCCCGCGGGCAAGTTGTCGATCAGGCCATGGTTGCCCACATTGCCGTAGATCACTGCCGGCTCGCCCGTCTCCATGGCGTGGATGATCTGGGCGCCATACTCCACGCTGCGTTCGATGGTGAGCAGCTTGCGCAAGATCAGAGGCAGGTCAGTGACGCTGCCATCCAGGGGCACGTCTGGCAGTTCCTCGCCTGGCTGCGGCAGGATGAAACGGGTCGATTCCTGCTCGAAATAGCCGCTCAACGCCTCCCAACCCGCGATCTGCACCTCGCAGCGGCGGATGTACTCGTCCAGAGGGATGTTGAAATCGGCGATCAGGTCGGGGCGGTCGCGCTTGATGAACCAGGGCACATATTCGCTGAGATGCTCGCTCGATTCGGTGACGAAATAGCCGAATTTCTCGAAGAGTTTATAGCGCACGCGGTTCCAGTCAGGCACGCGGCCCTCGGCGATGACCCGGCGCAGGTCGGGATAGAGATCGCGGCCTTTGTGTTCCAATTTGAGGTAGAAAGCCATGTGATTGATGCCGGCGCAGAGATAATCGATCTCCCCGGCGGGCAGGCCCAGGTCCGCGGCCAATTGGGCGGCGGTGCCCTGCACGCTGTGGCACAATCCCACCGTCTTGATCTCGCTGGCGCGGTCGAGCGCCCAGCTATTCATGGCCATGGGGTTGACATAGTTGAGGAAGGTGACGCCGGGGCAGAGTTCCGCCATGTCGTCGGCCATCTCTAGCAGCACGGGGATGGTGCGCAGCCCGCGCATGATGCCGCCGATGCCCAGCGTGTCGGCGATAGTCTGGCGCAGGCCATATTTTTTGGGGATTTCGAAGTCGATGACGGTGCCGGGCCGGTAGCCGCCAACCTGGAACATGGCGATGGCGTAATCCGCGCCGGCCAGGGCCTGGCGGCGATCCAGGGTGGCTTCGATGGTGGGCCTGGCCTCCAGCGCCTGCGCGAGCTTGTGGGCCACGATCTCAGAGGTGCGCAGCCGCTTCGGATCGATGTCGTGCAGGCTGATCACAGAATCGGCCAGTTCGGGATAGCTGAGGATGTCGCCGAGCAGATTTTTGGCGAAGACGGTGCTGCCGGCGCCGATGAAGACGATCTTGGGCATGGGAGGAAGCAGGGGAGCGGTAAGGGGAAAGGCAGACGCGCCGATCATAGCACAAGGCCGCGTCCGCGGCAGCACAGATTCGACCCGACGATGCTCTTCTCATTTTTCTTTAACCTGACACAGATCATATTCTTCTGGCTCTCATGTTGCTATCATGCAACACAATCGGCTCGCACAAGCGATGAGGCCCAGTCGGCGCTGCCAGGATGAGGAGCAGCCTTTCGCAAGCGAGCATGTTTCGACTCTGTGATTCAAGGAGGAATCACCATGACAAACAGATTCATAGCTGTCGGCATCGTCCTGTTGGCGCTGGCCCTGCTGGTAGGCGGAGGCAGCGCCGGGGAAAGTGTGGCTGCGGCCCCTGCTATCTCCAGTTGCATGCAGCAAGGCCCACAGCAGGATCCCCACGTCGCTTTCATGCCCTACCAGTTGAATTACAACGGCTGTCCGGCGCCGGTGGTCTGGCCGGTGCCCTTCCAGCAGGAATGGGCCACGTCGCCGCACAATGATGCCACGTCCGAGGCTTTTTCCTATGCGCGGCTCCTGAACAATCCCAGTTGCGCCAAGTGCCACTTCACGGAGGGGTATCTGGACTTTCTGGGCGCGGACGGCACCCCGCCGGGTGTGGATAGTGGCGTGGCGCAGCATTCCACCATCAAGTGTGTGGCCTGCCACAACGACGTCACCTGGCACAAAACCTCTGTGGTCTTCCCCTCCGGCGTCATGATCGAGGACCTGGGGGACGAATCGCGCTGCATGGAATGCCATCAGGGGCGTGAATCGGGCGTCAGCGTTGAGACCCGCATCGCCACCGCCGCGCTCCCGGACGACGACACCCCCAGCAGCCAACTCAGCTTCCCCAACATCCACTATTACGCCGCGGCCTCCACCATGTATGGCTCGTTGGTCAATGGGGGATATGAGTATGAGGGCATGAGCTATGATCAGAAATTCTCGCATGTCGAGGACTATGATCAGTGCTATGAATGCCACGAACCGCACACCCTGCAGATCGACGACGCCGAATGCACCGTCTGCCATTCTGACGGCATGGCCGCTCAGAACATGGCCGTTCACAGCGATTACCGCACACCCGGCTCGTTGGGCGATTATGATGGCGATGGCAACTTCACCGAAGGGATTGCCCATGAGGTGGAAGCGCTGGCCGCGATGCTGCTCACTGCCATCGAGGCCTACGCCGAGCAACACAGCCAGCCGATTCTGTACGACGAGACCAGCCACCCCTACTGGTTCCTCAAAGTCGATGGCCAGAAGGGCGGCGCGTACAACGCCTTTACCAATCGCCTGCTCAAGGCTGCCTACAACTACCAGGTGGCCCACAAGGATCCTGGCCAGTACGCGCACAACGCCAAGTACATCATCCAGCTGCTGCACGACTCCATCGCCGATCTGAACACCAAGCTGACCACGCCGGTGGACATCTCCAAGGCCTGGCGGGATGATCCCGGCCACTTCGCCGGCTCTACCGAAGCCTTCCGCCACTGGGATGAAGAGGGCGAAGTGCCCGGCGGCTGCGCTCGCTGCCACAGCAGCGAAGGGCTGCCCATGTATCACAAGGAAGGCGTCAACATCTCGGTCGAGCCTTCCAATGGCTTCATGTGCACCACATGCCACATGAATCTGGGCGGCGCCGCATTGGGCGCACAAGCGGTCGATGCCTGGGAGTTGTATCTGTTCGACAACGCCACCTTCCCCAGCGGCGATGTCGTTGGCTTTGGCAATGATGCTCCGGCCAACACTTGCTTGCAGTGCCATCAGGGCCGCGCCTCTGGCCAGAGCGTGGTCACCGCCATTGCCGGCAAGGGACTGGATACGGTCGATACCAGCCTGCGTTTCATCAACGTCCACTACTTCGCGGCCGGGGCCACCCTGTTCGGCAGCGCCGTCAACGGCCTGTACGAGTTCGAAGGCAAGGCCTATGCCGGCCAATTCATGCATGTCGATTCCTTCAACGAGTGCACCGAATGCCATAGTACCCATCAACTGGGCGTACTCGTGGGCACGCCGGGCTTGAACTGCGGCTCTTGCCATGCCGGCATCACCACTGCCGAGCAGTTGGAAGACATCCGCTGGTTCGGGCGCCCCGATTATGACGGCGACGGCAACACCACCGAGGGCATCGCGCATGAAATCGAGACGATGATGGACCAATTCTACGCGGCCATGCAAGCCTATGCCCTGGCCACCCCCGGCGTGGGCGCCATCGTCTACAACGGCAGCCGCTACCCCTACTTCTTCACTGACACGGGCGCCTCTTTCCGCAACTGGACGCCGCGCCTGGTGCGGGCAGCCTACATCCTGCAATACGTCAAGAAGGATCCGGGCCAATTTGCCCACAACGGCAAATACGTCATCCAGGTTCTCTACGACGCCATGGAGGATATCGGCGCTGACATGACCGGCAAGGTTCGTCCCTAACCTTCGCCCCGCGGCACCCTCCCCTTTCCACACGATCGGGCGCTCCAACTGGAGCGCCCGATTTTTTTGTCGGCGATGGGCGAGAGATTTCCGGCTGCCTGCCCGCCGGGCAGCGTTCCTTGCCAGGGGCGGCCTTTTTTGTCCCGCTCTCTTAATTTACTTTTAACCTGACTTATATCATACTTAGGTTCATTGGAATCCTGTATCCTTTTGCAACCATCGTTCCCCCCGCGCATGTGACCACAATCCGAGCATGACGCTGCATCCGTTGCGCCTACGCCCCCTCACCATCCTGTTGCTGGTGCTCTTCCTGGCCCTGGCCCTGGGCAGTTGCCGCCGCGCGGCGCCTCCCGACTCGTCGCCCACGCCCACGCCGACCCCCTTCCTCACCCCCACGCCTCCCCCCACCGCTGCCGAGGTGGGCCTGGGCCCGGCCCCGGTGCAAAGCCTCGATTTCACCCACCAGCCTTTCGATGAGGGCGCGTGCGGCGCCTGCCATGATTTCGACAACCCCGACCCGGTGCAGTTGTGGGCCGATGTGCAGACCGTCTGCCGTGACTGTCACTGGCAGGAAGTACCCGATCCAGACGCGCCGCCCGCCCACCCGCATGAGCCCTTTGCCCAGGGCGATTGCAACACCTGCCACGAACCGCACGCCGGCGCCTATCGCAGCCTGCTGCGCCAGCAGATCGAGCAGACCTGCAACGGCTGCCATGATGGGCATGGCGGCGTCGTGGCCCAAACCCACCCCTCCCTGGCCCAGGGCGAGTGCAATGTCTGCCATCTCGCCCACGGCTCGGAGCAGCCGGCCATCCTGCGCGAGGAGGAAAAAGCCTTGTGCGGGGCCTGCCACACCGGCCAGATCAGCCCCACCGCCAGCTTCGCGCCCCATGTCGAGGCCGCGGATCTGATGTGCAGCGCCTGTCACGATGCGCACCGGCCCGAAAACCGACCGGCGCTGGTCAGTCAGGAGGCCTGCACCACTTGTCATGACGACCTGCCCGCGGCGACCAGTTTCAGCCATCCCCACCAGCCGTATGTGGATGAGCAATGCGCGGCCTGTCACCCCAGTTTCCACAACGAGCCTAACCCCGCCCGCCTGGCCAGCCAACAAGCCACCTTCTGCAACAGTTGTCACAGCGATCATGGCGGCAGCGTCGATCAGCCACACCCCGCCCTGGCAGCGCAGGAGTGCCTGCTCTGCCACAATGGCCATGGCAGCGATTATCCCTTCCATCTCGCCCAAGCTACTGCGGATCTCTGCCGGGCCTGCCATGCCCAGCAGTTCGACCCGGCCCGCACCTTTGCCGGCCATGCCGCCGACGTCTTGCCCGCCTGCACCACCTGCCATTCCCCGCACGATCCGCAGGTGACGGGCGCGGCGGTGGCGGCGGCCTGCCT
>JABWBG010000252.1 GCA_013360575.1 Caldilineales bacterium
GGGGCCGGTTTGGCCGGGGCAAGGCCGGGCGGCGGCGGCAGCCCCCGCCATTCGCGGGCGCAGAAGGTCTGCAAAGCGGTGAAAGCCGGTTTGCGATCCAGCGCGCTCACGCCCGTGCGGCGGTAGACGCCGTAATATTTGGGCGTCGTCGGCGATTCATCGAAATCTTGCGTGCAGAACCACACCGCCAGCGTCACCCAGGGGTCCTTCAGCAGCAGATCCAGGCCCAATGCCACATTGCGCGACTGGAACTCGTCCTGATCGCCATTGCTGTGCCAGCCCGCCTCCGAGATGTACAGGGGCTTGCGCTTCCCCTCCTCGCTTTGGATCACGTTTTTCAGGCCCTGGAGATAGTGCGTGTATTTCGCCGGAACCAGTTGCGCCTGTTGCCCCCACTCTTTGGCCCCTTCTTCGATATAGAGGTGATAGCCCACGCCGTCGAAGGGGAACGCCTTGCCAAACTTGCCCCAATTGAAGCGCTGCTTGCCTTCCTGATAGGTGCGGCGCAGGTATTCCGCCCCCGCGTTATCGTTGATGTGCAACCCCTGCACCGGCCCCGACACCAGTTTCACCTGCTCCAGCCCCAGATCGAACTTCACCTTGTTGTAAACGCGCTCCAGGATGACGGCAAACCAGCCGGGATGCACCAGATTCTTGTGCGGCCAGTCCTCCTTGGCCCCGTGCCAGTCATCCGGCTCGTTGAACGATTCCCAGGCCGCCACATCGTTGTGGAAGCGACGCACGATGCTGGCAAAGGTCTCCACATACCGGTCGATCCAGGGATGCTTGAACGCCCCTTCCGGCGGGGGCGTGCGCATCTGATCGATATCGGCCGCGTCCAGCGCCTCATAATTGATCAACCCATAGATTTTCAGCCCGCGGCTGCGGAATCCATTCACGATCTGGCGGAACGTCTGCTCCCAGCCCGGATCTTCCACCGACCCCCACGGCCCCCGCACGAAATTCAGCCGCACCCAGCCCACGCCCGTGGCGGCGATGACGGTGGCATCGGCCACCTGCGGGGCGGGATGAGGCCCGGCCAGGGGATTGTTGGCATCGATGCCGACGCGCTCGCGGGCCTGGCGGATTTCACTTGTTGCCGGCGGCGATGCAGGCAGGGGGTGCAGCGGTTGCGCCGGTGCTGGCGTGTGGATGATCTTGGGCGGCGGCTGGGGGCTGGGGGCAACGGCCGGCGAAGGCGTCGCTTGTGCATCGGGCAAAGGCCGGTCCCGCAAACCCCCGATGAGCGACATCAGATGCAAGGGCTGGCCCTGATTGTCCTGCCCAATGTGCCGGAAGCTCTCCCAATCGCCGCCATGCCCCACCTGATACAGACACGCCCCTTTGACATAACTGTCCAGGCAGAGATGGTCGTTGTACCAGACCAGCGATTGCCCATATTTCTCCGCACTCACAGGGTCGCCGGCATAAAGCCAACCCACATCGCCGGGCGGATTTTCGGGGTGGCGATACATGCGCGCCAGCCCCGCTTCGGTGATGATGATTTCATGTTGGTTGCCATATTCCTGGCGGATCCCCGTCATGATCTGGCGATAGGTGCCGGCGCTTGATTCGGCCGCCGGGTCAAGATGCTTGGACATCGCCGGCCAGCCATACTCGTGGAAACCCAGATACCGGTAGGCTTGCAGTGTGCGCGGGAACCATTTCGTGTAGTGTTCGGCGGTTCCGAAATTGCCGGCCCCGAAGTTGAACGCCACCGCCTCGATGCCATGCTCGGCCAGTTTGGTTCTGAACCCGATCTGGAAGGCATCGTACGCCTGCAAGCGCCGTTCGATCTCCGCCCGTTTTTCCGGGTTGCCGCGCTGATAATCGCCCGATCCTGGCCCCGGCACGCACTCGTTCAGGCTCATCCAGGCATCCACCAGCAGCCGATCGTTCAGCTTTTTGCGCGCCAACTGCATGTTATCGTCCAGGATATGCTGGGCGAAATCCCGGCCCCGGCCTTCCGGGTCGCTGTGATCCAGCCATTGATTGACCAGGTCTTGATCAATCGCCCGTTTGTCGGCGAATTGACCGATGTAATCCATCCGGCCGATCACAAAGGAATTGGGCGACCGGTACCGCCGGATCTCTTCGAGCAGCCCTTGATCCCAGGCATGCAAAAGGATGACGGGCGGCTGCAGCGAGTTGATATAGTCATGAACGCCCCGGCTAACCTGGATGTAGAAACCGAGCTTATTCATTTTTTACCTTTGAACGTGGGTAGGGTACGACATTTATCTCTTTTCACCCACCGCCAGAAACGACCGGGCAGGCAATTTTACACCGTGAGTATAGCAGGACGATTTGCAAAATGCAATACCATTTTGCAAAATTTGTCAAAAATCCAAAAAAAAAACGCCAGAATCACATCGATAGACAGCGCCCACTACCCAATACCCCCTCAAGACCCAGGTTGCAAACCGTGAGCGGTGATCAACTGCTGCGGCCAGTCCGCCGCGGGGTCGGCCTGGGCCGCGGCTTGCAACAGCGCCCACGCTTCCGCGTCCCGCCCCTCCGCCGCCAGCAGCGGGATCAGCAGGGTGTAGGGCAGTTCCCAGTCGGGGCGGAGGGCGATGGCCGTACGCAGCGCCTGCGCCGCGGCCTCCGCCTGCCCCAGATGCAGTCGCGCCCGGCCCAGACCATGGTACGCGGGCGCATACTGCGGCCAGCGCTCGATCATCTGCTCATAGACGCCGGCAGCTTGCGGCCAGGCCTCCATCCCTTCGTAGACTGCGGCCTGGCTGCTGAACAGCTCATCTGCCTGCGGAGACCGCGCGATCAGCGCCGCGTAGACGCCGGCCACCCGTTCGCCCAGGCCGGCCGCAAATAGCCCCGGCGCCAGATCCTCGATCGCGGGCAGCAACTCCTTTGCCATGTCGCGGCGGCTTAATCCCACCGCCGCCGCGTTCTCCAACATCTTCACGGATTGGCCGGGGCTGTCGTTGTTGAAATACCGCCCGGCCAGGCGGATGTACTCCCGCCCGGCCCACAACGCCGCGGTCTCGTCCGGGATGCCCAGTTCCCGCGCCTGCTCGAAGGCTGGCCAGGCCGCTTTGGGATCGCTTTGCAGCCGGGCGACCTGGGCCAGCAACACCCACGCCCAGGCCGCGTCCGGCTGGGCCGCGGCCTGGGCCTCGAAATTCTGCCGCAAGTGTGCCAGCCTGGCCGCGTCCATCTTGCCCAGCGCTATCATGTACTGTTGCACGCTGAAATCGAGGGGCGCGCTGCGGGTCTTGTCGGTCAACAGCGCCGTGATCTCGGCCTCGGTCAGCCCCAACGCATCGCGGAGGATGTTCTGGGCGAACGCGGCGAAGCGATCGGCATCCGCGTGAAGGGCCTGCAACTCCTGTGGACTGCTGCCCACCAGCCGCCACAGCAGCGGCGCCGGCTGCAACTGCTCTGGCAGCACCTGGAACAGCCAGTGGTTCCCACCATCCTTGATCAACCGGAAGGCGGGATGTTCGATCAAAAAGGGCAGGAGAATGCTATCGCGTGAGTCGAGGAGAATGTACTGGACCTTCAGATCACGCACATTTTGCAGAAACGGAGTCTGCCGCAGCATGCGCCAGCCGCCGAAGTGGTTGTCCACCACCAGCAGGGCCGCGTCAGGCAGGGGCGCGGGGAAGCGAGTGGCGGCGTCTCCCCTGTCCCATTGGATCAGCGTGTGCGCGGGGATCATGGGATAGCGGCCGCGGGTGAGCCAATACAGCCAGCGCATCGTGTCCAGCGAGGCCAGCGCCGGCGCGCCCGCGGGCGCGTGGTCGGCCAGCCAGGCCCCGGTGGCGCGGTACGCGTCCAACTCGCTGCGCCACTCGCGGTTGCCGCGCAGATAGTGGATGGTGTTGAAGCGAGACCAATGGTCGCGCATGCTGCCGCGTTGGTCGATGCGCAGCCGGGGCGGCTCTGTCCACACGCGCTGCGATTCGGTGGCCTGAACCAGGATCAGGGCCGCGACCAGCGCCAACTGCGCCATTTGCCCGGCGGGCCGCGCCAGCCGCGCCGGGCCGCGGGCCGCGATCTGCCGCCGCAGGGCCTGCGCCAGATCGCAGACCAGCGCGGCCACGGCCACATAGGAGAGCAGGAAGAAGATGAAGTTCTGGCCGGGGCGCTGTTGCAAGCCTACCCGGCCCAGGGTCTCGGTCTGCGGCAGGAAGATGAGCAGGGTGAGGGCCAGCAGCCGGTAGGACTGGCCGCGGGCGCGGTCGATCAGCGCCCGCGTGACTGTGTAGAGCCACGCGGCCACGATCAGCGGGGCCAGGAAGAAGGCGGGGGCCAGATGGAGGGTGTAATAGGCGCGCAGGCTCTGCGGCAGCACCAGCAGCGCGGGCAGGCCCAGGTAGCTGACCTTTTCTTCCAACACCCCGCTATAAAACCCCCATAATTCACCGGGGCCGATGCCCTGGCTCAGACGATAGCCGGTGAACAGCAGCCCCGCGGCCAGGGGCGCGGCCAGGGCCAGCATCGCCCCGCGCAGCCCCGCCCGCGAGCGGTACGCCGGCAGCGCCGCCCAGCCCAACAGGGGCAGGGCCAGGATCACGAATGCTGCTTCCTTGACCGCGATGGCCGCGAGCATCGCCAGCCCGGCCAGAAAGAAAAGGCGCCGGCGCATGCTGGCAAAAGCTTCGTACAGCAGATAGATGCTGAACAGCAGCCAAAAGGCCAGCAGATAATCGAGATTGATGATCGTCTGCCACTCGCTGAGGCTGAAGGAGGTCAGCAGCAGCAGGGCGGCGCTGAACCCGGTGAATCTATCAAACAGCTTGCTGGTCAGGCGGTAGACCAACAGCGTGTTCAGCAGGAAAAAAAGGCGCAGAAAGAGATACGTTGCCAGCTCGCTTGGCCCCACCACGCGGTAGATCAGGCCCATCACGACCGGGAAGAAGAGGCGGACGCCGATCGTCGTCTGCTGATCCACATCCACCAGCCCGCGGCCCTGGGCGACATTCAGGGCATGATCCATGTACCACACCCCATCGCTGTTGAAGGTCACGTGGCTGACCGGCATGGCGGTCAACACACAAATCAGCGCCAGCACACCCCACACGGGCAGACGGGAGAAGAGCGGGTTCATTGGTTGGTTGGGTGGGTGGTTGGGTGGGTGGTTGGGTGGGTGGTTGGGTGGGTGGGTGGGTGGTTAGTTGGTTGGTAGCGGGCAGTGGTATAGTAGGCGATCGATATTTGGTATTAGATATTTTTTGGTAACAATTCACCTTATTCTGTCATTGCGAGGGACGATAGCCCCGAAGCAATCCCCAACGTTGCTTTAACCCCCCAAAAATTGACGAGCCATCTTGGAGATTGCTTCGCTGCGCTCGCAATGACATGAATAACCAATATAAAACCAACCAACCAACTAACCAACCAACCAACCAACTAACCAACCAACCAACCAACCAACCAACCAACCAACCAACTAACCAACCAACTAACCAACCAACTAACCAACCAACCACAAGGAACCCATCATGTCTGTTTACGAAATTGTACGTAGTAAGCGCGCTATTCGCCAGTTTAGCGATCAACCGATGCCGGAGGCCGATCTGCAGGCCATCCTCAACGCCGGGCGCTGGTCTGGCAGCTCCAAAAACAACCAGCCCTGGCATTTCATCGTCCTGCGCCAGCGCGAGCGGCTGATCGCGCTCAGCCAGTGCGGGCAATTTGCCGGGCACCTGGCCGGGGCTGCGGTGGGCATCGCCCTCGTCACCGGCGACTGGCGCGAACGCTGGCCTGTGGCCTTCGACTTGGGCCGCGCCGCCCAGAACATGATGCTGGTGGCCCATGAGCGGGGCATCGGCTCGGTCATGGCCAACATCTACGAGATCGACCAGGCGCGGACGCTGCTGGGCCTGCCCGATCATCTCATGTGCTACGCGGCCATCTCCTTTGGCTATCCGGCCATTGCCGACGACCTCACGCGCCCGCCGCAGCCAGGGGCCAAGCGGCCCCTGGCCGATATCGTGCACGTCGAGCGCTGGTGACGCGCCTCACTTCTGCGCCGGGTCCAGCACCACGCCGGCGAAGAGGATGGCGCCTGTGGGCTTGTCGTGGATCAGGAAGAGGAAGGGCCGGTCGATGGTCAGGGTGACATCGATCTGCGGCATGCTGGTGGCGGCGACGATCACGGCCGTGGCGGCCGCGGCCTCGGTGCCCTTTTCATCCACGGCCACAAAGGCCTTGTGGAACACGTCGCTGATCGCCAGTTCCTCCCCCTCGGCCATGCCGGAGAAATCGGCCCGGCCGGGGGCGAAGGCTGCGTCCATGCCCAGCGCCATCAGCGCATCCTTGAGGCTGAAGCTCGACTCGTACGTGAACAGGGGCAGGGTGATCTGCACCTGCTGCCTCGTCATCGCAGCCATCAGCGCGGCCAGTTGCGGCGGCGTGACCTGATCGAGGAATAGATCGAAGGCGCCGTCCTCCGGCAGGAAGAGGGTCATCGCCACCTCGTCGCCCATGTAGGGCAGCTCCACGGCCTGCACGCCCTCGCCCGCGGCATAGGGCAGCCCGGCCAGCGTGCTCATCATCGGCGTGGCCACGCTGCTGCCATCCAACCGGGTGAAGAGGCCGGCAGGATCCGCGGGGGTGAAGGGGAAGAGCCAGGCGGCCTTGAAATAGATGGCGTTGGCCAGCACCAGCCGCGTCAGCGTGTCGATCGAGCCGGCCGGCAGCAGATCTTGGATGCGCTGCTCGGTCTGATCGCTCACCCAGTCGTTGATCTCGCCGCGGGCCGCCTCCGGGTCGGCGCTGAAATCGACCTGTTGCACTCCCGCGCCGTAGTTGCTGGCCAGTTGATCGAGGTACGCGGGCAGGAAGGGGTAGTCTTGCTGCCCCCACAGGGCATTGGCGATGCGCAGTTGAAAGCCCTCGGCGTCGGGGATCGCCACCTCTGCGCGTTGGGCCAGGGCTTGGGCCAGGCCGCTGAACGCGGGGTGCAGGCTTTCCTGCGGCAGTGGGAAGTGCAGGGCCTGCGCCATCTCCGCCGCGGTCTCGCCGCCGGCCCCGGCAAAGGTCATGGCCAGGGCCAGCGAGATGCTGTAGGGCGAGTAGAAGAGATTGGCGTCCTGGTTTTGGCTGCGCAGGCGCTGCAGCAGGTCGAGCGCAAAGGCATTGTTGCCGGCGGCCACCGCGGCGATATCCGCCGATGAAGTCGCGGGCGGCAGCGTTGCCGGCGGGCTACACTCGCCCCGGAAATAGGCCCAGGCGTCACATTCGCCGCCCCCGGCAAAGACGCAGACGCCGTACTGATTGCCCGCGGCGTCGGTGCGGATCTCATGGGTGTGGCCCTGCTCTTCGCAGTAGACCGCGGCCGGGTTGGGCAGGCCTGGCTGATCTGCGTCCGGCGTCGGCGGCGCGCACCCTGCCAGCACCGCCAGGCTCGCGGCGCACAAAATAATGAAAAGCTTGGTGTTCATTTTGGTTGGTTGGTTGGTTAGTTGGTTAGTTGGTTAGTTGGTTAGTTGGTTGGTTGGTTGGGTGGGTGGTTGGGTGGTTGGTTGGTTGGTTGGTTGGTTGGGTGGGTGGTTGGGTGGTTGGTTGGTTGGTTGGTTGGTTGGTTGGGTGGGTGGTTGGGTGGTTGGTTAGTTGGGTGGTTGGTTAGTTGGGTGGTTGGGTGGTTGGGTGGGTGGTTAGTGGTCGTTCAGAAATAAGTCTGTGCTTTTGCTCACGTTTTCCCAATGGAAATTGCGGAGTTGTTTCTTTACAGCTAATTAGTTGATAGATTAGATAGTGAGTAGCAAGCAGTGATATATTGGGCGATAGATATTTGGTATTAGATATTCGTTGCTTAGAATAGCCAATATTCAATCTATCAACCAACCAACCAACCAACCGACCAACCAACCAACCAACCAACTAACCAACCAACCAACCAACCTAACTCTGATCGAATAGAATCCACACCTCGCCCTGGCCGGCGGGGACGTCGAGGGTGAAATCCTGGCTGTCGCGCTCGTGGTTGCCGTCGATGACCCAGCCCACGTAGCGCCCGGCCACCGCGCCATCCGGCAGTTGGTCGAGGCTGAGCTTGCAATCGTGGTTGAAAGGCCCGTGCGGGCCGCTGTTCATGCTGCCGGTGACGCTGGCCGCGCACAGTTTGGTGGGCAACTCCACGCTATTCTTGGTCAAGATCACGCGGTAACTGCCCTGGGCCTCGTTGTTGCGCCCGCCGTGGACAAAAGCCAGCGTCAGCCGCAATTCGCCGCCGCCATTGGCCGTGAACGCCGGGCCGCCGCGCACCTTGAACTTGCAGCCATCCCCGCCGATGCTGGCGCAGGCATCGGGCGGCGGCGGCGGCGCGGTGATCACGGGCGTGTTCGTCGG
>JABWBG010000253.1 GCA_013360575.1 Caldilineales bacterium
CTGGCCTTTGGTCTTACCCGGCCGGGCGGGCTGCTGGGCGGCGGGCATGCCGGCTATCGCTTCTATCGCAGCAGCGATGGCTGGCTGGCCCTGGCCGCGCTGGAGCCGCATTTCTGGCAGGGAGTGCGCGAGCACATCGCCGGCCTGCCCGCCAATCCCCTCGACCCCGCCGCGCACGCGGCGCTGGCCGCAGCCTTTGCCGCCCACTCCACCCCCCACTGGCAAGCCTGGGCGCAGGAACACGACATTCCCCTCGAAGTTGTTAGTTGTTAGATATTGGATATTGGGTATTGGGTATTGAGTATTGGATATTAGTCGCTAATACGAAATGTTAGATATGTAACAAAAATACCCATTAACCAATATCTAATACAAAATACTTAAATTATGTCATTGCGAGGGGCGATAGCCCCGAAGCAATCCCCAACGCTGCTTGAACTCCCAAAAATTGACGAGCCACCTTGGGGATTGCTTCGCTGCGCTCGCAATGACATAGTAGGCGAACTTTTACCCAATACCCAACACCCAATACCCAACACCCACTCGGAGAAAGCACATGACAGACTCTATTCGCATCGGCGTCATCGGCGGCAGCGGCGTGTATGATCTGCCCGGCCTCAGCCAGACCCGCGAGGTGCAGATCGACACGCCCTTCGGCCCGCCCAGCGACAACTACATCCTGGGCGAGATCGATGGTCAGGGCGTGGCCTTCCTCGCCCGGCATGGCCGCGGCCATTTCATCAGCCCCACCCATCTCAACAGCCGCGCCAACATCTGGGGCTTCAAAAAGCTGGGCGTCGAGTATCTGATCTCGATGAATGCCTGCGGCTCCTTGCAGGAAGCGTACGAGCCGGGCCACATCGTCATCCCCGACCAGCTTTTCGACCGCACGCGGCTGCGGCCCCTGACCTTTTTCGATGAACCGGGGCTGGTCGTCCACCCCTCGGTGGCCGATCCCCTCTGCCCCACCCTCTCCGGCATCCTCTATCAGGCTGTGGCCGCGACGGGCAAGAAAGTGCACAGGGGCGGGGAGTTTGTGATCATCGAAGGCCCCCGCTTCAGCACCCGGGCGGAGAGCCGCGTGTTCCGCAGCCTCGGCTTCGCCATCATCGGCATGACCGCCATCCCCGAGGCCTTTCTGGCCCGCGAGGCTGGCCTCTCCTACGCCATCATCGCCCATGTCACCGATTATGATGTGTGGCACGAGGAGCCGGTGACGGTGGAGATGGTGATCCGCACCCTGCAGGGCAATGCCGCGGCCGCGCAGCAGGCCACGCTACACGCCATCGCCCTGCTGCGGGATGCGCCTCCCTCGCCCTACGCCAATGCCCTGGAGAATGCCATCATCACCAGCCCGGCCAAGATCCCGGCGGCGCTGCGGGAGAAATACGCGTTGTTGGTGGGCAATTATTGGCCGGGCTGAGCCGCCGCGCGGCCCCGGCGCGTGTGGTTTGAGCTTACCCCTGCCTGTCGTCGATCTCCGCCTGCAACCGCCGGATCTCCGACTCAGCCTGCTCGATCAGCACGGCCAGGGCGGCTGCCTCGCGGCCGCCAGCGAGCACGGCCTGCCGGCGATAGGCGGCGAGCAGACGCTGTTGCTGCTGCAAACGCTCGCGCAGGTCGGGCCCTGCCCGGTCGGGGTCAGGCGGGGCGGACGGAGAGGGCGCTATTCCTGGCAGCGGCCCGCCCACGATGATGGCGCCCTGCACATCCCCGCCAATGGCGATGCCGCCCGCGCCCGCGGCCACGCTGCCATCCTGAGCGATGGCGCCGCTGCCGCTGATTTTGGCTTTGCTGGTCTTGCGTTTTTGCTCCGGCACAGGACAAACCTCTATTTGAGGAGACGAAGGACGATGGACGAGGGACGAGGGACAGCCGGTGGGGCTGCGCCCCCACACCCCCCCAGAGATCAGGCCGGCGGCTCCGCCGCCGGTGTTCAGAGATTCAGAGATCAGAGGGATCAGAGATCAAAGGTGGCGAAAGCGGGGGCAAAGGCTTCTGGTTGACTCAGGCGCGTGCCCCGCTTTCGCATGGGGAGCACACCACCCGAAAACCGCAAATGTTGTTACGGTAGTCCGGGAGGTTCCTGACACGGTTGGCGCAGCGGACGTAGCTCACGTTGAGGTTCCACGAGCCGCCACGAACCACACGCCGCTCGCTTCCGGCAGGATCATCGTCGGCTTGCTGCTCGTAGCGCTCGTAGGTGTCCAGCCATTTCGTGCGGCACCATTCCCACATATTACCGCTCATGTCCGCTGCCCCGCAAACCGCATCCCCATCAGGAAACAGGCCCACGGCGCAGGTGCTGCCGATGCCGGTATCCCTCATGTTGCAGCGTAGTTTGGGGGCATCCTGGCCCCACGGGTAAAGGCGGGCGTCGGTGTGGCGGGCGGCCCGCTCCCATTCCGCCTCGCTGGGCAGGCGGATGGGCAGGCCCGTCACATCGGCCAACCACTGGCAAAAGGCATGGGCCTCGTACCAGCTCACGCCCACCTGGGGATGGGTGGGCGTCTGGAAGGGGTCGCGGTACGTCTGCGGGCCGCTGATCTTCCCCTTCTCCTTCCAGGCCCAGCCCGCCTCCGTCCAGAAGCGCCTTTGTTCGTAGCCCCGGGCCTTGACAAAGGCCTGATACTGGGCCACGGTGACGGGATAGCGGCTGATGCGGTAGGGCTGGCGGATCAGGGTGCACTGGAAGCGGGGTTGCTCGTCGCTGGACCTCGCTGCCGGCTTGTCATTGCCCATGGGGAAGGGGACGGCAGGGATCACCTGCGACCAGAGGATGTCGGGCAGGCCGTCGCTCACGCCCACGCCTTCGCGAGGGTCGCCCAGCTTGGCCAGGACCACGCCGGCCGCGGCCCTGCGTTTGGGCGGTTCCTTGCCGGTGAGGACAGCCAACAGATCGCCGACGACCCGATCCCACAGCGTTGCCTCAGCTTTCAACCGGCCCACATCGACCAGGCAAAGCCCGGCAAAGTTCAGCCGGTCGAGGGGGTCGCCTGGCGCGCTCAAAATAGCCTTCACCAACTCGCTCACTCGAGAGCGCCCGGTTTCGCTGAGGTGACCGGCCTGCAGCAGGATGGTCTCGCGCCACCAACTGTCGTCCAGATGGCTGAGGGTGTCGCCGATATACTTTGGGGTGTCAGCGATCTTGCGGGCGGCCAGGTACTCCTGAAAGGAAAGGTGCAAAAAGCCGTACATGTTTTGCTCGACTTCCTGAATGAGGCCGCTGCGTACCGTGAGCGTCTCCAGAAAATCCTTGCCCATGTCCCTGGCGTCGGCAGGCGCATGCCCCCGCTCCTGGAATTGTTTGGCCAGAGCTGAGACAATCACCTCGAACTCCCACTCTCGCACATTGTCCTCGTGCATGGCCAGGGCGATCGGTTCCAGGAAGGCGCGCTTTTCGCCCGCATCCATTTGCAGGGCAGTGCCGGTGTAGTGGGCCAGACGCTTGCTTTCTTCCCCTTCTTTGCCCGTCTCCCTGTAGCCCAACAGCACTTCTGTGCACTCGTTGTACAGCTCGCTGCGGCGTTCCGGCAGTTTGGCGCGGCGTTCATGCACAAGCGCGATGACCGTTAGCAACAGAGGGTTGCTGGCAAGTTCGCGCACCTTGGGGCTGGCATGGATCGCCTGGATCAGATCCTCAGCTTCAGCGCTTGCCTTCTGCCGCACGGATTCGTCGGCGGTTTGCACCTGGGCGGCAGCCACGGCCAGGCACCAGGCATTGGCAAACTGCCTGATGTCGTCATCCGTGAAGGGCAAAAGGGTGCTGGTCATGAACTTCTGGCCAAGCCGGGCCTGACCCTCGTACCCCCGAACGCGACAGGTGATGATGAAGCGATTGCCGTTGTCGCCATAGCGCTGCACAAAGGCCTCGACTTGCTCGCTGACGAGGACGCGCTCGTTGAAGTCGGCTACTTCATCCAGCCCATCCAGCATGATCAGGCAGCGGCCGGCATCAAGGTGGTGGGTGAAGAAGTCGCCCGGCAGCTGCAGGTTCCAGCCGTCGTAGTACTCTCGCAGGTAGTCGAGCAGCCATTGCGGCTGCGGCCCAATGCGTTTTCGCGCCGGGAGATTGCGCAGGTATCGACCGAACTCGCGCAATGGCAGAGCAATAGGCAAAGGGGCCTGACTCCACCGCCCCAGACGGGCCTGCAACAATGCCAGGTTGTCATCGGCAATGGCGCGAGCCACCGAGAGGGTTAGATAGGAGAGAAAGGTGGTCTTGCCCGAACCAGGATCGCCCAGCACCACCAGTCGTTTATGTTTGGCAAGCAACTGTTGTAATGGCAGCGGCTTCTCCTGTTCCTTTTCCAGCAGTTGGGCAATGGCGGCCGTCCTCGCGCGCCCTTTGGTTGCAGCCAGGGCGCGCTCGGTGCGTTCCGGATCCAACGCCCGCAAGGTGATGTAGGAATGTTCCAGTTCGATGCTGAGCGGCTGGAAGGAGCGAATGCCTCTGAGATTCAGGATGCTGCGGGTTGTGCGCAAATGGCGTACATAGCGTTCCAGCGCCGCCTCATAGTCGGCTTGCGGCGCTTGCGGCGCTTGCTGAACATAGATGGCAATCAAGCTGTGGGCGACATCGCCGTTGATGGCGATGCCGTAGGCGCCGGCGGCAGCACTGTGACCGAGGGCGACGCCGGCCTGACCGCTGGCATCGATGACTATGCTGCTATTCACCCCACGCAGTTCCTGTTGGAGTTCCCTACGAAACCATTCCCTATCATTCTCGCTCAGGCCAACCTGCGCCATCTGCGAAAGCTCCAGTTTGAGCAACAATGCATCAAACGCCTGCCGTATCTCTACGCTCCCCCGGGCCTTTTCCAACAAAAATGAGGCCGTTTCCGCCGCAGGCGGCGCGCCCCCCTTGTCCTGCCAGCGCTGCACCTGTTCGGCCAGCAGGTTGCCCCCGACCGCCCCGGCCACGCCGACCATGGCGAGCGTAGCGTTGATCGGATCGCCCGCCACCGCTGCCTGCACCACCGGCGCCAAGGCCATGGAGGCCAAAAAGCCATAGAGGGTGTTGACGCCGGCCAGCTCAACCTCCGGCTTCCAGTTGTGCAGGCGTTCCTTGATGCTGAATTTCCAGCTTTCGATGTCGAAGGCCATGGTTTTTTATCTGGACGAAGGAGGATGGAGGATGGAGGTGGTAGCCCCAAAACCCTAAAGGTTTTAGAAACCGTAACAGTTCACCTGATATGTCATTGCGAGCCCTGGCCCCGTGAATGAATTCACGGTCTGTTATCGAAAACCTGCTGAAGCAGGTTGTCATGGCAGAATGGCGTGATCAGCAACCCGTTTCAACGGGTTTCATTCGGCGGCTTCTCCAAGGTGGTTCGTCCATTTTATGGCTGTCTATCAGCGTTGGGGATTGCTTCGGGACTATCGTCCCTCGCAATGAAAAAATAAGGTAAATTGTTACTAGAAACCTTTAGGGTTTGTTGTTGGGGCAAGTTGCGTTTTACAGCACCGTCTGCCGCGCCAGATCGACGTATTCCCCCCGCACCGCCCGGCCCGCGGGCAGGCCCAGCAAGCGCAACAGCCGGGAGATGAGGCCGGCTTTGTGCTCGGCGTCGCTAGCCGACCAGGTGCGGGCTTTGATCTCGATGAACGCGCCCAACCCCTGCGGCCGCGTCACCTGATCGATGTTCACCGCAAACTCGGTCTCTTCGAACATCACCCGATAACGGTGCCGCCATTTCACCACCTCGATCTCACGCCGCGGATTGAAATATTCGCGATAGAAACGCAAGGAATAGGTGGCCTGGGCCGTGTAACGGGAGCGGCTGAGGATCACCGAGTCCTGATACTCCCGCTCGTGCATGCCCTCCATCAGGGTCAGGGTGTAGGTGGGGCGCACGCTGAGGCCGCTGCCGCCCTCCTCCGGCCCGGCCAGCTCATTGTCCTCGCGATAGCGCAAGGAACGGCCCTCGCCCTCGAACAGGAAATAGGTGTCGAACTGCTGGCGGATCGATTGCTTGACGATCGGCAATTGCGTGGCCAGCAGCCGCGCTTGCAAGGCCTCGATATCCTCCACCGGGGCCTTGACCTGGATCTCGTAGGTTTCCTTTTGCTCGAAGCCGCCAATGGCCACGGTTTTGTTCAGCAGACTGCCCTCGCGCGCGGCCATGAAATCATTGATGCGGACAGCGATGGCCGCGGCCTGGGCCTGCACCTCCGCCAGATCGATGGTCAACAGCTCGCGGTCACGCAGCAGTTGCCGGCCCTGCACCCACACATGGCGCACATCCGCGCTCTTGGCCGCGTAGATGAGATGGCTGTAGACATTGTGCGGCGAGAGGTGGAAGCGGGGGGTGGCATGGGCCGCTCCCTGATCGACCACCACCACATCCGCGCGCTTGCCCACCTCCAGGCTGCCGGTTTCGCCGTGCAGATGCAGGGCGCGAGCGCCTTCGCTGGTGGCCATGGCAAAGACATCGGCCGCGGGCAGGGCCGTGGGATCGCCCGATGTGGCTTTGGGCAAAAAGGAGGCCAGCCGCGCCTCCTCGAACATGTCCAGATCATTGTTGCTGGCGGGGCCGTCGGTGCCGATGCCCACCGGCACGCCCGCGGCCCGCATTTTCAGCACCGGCGCAAAGCCAGAGGCCAGCTTCAGGTTGGAAGAGGGATTGTGCGCCACCCCGGCCCGGCTGCGGGCGAGGAGGGGGATCTCACGATCCACAATGTGCACGCAGTGTGCGGCGATGACTTTGGCGTCGAGCAGCCCCAGGTGATGCACATATTCGATCGGCGGATGCTCGAACTGCCGCAGCGCGTCCTGCACCTCCAGCGCGGTCTCGGAGAGGTGGATGTGCAGGGGCACATCGAATTCCAGGGCCAGGGCAGCGCTGGCTTGCAAGATGTCGGCCGTGGTGGTGAAGGGCGCGTGCGGGGCCACGGCCGGCGTGATCAGGGGATGGCCCTTCCACGCCTGCACAAACGCGCGGCAGCGCTCCAGGCCCTGATCGTAGGATTCGGCGTCGGGCGCGGGGAACTTGAGCACGGTCTGGCCGAGCACCGCGCGCATCCCCACAGCGGCTGTGGCCCTGGCCACATCCTCCTCGAAATAGTACATGTCGTTGAAGGTGGTGACGCCGCTGAGCAGCATCTCGGCGCAGGCCAGCCGTGTGCCCACATCGCAGAAATCGGGGCCGACGAACTCCCGCTCCACCGGCATCATGTAGCCCAGCAGCCACACATCCAGGCGCAGGTCATCGGCCAGGCCCCGCAGCAGGGTCATGGCCGCGTGGGTGTGGGCGTTGATCAGGCCGGGGATGATGATCTGGCCGCGGCAATCGACCACCTGCGCGGCCTGCACCAGGCCCGCCACCCGCTCCGCCGGGCCTACGGCCACGATATCCGCGCCCTCGATCGCCACCGCGCCTTCGACGATCACATCCCGCTTGGCGTTCATCGTCACCACAATGCCCCCCGTCAGCAGCGTATCGACCTTGCGCATGGATCAACTCCTTGAATTGATGAAAATGGACGATGGTTGCGGATGAGGCGGCAGGTCAAGCGGTTGGAGCGCTGCGAGCGCTCCAACCGCTGGGACTGTAAAGATCACTCATCCTCTCATCGCCTCACCTGCCAGGGTCGCGCGGCCGGCCAGGATGGCCATCAGGGTCAGGTTGAGAAAAGAGACGAGGCACCAGGGACAGATAGCGCGGATCAGGAAAAACTCGGTGTAGGTGAGGTAGGCAGAGAAGATGAAGCCGAAAAAGACCAGGGCGAAGAAGAGGAGATCGCCCCCCGCCTCCGCCAGATCGCCCCGCCACAGGCCGAGCAGCAGCAGCGCAGTCAGGCCCAGATAGGTCAGCAGCCCCAGATAGGCCACGGGGATGCCGAACAGATAGGCATAGATGCTGTTTTGCACGCTGCTGCAATCGCCGATGCCGCCGCAGACCGCTTCGGTATCGGTGAATTTCACCCAACTGAGATAGCCGGCAAGGACGATGCCGAAGAGGCTTTGCAAAAGCAAGCCGCGACGCAATGCCAGAGTCATCAGCGCCCCCCGGCCGCGGCCTCGACCGCGGCCTTGAAGGCTTCGGGCGTGAACGCGTCCTGATAGCGCTGGCCGTTGATCAGGATGGTGGGGGTGGCGTTGACGCCGGCGTTGCGGGCCTCGTTGTCCTCGCGCAGCATCTTTTCGATGTGCGTATCGCTATCCACACACTGATTGAAGGCGGCGGTGTCCAGCCCGATCTGGCTTGCCAGGTTCTTGAAATCGCCGCTGTTCACGGCCCGGGGGTTGGCGATCAGGGCGGCGAAGAGGGCATCATGGTATTCCCAGAACCGGCCCTGATCCGCCGCGCACTCGGCCGCGGCCCCGGCCCGTACTGAATCGGGGCCGATGACGAAACGGTGGCGGAACTCGAACGTGGCCAGGCCGGGGGCGACCAGATCAGACATGATCGAGGACTTGACCTCCTGATTGAAGCGCTGGCAATGCGAGCACTGGAAATCTTCGTACGCGATGACCTCGACCGGAGCGTCGGGG
>JABWBG010000254.1 GCA_013360575.1 Caldilineales bacterium
GGAGGGCAGGACAGGCGGGGGCGCGCTGCCCGGCCGCCGCAGCCGCCCGGCCCGGCGCAGGCGATCGAGGCGATCGTGTACGTCGTTCATACAGCCGCGGGGGAAGGGAGAGGCTGCGCGCGCAGGTCGTGCAGTTCGATGTCGCGGCGGCCAGGCCCGGCATCGCTGAGATAAATGTCGATGCGGGCCGCGGGCAGCAGGGTGGGGATGCGATCTGCCCACTCGATCAGCACGATGCCCAAATCGAACAGTTCTTCCAGCCCCAGTTGCCGCGCCTCCCGCTCGGCCTCCTGCAGGCGATAGCAATCCACGTGGTAGAGGACGCCGCCGTTGGGCAGCGGGTATTCGTTGATCAGGGTGAAGGTGGGGCTGGTGATGGCCGCGGTCAGGCCCAGGCCGGCGGCAATGCCCTTGGCGACCTGCGTTTTGCCTGCGCCCAGGTTGCCGATCAGGGCAATCACCACAGGCGCTTGCAGGCCTGCTGCCAGTTCTCTGGCCCAGGCCTGCGTCATTTCGGGGCTGGTGCTTGCGAATCGAGCCGGCATGGCTGGGGATTGTAGCGAATGCGGGGGCGGAGGACAAGCGGGGGGCGGGGGGCGGGGGATGCGCGACCCTGGTTGCACGCTTGCGAAGGAAGCGCAAAGGACAGTAGACTACAGAATTGCCTTTCCCCTCCTTTTCTGGCCGCCATGGATTCCCGTCCCCGTTACAGCATCGCCCCGCAAATCGGCGCCGCGTCCACGTCCGCGCCCACACCCACGCCCACGCCGCAGGAAGCGCGCGCGGTCTGGGTGACGCGCTTCGATTGGACCACCGCGGGCCGGCCCGCGGACCCCGCCCGCCTGCGCGAGCTGGTCGATCGCTGCGCCGACGCCGGGTTCAACATGCTCCTCTTCCAGGTGCGGGCCATGGCCGATGCCTACTATCTCTCTGGCTTCGCGCCCTGGGCCGAACGGGTCAGCGGCGCCGGCCTGGGTCAGCCCCCCCGCCCCTTTTGGGACCCGCTGAACTATCTGATCGAGCAAGCGCACGCGGCAGGGCTGCAAGTCCACGCCCACTTCAACGTCTATCCCGCGGCGGAAGGCCGGCCAAACTGCACGTCGACCCCGCCCACGCCCCTGCGGCCCACCCCCCTCTTCTGGCAACTGGCCGCCCGATATGGCCAGCGCGACGGCGTCAACCTGGGCTTGCAGCAGGCGGAGAATGGGGAGGTGGTCTGCGCCAGCTACCGCTACGCCAGCCCCGCCTCGCCGTGGGTGCAGCAGCATCTGCTCTGGGCGGCGGCGGAGCTGGCCGCGCACTACGCCCTCGACGGCCTGCACCTGGATCATGTGCGCTACGGCGCCCGCCAGGCTTCGGCGGACCCGGTCAGCCTGCGCCGCTACCATGGCCTGGACGAGGACGCGGCCCTGCCCCCCTTCCACCTCGACGACGCCTACGCCGCCTGGCAGCGCCAGCAGATCAACCAATTGGTGCAGCGCTTCTACACCCTGCTGCGGGCGCAGCCCCGGCCCCTCTGGCTCAGCGCCGCGGTCTGGCCGATCTACCGCATCACCCCGGCCCTGGCCCTGCCCCAAAATCCCAGTTCCGGCTACCGCGATTATTATCAGGACTCGCAGGCCTGGGCGCAGGGCGGCTACATCGATGCGCTCATGCCCATGATCTACCCCAGCGCCTACAACTGCCCGGACGATAGCTACTGGACCTTCGACATCTGGCAGCGGTTGGCAGCCGATTTTCAGGCCGGCAGCGGCGGGCGACTGATCATCCCCGGCATCGGCGGCGGCTACTGCACCTTCGCTGAGATCGCCCGTCGCATCGACAAGGCCCGCGATCTGGGCGTGGCCGGGCAGGCCCTCTTCTCCTACCGCAGCCTGTTCGAGAAGGACTACCTCACCGAACTGCGCTACGGCCCCTACCGCAGCTACGCGGTCCCGCCCACTTTGCCCTGGCGCCACGCTCCCGGCCCATGACCCTGCCCCCCAACCCCGCCCTCCTCGCCGACCGCTTCCGCACCCTGCGCTACGACGCGGCAGAGGACGCGGTCATCCTCCTCAACCGGGCGAAATACCCGCTGGCAGTGGCGTATGTGACCTGCCGCACGGTGGAGGAGACAGCGCGGGCGATCGAGCAGATGATCGTGCAGGGCGGCCCGCCCCTGGCCTATGCCGCCGGGCTGGGCCTGGCCCTGGCCCACCCGGACGAGTCGAGCTATCGCACCGCCGCCGCCCGCCTGCTGGCCACCCGCCCCACCGCCGATGACCTGCACCACCTCCTGCCCGCCGCGCTGGCGCAGGCCTTACAAGCCCTGGCCGCCGGCGCCGACCCCAAACAGGCCATCCTCGCCTTTGTCAACGGCGAGATCGAACGGGGAAACCAGGTCAGCCAGGCATGCGGCCGGCACGCCGCCCGCCTGCTGACCGATGGCGACCGCGTCCTCACCCACTGCATCGCCGGCGCCGCCCTCTGCTGGATGCTGTGGATCGCCAAACACCAGGGCAAGGCCATCCACCTCTATGCCACCGAGACGCGGCCCTATTTGCAGGGCGCCCGCCTCACCGCCCAGTCCGCGGTGGAGATGGGCATCCCCTGCACCCTGATCACCGACGGCATGCCCGCGCACCTGATGAGCCAGGGCATGATCGCCAAATTCATCTGCGCCGCCGACCGCATCACGATGGACGGCCACATCACCAACAAAGTCGGCACTTTTCAGATCGCCCTGGCCGCGCACTACCATCACGTGCCCTTCTACGTGCTGGGCTATGACGGCCCGGACCCGGCCACCCCCAGCGCGGATCAGATCGAGATCGAATGGCGCGATGGCCGCGAGGTGCTCTATCTGGCCGGGCAGCGCGTGGCGGTCGAGGGCATCGACGCCCTTTACCCCGCCTTCGACATCACGCCGCCCCATCTCATCTCTGGCATTGTCACCGACCGGGGGGTGTTCCCGGCGCATCGGGTGGGGGACTATTGGCAACAGCAGGCGCCCAGGTGACAGTCGCTTGCAGGCGACCATCACCTGGGCTTCACATCAGTGCACGTTGGTGCGCAGATACACCTTCCACGCTTCCGGCACCTCGCCGTAGAGCACGAGGTAATCGACGCGCGGGGTCTTCGGCTCCCACAGCAGGGTCATGCCTGCCTCGTGCGGGGTGCGATCGCCCTTGCGCTGGTTGCAGGCGTAGCAGGCGCAGGCGGTGTTGCCCCAGCCATTCTTGCCCCCGCGGCTGCGCGGGATCAGGTGATCCACGCTGAAATCGGCCCGGTGCAGGGTGTGGCCCGCCCGCGTCTCGCCCGCCTGAATGCCGCAGTAGATGCAGCGATAGGCGTCGCGGCGCAGCACCCCCGCCCGCGACCAGCGGGCCCCGCGGCGGGGCACATGCACATAGCGGCGCAGGCGCAGCACCACCGGCACATACAGCGCCTGCTGGCCCGCGTGCAGCACCTCGCTTTCCATCGTGGCCGCTTCCACGCGCTCGCGCAGCAGCAAGCCGATGGCGCGGCGATAGGAGATGATGCTGAGGGGTTCGTAGCTGGCGTTGAGCAGGAGCACAGACATGGCAGGGCCTCTAAAACAGGCGGAAAACGGGCGAGAAAGGGGTGCAGCCTCGCGAACTGCCCCTATTTTCTCGTTGTAAAAGAGCACAAAAAAAGCGAGCCTTGCGGCCCGCTCTTCGACAGAAACAGAAGGACAGGAGGGCTAACGCGCCCTCTGGCTTCTGCGCCGAGGCGAACCGCCAACCAGCATGGCAACAAGGCTCTGCCCCAAATGGGGAAAGCGTGTTGTCGTCGATTGTGCGGGCTGGCCGCAGATGAAAGAAAGGAGACGCATGTGTGTGCAGGAAATGGCAAAAATGGATGTGGGTTGGCCAAAAGTATAGGCGCGGCGGTGCGGCGGCGTCAAATTTGACAGGGGCGCTGGCCCGCCAACCTGGCCCTGCTGCGCTCCCTTCTTTACCAGCGGGCCGATTTCCTGTAGGATGCAGCCACAAACCCGTACGCGGCCCCCCCGCCGCCACTTTCACGGAGCATTCTCATGTCTCGAAACCCCCAAAGCCGCGGGACTTGCGTCTTTTGCGGCCAAGAACTCTCCAAGGCCGGCATCACCCGCCACCTGACCACCTGCGCCCAGCGCCAGACAGCCATCGCCGCGGCTGCGAGCAAGCCCGGCCGTTCCGTTACCCTCTACCAGTTGCAAGTGCTGGACCGCACGCCCGGCTACAGCCCCAATGATCCTAATCTCTTTTGGCTGCACCTGGAGATCAAAGGCAATGCCACCCTCGAAGACCTCGATTACTATCTGCGCGCCATCTGGCTGGAATGCTGCGGCCATCTCAGCGCCTTCGAGATCAACGACATCGCCTACACCCAGCTTTTCGATGATGGCATGGTCTGGCGAGAGGAACGGTCGATGGCGGTGCGGGTGGATAAACTCTTCCACCCCGGCCTGGATATTCCCTACGAGTATGACTTCGGCACCACCTCGAACCTGCTGATCCGGGTGCTGAGCCAGCGCCAGGGCAAACCGCTCAGCGTGCATCCCATCTACCTCATGGCCCGCAACACCTTCGCGCCGCCCACGTGCGTTTTGTGCGGCCAACCCGCGGTGTGCCTGTGCGTGGAGTGCGCCTGGGAGGGGACGGGGGCCGCGTTCTGCGAGGAACACGCCGTAGAACACGAGCATGACATGATCATGGGCATCTTCAACTCGCCCCGCACCGGCCTCTGCGGCTACGACGGCCCCGCCGAACCGCCCTATTGACGCGGCCCCGCGTCCTGACCGCTCCCCAGCCCGCACGCATGGCGCCCGCCCCGGCTGACTCGATTCCCCGCCCTGCGCCCCGCGCGCTGCTCATCGGCGGCACAGCCGCGTACGGGCTGGATCTGGCGCCCTATGGCCCGGTGGACGCGGCTTTCGTCCTCGACACGCCCTTCGGCCCCTCCCCGGTCCTCACCCTGCTGCAGCCTGACCCGGCCCAGCCGCCGGCCGCGTTCTGCTCCCGGCATGGCCCCGATCAACTGGCCCGCTCCGCCGCTTTCGTCAACCACCGGGCGCTGATCTGGGCCGCGGGCATGCTGGGCGTCGCCGCCATCTTCTCCTGGAACGGAACCGGGGCCATTGCCGGCGATCTCGCGGTCGGCGATCTGGTCATCCCTGACGATTTTCTCGATTTCACCCGCACCCGCCGCACTTCCTTCGAGCACGCCAACCTGACCTCTTTCCAGATCGACGCCCCGCCCCGCCCCCCCTTCCATCCCGCGGCCCGCGCCGCCCTGCTGCCGGCAGCGCGCCG
>JABWBG010000255.1 GCA_013360575.1 Caldilineales bacterium
CGTAGGCCGTGCCGGCGATGGTGCCCTTGTCGCCGTCGGGCGACACGCCGAGCAACGACGGGATGATCGCGTAGGTCGTCGACGAGACCGAGTTGAACTCCGTCACGATGGTGCCCTTGGTGAAGGGCTCGATCTGGTTCAGCTCGTAGGTGTCGACCGTCGCGTCCAGCGCCGGATCGGTGCTGACCTTGTAGGCCACGGGCTTGCACGTGTAGAAGGTCGAGACCACGTAGCCGTCGCCATCGCCGACGACCGAGTAGTCCGGCGCGCCCACCGTCGGATCGTTCTCGAACCACAGCTCCAGGGTCGCGTCGGCGACGGGGTCACCCGTCTCGAAGTCCAGGATGTCGCCGTTGAGCGCCGCGGCCACCTGCAGGTTGGGATCCGGCGTCTGGCTCACCCAGTTGGCCCCGTTCCAGCAGTCGCTCTCCTCGCCGACCAGGTCGCAGCAGGAGTCGATGTCGCCGGCGTAGGGGTCCGTGACGTTGATGAAGTCCTCGATCGAGGGGCCGGTGGTGCCGCCGTCCGTGCCGCCGCCGTCGCCTGCGCCGGTGTCGTCGCCGTCGTCCTTGTCGCCGCAGCCGGCCAGCAGCAGGGCCAGCATGGTGAGGAAGCGCCACAAGGCCAGGTAGGTGAGCCATTGCGGCTTGCCCAGGGCGCGGTAGATATTGCCCAAATTGGCGGCGATGGAACGCATCAGGCCGTAAATGGTCAGCCACTGCATGGCCACGATGGCGCCATCCCACTTGCCCAGATAGTACTGGTGCACGAAGAAGGGACCGAGCAGCAGCGTGCCCACGGCCAGGGGGATGGAGACCAGCCCCACCGCGTGCATGGTGTCGAAATAGACGCGGCGCACCCGCTCCTGCTCCTTTTGGATCAGGCTGAAGGCGGGGAACATGACGCTGTTGATCAGGCTGGTGACGTGCGTGGCCGGCACGTTGCTGAGGCGATAGGCCAGGCCATAATAGCCCAGGGACGCGGTGCCCAGCATCCGCCCCACCAGCAGGTCATCGATGTTGGTGATGCCGAAGATGAGCAGGCGGCTGCCCACGATGTGGCGGCCATACGCCGCCATCTCCCGCCAGACGCGGCGGTCGAAGCGCCAGCGGGGCCGCCAGGAGGAGAAGAACCACACCAGCAGGGTGCGCGTCGCCGCGTCGGTGAGGTAGCCGGCCACCAGCGCCCACACGCCAAAACCGCGCAGAGCCAAAAGGATAGCGATGATGCTGTTGAGCAGGCCGCCGATGATCTCCGGGATCGCTTTGGCCCGGAAATGCAGGCGCTTGGCCAGCAGCGTGTAGGGGGTCTGGCTGAAGGAATTGATCAGGACGATCAGCCCCAAGGCCCGCAGCACCGGGGTGACGCCGGCCGCGTCCTTGAAGAAAGCCTCGACCCAGGGCGCAGCCAGATAGATGGCGGCGTAGACGATCACCCCGCCCACGATCAGGGAGATGTGGGCTACGTCCCCGCTCACATCCTCCTCCCCCTCTGCCTGGCGGTAGATGAGGGCGGAGGCGATGCCGAATTCGCGGAAGAGATCGATGGAGTTGATGGCCAGCAGGGCCACGGCCACCAGACCAAAATCGGCCACATCCAGCACACGCGCCAGCACCAGGGTGATGGCGACGAAGGAGAACATCTTGATCAGGATGTTGGAAGCGCCGGCCCAGGCCGCGCTGCTGACCACTTGTGTGCGAAAGGTCATGCCAGGGGAAGAAGGGAGAAGAGGGAAGTGAGGTCGCGCCACCAGCGGCGCACGCCCTGGCGCAGGCGCACACGCATCACGTAGGCCAGGCCCAACAGCCAGACGATCATGGGCAGGGTGTAGAGAAAGGCAAAGCGCAGGGCGATGATCGCGACCAGCACATCCACCCCGCGCATGAACAGCACCAGCACCGCCTTGCGCCGGAACCACAAAAAGGCCGCCGCAGCCAAAATGGTGTACAAAACGATAAAGGTGTAGGACAGATAACCGGCCAGGCCCAGATAAATGAACGTGGCCCAGGCCAGGCTCACATCCACCGCGTAGTCCAGCCGCCGCAGCAGGGTGGGGACGCTGGCCCGCCGGGCAAAAGCGCCGTCGATGCCATCGCTGATCCAGGCGGCGGAGAGGATGAGGATGACCCAGGGCAGGGAGGCCGCGCCCTGCTTCCAGCCCACCCACAGGATCAGCGCGGCCGCGGCCAGCCGGGAGAGGGTGAGGGCGTCGGCAGTCATCGCCCGCAGGGGCAGCGACTGTTTCATCCGCCCTAGCCCCCTGCCTGCGCCACGGCTTGCAGCAGCCGTTGCGGCTGCCCCTGCCATGCCGCGGGCGCCTCTTCCCCTGCCAGCAACGCTTGCAGCACCTGTGTGAACACCGTATTCACCGGTGTGGGCACGCCCACTGCCGCCCCCTGGACGACCACCGCCCCGTTCAGCCAGCCGATCTCGGAGGGGGGCCGCGGCTGGGGATAGAGATCGAAGTAGAGGGAGGGCATTTTGCTGCCCCGCCCGCCTCCGATCACCCGGCCCATGAGGGGGCGCAGCAGCGCAACCGGCGCCCGCCGCGCCAGGGGGGCGATCAGGGGCAGGGGATAGCCGCCGAAATACACAGGGCGGATGCGTTGCGCCTGCATCACGGCCAGAGCCTCGCGCCAGGCCCGCACCTCCAGATCGCCCAGCGCCCGGTCGGCGAAGATCTGGGCGGGGGTGTAGCCGAGGATGGCAGATTGGGCATTGGCCAGCAGGTTCATCAGCAATTTTGTCCACTTCAGGCCGCGATGCTCGCTGAACACCTGCGTGCGAAACCCCGCGGCTGTGAAAATCGCGGCCCAGGGACGCGGGTCGCCATCGCCGGGGCCGGGGGCCAACCCCAGCCGGAAGGAAGGCCGCGCCACTTTGACGTGGCCGGGGCCGAGCACCTCGATGGGGGTGGTGAGGGCGGCGGCGAGGATGGGAACGCCGGGCAGATGGCGGGCCAGGGTCTCTTCATTGCCCACGCCATTTTGCACCGTCATCACCGGGAAGGGGGCAGACATCAGCGCGCCCAGTTCTGCCGCCACGCTGGCAGTGTGATAGGCCTTGACCGCCACGAACGCGAGGTCGTAGGCCCGGCCATCGGCCAGGGCTGCGGTCAGGCCATCGGCTATCTCGACCGCCGGGGTCAGTTCGCGGCCATCCGGCTCCAGCAGGCGGATGCCGCGGGCGCGGATGGGATCGGCGAAGGGGGGGCGTTCGGCCACAGTCACTTGCTGGCCGGACGCGGCCAGGCGGGCGGCGAAGAAGCAGCCGATCGCTCCGGCCCCGATGATCAGGATGCGCACGCGGTTAATTCCCCTTTTCGCCCCCGCGGGCATGTTTGAAATCGATGCGGCGCTCGGTGCCCGCGGCCAATCGGGCGATGTTGGGGCGCAAGGCCCAGACGATCAGGATGCAGATCAGCACGCCGAAGAGGACGTGGCCCGCGGGTGTGCCGTTGATCTCCACCGCCCAGAAAAAGGTCAGGGTGATCAGGGCGCCGAATCCGGCGCTGAGGGTGGCGAGGGAGGCGTAGCGGCCCACCACCAGCACCAGCAGGAAGAAGGGCACAGAAATGGCCGCGGCCAGCCAGTTGAGGGCGATCAAAGCGCCGGCCGCGGTGCCACCACCGGCGCCGCCCTTGAAGCCGAGGGTGAAGGGCCAGTTGTGCCCGGCCACGGCAAAGGCGCCGGCCAGGGCGGCCGCGGTCTCGTCGCCGAAGAGCCAGCGCGCCAGCAGCACGGCCACGAAGCCTTTGGCGCCATCGCTCAGCCCGGTGAGCAGGCCGAAGCCCAGGCCCAAGGAACGGTAGACGTTGGTGCCGCCGGTGCGGCCGCTGCCAATGGTGCGCACATCGACGCCTTTGAGGCGGCCATAGACATAGCCGAAGGGGATGCTGCCCAGGGCGTAGCCGAGCAGGATGGCAAGAAGATAGGTCGTCCAGGACATAATCGGCAGGTGTGAGTGTGGAGGGGGAGAAGATGGCGGTTAAAACCCCGCGGAGGGGGCGAGGACGCGATCCGCCGGGGCGGGCCAGGGAAAAGCCGCGGCGGTGGCGTAGAGCAGATCAAGCTGGGGCAGAGAGAGGCCGGGGGCCAGGCCGCCGCAGAAGCCGAAGATCAGGGGGGCGCCGGCCACGGGGTCGATGAGGTCGTGCAGGCGGGCGGCGATCTCTTCCCCCGAACGGGGCTGCGCCAGCCAGCCCAGGTCGAGATTGCCCCAGAGGCAGAGCCGCGGCCCGCTGCGCGCCCGCGCCTGCGCCAGGGACATGGCGGAGTAGGGATCCAGTCCCTGCACGCCGTCGATGCCGCACTGTAAAAGATCTTGCCAGATCGGCCAGAGGTTGCCGTCGGAGTGGAAGATGACGGGCAGGCCCAGGTCTTGCGCGGCCAGCGTCAGCAGGGTGAGATAGGGGAAATAGCGCTGGCGCAGGTGGTCGGGGCGCACGGTAGGCCCGTTGCGCAGGGCCAGGTCTTCGCCGATGATGACGCCATCGGCCCCGGCTGCAGCCACGCGCCCCAGTTGCTCGCTCAGCTCGACCACGGCGTCGGCCATGAAGGCTTCCAGGTCGGGGTGGTCGCGGGTGAGGTGAATGAGGGCGTTTTGCCAGCCCCAGGCCTTGACCGCGGCGCTGAAAGGCCCATCCACCAGGGCGCAGACGAAGAGATCGCTCTCCTCTTGCCAGTAGCCAAGGCGGAAGAGGGCATCCTCCGGTTCGGGCTGTGTGGGCGCGCCCCAGCCGTGCGAGAAGGGGACGACAACGGCGTCGTGGCCCCAGCGTCGCAGCAGGGCCTGCTCGGCGGCCAGGGGCACGGCGGCGTCCGCGGCCAGGCCCAGGGCCGCGCGCACCAGGTCGAGTTCGAGCACCAGTTCGCCCAGCAGCAGGCGGGGAGGTGTGCGCCCGGCCAGGGCCGCAGCCACAACCTGGCGAGAGAGGGCGGGTTCGGTGAGCGTCATGGCGGGCAGGATACGGCAAAAGCGTAGCAGACGCAAGATCATGTGACGAGGAGAGGCATCCTGGCCACCCCGGCCACGCCAACCTGTTGCCCCTGCCCCGCAAATCTGCTACAATCGAAGCGTCTCGTACCGGCTTGCCCTCTTCCCTGTGAGCCTGAATTCATTGCCCGGAAGTATGCCATGACCCCCGTGATCAAACCCGCGGAGAACGCTCTGCTCGATCAACTCTTCCATTCCCCGCGCCTGCCGGTGGTGGCGCAACGCCTCACCGAACGGGCGGCGGATG
>JABWBG010000256.1 GCA_013360575.1 Caldilineales bacterium
CCAGGCCCCGCCCCCTCCGCCTGATCCGCCGGGACGCAGGCCAGATAGGCCACGCTGATCACGCGCCCGCGCGGGTCGCGATCGGGATCGCCGAAGGTGTGCACCTGGGTCAGCGGCCCCACGGTCAGGCCGGTTTCCTCGGCCAATTCCCGCCGCGCCGCCTGTTCCAGCCCCTCCCCCTCATCCACGAGGCCGCCGGGCAAGGCCCAGGCCCCGGCGTGTGGGGGATGGCGGCGCTGCAACAGGAGGACGCGCAGTTCCGCCGCCATGAAGGTGAAGAGCGCCACATCCACCGCCAGCAGGGGGCGGAGGGGCTGCGCATTGGCCGCCATCCTATTCTTCGGGCTGCCGCGAGCGCCGCCAGCGGCTGATGCGCTCGGAGAGCGCGTCGCTCCACCCTTCCCCTTCCTCAGAGAGGAGGCTGCCTTCGACCTGGCGGCTGAAGCGGAGGAAGCGGGAGCGCATGCGGGCCAGTCCGTAGGTGGCGCTGCGCTGTCCTGCTCGCCACAGCGGCACCTCGCGCTCGGTGGGCGCGGCCCACTGGATGGCAGTGGCCGCCCAGGTGAGGCCGGCGCCGAAGCCCACCAACACCACTTTGTCGTTCGGTTTCAGCCGGCCCTGCTCGATCGCCTCGCACAGGGCAATGGGGATGGAGGCGGTGGAAGTGTTGCCATAGTTTTGCAGGTTGATGAAGACTTTTTCGTCCGGCAGCCCCAGTTGCCGCATCGAAGATTGGATGATGCGGTGATTGGCCTGATGGGGGATGACGATATCGATGTCGTCGATGCCGATCCCTGCCTTTTCCAGCACGGCCCGCGTGGCTTCGGCCATGACGCGGGTGGCGAAGCGGAACACGGCGCGGCCATCCATTTTGATGAAGTGCTGGCCGCCGGCCACGGTCTCCAAACTGGTGGGCAGGGCGCTGCCCCCGGCGGGCACGGCCAACAGCTCTCCGCCCGAGCCATCGCTGCCCAACAGGGTGGAGAGGACGCCGCCGGGCACGGCCCGCGCTTGCAGCACCACAGCGCCGGCGCCATCGCCAAAGAGCACGCAGGTGCCGCGATCCGACCAATCGACGATGCGCGAAAGGGTTTCGGCCCCGATCACCAGCACAGTTTCCATCTGCCCGGCCAGGATCAGGCTGCGGGCCAGACTGACGCCGTAGACGAAGCCGGAACAGGCGGCGCTGAGATCGAAGGCCCCGGCCCGGCTGGCGCCCAGGTGATCCTGGATGATGCAGGCGGTGGAGGGGAAGAGATGTTCGGGCGAGGAGGTGGCGCAGATGATCAGATCGAGCTTGCTGGCGGGGATGTCGGCCTGTTCCAGGGCGGCGCGGCCCGCGCGCGCGCCCAGGGTGGCGGTGGTCTCTGCCGGGTCGGTGGCGATGTACCGCTGCTCGATGCCGGTGCGCGTGCGGATCCATTCGTCGCTGGTGTCCACGATGCGCGCCAATTCCTCGTTGGCCACGACGCGGTCGGGCAGGGCCTTGCCCCACCCGGTGATGTGTGCATACCGCCGCAGCGGGGCGTAGACGCCATTGCTACCGGCCATTGAGTCCTCCCAGGATCAGGCTGCTGTTGTGGCCGCCGAATCCAAATGAATTGCTGAGCACCGTGCGAATGGGCTGCGACCGCGCCCGGTTGGGCACGTAGTCCAGATCGCAGGTGGGATCGGGGGTATCGTAATTGATGGTGGGGGGCAGGATGCCATCGCGCAGGGCCAGGAGAGAGAAGATGGCCTCGATGGCGCCGGCTGCACCCAGCAGATGCCCCGTCACCGATTTGGTGGAGCTGATGGGCACATCGTAGGCGCGGGGGCCGAAGACAGCTTTGATCGCTTTGGTCTCGCTGGCATCGTTGAGGGGGGTGCTGGTGCCGTGGGCGTTGATGTAATCGATATCTTCCGGCCCCAGTTGGGCGCGTTGCAGGGCCAGATGCATCGCCTCGGTGGCGCCCAGCCCTTCATCATGCGGGGCGGTGAGGTGATAGGCGTCGGCGGTGGCGCTGTAGCCCAGGATCTCGCCGTAGATGGGCGCGCGCCGCGCCTGCGCGTGCTCCAGCCGTTCCAGCACCAACATGGCCGCGCCTTCGGCCAGGACAAAGCCATCGCGGGCCGCGTCGAAGGGCCGCGAGGCCTGATTGGGGGCTTCATTCCGGGCCGACATGGCCTTGGCCCGTTCGAAACTGGCCAGGGTGTAGGGGTGCAGCCCGATCTCCACGCCGCCGGCGAGGACAACATCCGCATCCCCGCGCACGATGGCGTAATACGCCTCGCCGATGCCGTAATTGCCGGAGGCGCAGGCCCCGACCACACCGAAATTGACCCCGCGAAAGCCATGCTCGATGGCGATCTGGCCGGGCGCGGAGTCGATGAGCATGGCGGGCACGGCAAAGGGGCTGATGCGGCGCACGCCTTCTTGCAACAGCACATCGTACTGGTCGAGCAGGGCGCCGATGCCGCCGATGGCCGATCCCAGGATGACGCCGGCGCGGCGCGGGTCCACCTGGCCGGTATCGAGGCGGGCATCGGTCAGGGCCTGCTTGGCCACGTAGAGGGCAAAGCCGATGTAGCGGCCCAGCCGCCGCAACAGCTTGGGATCGACGTACTGCTCCAGGTCGAAATCGGTGATCTGGGCGGCAAACTGTGTGCGCATGCCGCTGACATCGAAATGGGTGATGGGGGTGATATGCGGTTGTCCGGCCTGCACGCGTGACCAAATGGTCTCCGCATCGTGGCCGTTGGAGTTGATGGCGCCGAGACCGGTGACGACAACTCGATCGTGCTTCATGTGTCCTCGCTAGTGAATTCCCGCCGCCGCCCGATCGGCCGCGCGCGGTTGAGATCTGTCAACGCTACAACACCGCGGGCGGGTGGAGGACGCGGCGCCCGGCCTGGAATCTTCAAGTTACGCCGGCAAGGGGAACATTTCTTACTGAAACAAAGTGATCCCGATCATGGCGATCCTCCCTCTGCTGTGCTAAGCTGTCCGGCAACTATGGATCTGCCGGCTCTATCGATCTTGCAGAGCCAGTCTCTTGTCCCGCAATCGTTCTAGCTAGAAGGAGTGGTCGCATGCGCACGATCCTCGACACCGGGAGTTATGGTGAGTACCTTCACTACGGCATGCCGTTGGTGCTGGTCGCTGTGTTGGATGAACATGGACGCGTCAACGTCTCTACGAACGCGTCGAGCACCCCCCTGCCCGGCGAGCCGTCACGCCTGGTCATCGGCGTGCTCAAGGACAATCTCACCAGTCGGTTGATCGCCGAGCGGGGCGAGTTTTCGATCAATCTGCTCACGCCCGGCATGTGGCACATTGCCCGCTACTGCGGCTATACCACGGGCCAGGATCATGACAAAGTGGCCGAGTGCGACTTGCACACCCTGCCGGCGCAGTTTGTGCAGACGCCGCTGATCCGCGAGTGCCCGCTCAACATCGAATGCGTGGTCAATGAGACGAAGGATTTGTCCGATCTGATGCTTTTCATTGCCGAGATCAAGGCGATCCAGGTGGCCGATGCCTGGAGCAATAGCCGGGCCGGCGTGGACATGGGCAAGTATGACCCGCTGATCTACGCCTTTGGCTATGCCTTTGCTCGCGGCCAGCGGGTCGGGCCCAGCGCGCTCTGATCTGGCGGGACGCGGACAGGGTGCAGCCGGAGGCGAGCATGCAGTTCCGGCACAGCGGCCAGCCGGACTGGTCGGAAGCGGCCTGGGATCGCTTCGTGACCGGGCACGCGGGCGGCCATCCCCTGCAACTGGCGGCCTGGGGCGCGCTGAAGGGAGAATTCGGCTGGCGTGCAGCGCGGCTGGCCCTGGCCGCGGGGGAGGATCTGGTCGCGGGCGCGCAGGTGCTTTTTCATCCCCTGCCCCGGCTCGGTTTTTTGCCCTTTTCGGTGGCCTATGTGCCCAAGGGGCCGCTGCTTGATTGGGAGGACGGGGCGCAGGTGCAGGCCTTCCTGCCGGCGCTGTATGATTTTTGCCGGCGCCGCGGCGCGTTGCTGCTCAAGATCGAGCCAGAGCAGCCGGACGCGCCCGCGTTGAGCCGGCGGCTGCGCGGCCTCGGTTTTCATGCCAGCGCCCGCGCGGTGCAGCCCCGCACCACCCTCTGGCTGCACCTGCGCGGGGCGGAGGAGGAGTGGCTGGCCGCGATGAAGCCGAAATGGCGGTACAACGTGCGTCTGGCCGAGCGCCGCGGGGTGGAGGTGCGCGTGGGTGGGGCGGAGGATCTGCCCCTCTTCGCCGCCCTGATGCAGGCAACCGGCGAGCGCAACCACTTCGGCGTGCATGATCCGGCCTATTATCGCCGGTTTTGGCAGCTGTTTGCGCCCTCTGGCCACGCCGCCCTGCTCATCGCCGAGCACGCGGGCCAGCCCCTGGCCGCGCTGATGCTGGCGCAGTTGGCGGGGAAGGCCTACTATCTGTATGGCGCTTCGGCCAACGAAGGCCGCCATCTCATGCCCAACCACCTGCTGCAATTCCGGGCGATGCGCTGGGCCAGGGCGCAGGGGTGCAGCGCCTATGACCTGTGGGGCGTGCCCGATGAAGTGGGGCTGGATGCCGAGGCCCCACCCCCAGAGGCAGAGACCGGCTTGTGGGGGGTGTGGCAGTTCAAGCGCGGGTTCGGCGGCGAGATCCGGCGCTACACCGGCGCCTGGGATCGGCTGTTGTGGCTCGGCGCCGTGGGGGCCAGGGCGGGCCAGGTGTGGGCGGGCCGATTTTTTTGACGCGAGGGGGACATGGCAGTATAATTGCCAGTTGCTGTTGGGGGGAGGCCCGACCACCCCCCTACTTTTTTGCCCCTTGTCCACCCGCCCGTAGCCTGGGCCTGATTCTTTTTTTTCGGAAGGAACGACCATGACTAAACGAACCTGGCAGCCCAAAGTGCGCAAACGCGCCCGCACCCACGGCTTTCGCATCCGCATGAGCACCGGCGATGGCCGCATCGTGCTCAAACGCCGCCGCCTGAAAGGCCGCAAGCGCCTGACTGTCTGAGACCGGTGATCCGGTGCAGCGCCGCTATCGCCTGACCGCGCCCGACCGCTTCCAGCAGGTGCGCAGCGAAGGCCGCAGCTTCAAACACCGGTTGGCTGTGTTGATCTGTCTGCCCAATGACCTGCCTTTCAGTCGCTTCGGTTTTTCGGCCAGCCGCCGCGTGGGCAAGGCGGTGCGCCGCAACCGCGCCCGCCGCCTGCTGCGCGAGGCGATCCGCCTGCAGCGCC
>JABWBG010000257.1 GCA_013360575.1 Caldilineales bacterium
TGACTGGTTCAAGCATCATCTCAAGGTCGGCTGGACTTTGCCTGTTCGCTTCGATTTACCTCCCGAGCTAATCCTTCATGAAAATGTCCGGTAGAGAAACCAATCTACCAATCTACCAATCTACCAATCTACCAACCAACTAACCAACCAACTAACCAACTAACCACCCACCCACCCACCCAAGCCCTGACATGCAATCCACCCCACCCCCCACCTGGCTGTGGCGGCCCTATCTGATCGTGTTCCTGTCCAGCGCCTGCATCATGGTGCTGGAATTGGTAGCCGCCCGCATTCTGGCCCCCTTCGTCGGCGTCTCCCTCTACACCTGGACGAGCATCATCGGCGTGGTGCTGGCCGGCATCAGCCTGGGCAATTACCTGGGTGGGCGTCTGGCCGATCGCCGCGCCTCGCTGCGGCTGCTGGGCAGCATCTTCCTGCTGGCCGGCCTGCTCAGCCTCAGCGCCCTGACCGTGGAGTGGGCCGACCGCACCCTGCCGGGCCTGCCCCTGGTCGGCCAGATCCTGATGCTGACTCTGGCCCTCTTCTTCTTGCCCTGCCTGGCGTTGGGCATGATCTCGCCCCTGGTGGCCAAGCTGGCGGTGACCGATCTGGCCCAAACCGGCGCCACCGTGGGCAAACTCTACGCCGCCGGCACCGCGGGCAGCATTGCCGGCACCTTTCTCACCGGGTTTGTGCTCATCTCCTGGCTGGGCACACACACGATCATCTGGGGCGTGGCCGCCATCCTCATCTTCCTGGGCGGGCTGTTCATCGCCGGCGGTCGCCCCCGGGCCGCGGCGCTGCTGCTGATCGGCCTGATCGGCGGCTCGCTGGCAGCGGGGCAGTTGGGCTGGCTGCAAGGCCCCTGCCTGCGCGAGACGAACTATTTCTGCATCAAGGTGCACGATCGGGAGATGGAGGATCATACCGTGCGGGTGCTGGTGCTGGATCGCCTGGTGCACAGCTACAGCTCGCTGGATGATCCCACGCGGCTGGTCTACGGCTACGAGCAGATCTACGCCGACCTCACCGCCTACCGGGCGCAGGAAGATGCGCATCTCAGCGCCCTGTTCATCGGCGGCGGCGGCTACACCTTCCCCCGCTATATGGAAGCGGTCTATCCTGGCAGCGAGCTGGATGTGATCGAGATCGATCCCGGCGTCACCCAGGTGGCCTATGACCTGCTGGGCTTGCAGCGGGACACGACGATCCGCAGTTTCAACGAAGATGCGCGCCAATTTCTCGCTCGCGCCCCGCAGACTCGCTACGACCTGATCCTGGGGGACGCGTTCAATGATTTTTCCGTACCCTACCACCTCACCACCCACGAATTCAACCAGCAGATGAAGGCCTGGCTGGCGCCCGATGGCTTTTATATGATCAATATGATCGACAATGCCCGCGGCGATTTCCTGCGCGCCACCATCCACACCCTGCGCCAGAGCTTCGCGCATGTCTATGTGACGCCGGCCATTGCCGGCTGGCAGCAATCGGTGCGCAGCACCTTTGTGCTCATCGCCGGCGACCATCCCCTCGATCAGGCGCGGCTGCGGGGGGCACAGGCCGAGACGCTGTTGGCGCGGCGCCTGCTCAGCCCGGCAGAGGTGGATGAACTGTTGGCCGGCGGGCGCGTGGCCCTGCTCACCGACCGCTACGCGCCGGTCGATCAGATGCTGGCCCCGGCGTTTCGGGAACTGGCCCCGCCCACAGACTGAGCGCACAGCCGCGGCGATGGACAACAAAAAACCGCCCCCAAGAGAGCGCTCTGGGGGCGGTGAAAAGTGCATGGCCGTGCACCTCCCGTCGAATCTCATCCGATTTCGCTGCTGTTAACAGTCCGCCGCAGGCATCCTCGTGGCGCCCGTGAGTGACCGCTTAGGGCTGCTACCTTCCGGTCCTGACCCGGTTCACAGGCTCACGCCGCACAAGACCCACGCCGTGACACTGCCAACGCTGAACACGAAACCGTGCCGATCCTCGGGGAGGAATTCGATCCCGCTGTAGCGGATTGCGGGTGCAGGGCACCGCTAGCTCCCCATCTAGCACGGCCGGGGTGATCCTACCCCGGCCGGGCGGTTTTTGTCAAAGAAAAAGGTGCAGCCTGCAGGCTGGGGCAGGCTGCACCGGAGAAAAAGGCGGAGAGGGTGGGATTTGAACCCACGTTCCCTTGCGGGAAACGCGCTCTCCAGGCGCGCGCACTAGGCCAAACTATGCGACCTCTCCAGGTCAGTGGGCAGTATTCAGTATTCAGTGGTCAGTGGTCAGTGGTCAGTGGTCAGTGGTTAGTAATTAGTGACGGACGACGAACGAGTAAAAAGGCGGAGAGGGTGGGATTCGAACCCACGAGGGTGATTAGCCCTACGCGATTTCGAGACGCGCGCACTCGGCCAAACTATGCGACCTCTCCAAATGAAAAAAAGCGGGTGACGGGACTCGAACCCGTGACATTCAGCTTGGGAAGCTGACGTTCTACCGCTGAACTACACCCGCAGTTCGGTGGTATTATACGCCTGCCCGCCCGCGGCGTCAATCTGGCCAGGCGGCGCAAGAAAGGTCAATCCCACACAACGACTGCGCTCCATGCTTTCTGCCCATTTTCCCCCGCCCCCGCGGCGCATCCTGGCCATCAAGCTGGCCGATCTGGGGGATGTGCTCAACATCACCCCGGCTTTGCGCGCGCTGCGCCACACCTTCCCGCAGGCGCGGCTGGATGTGCTGGTGAACCCGCACACCGCGGGCCTGCTGCACGGCTCCACGCTGGTGGATGAGGTGGTGACCTTTGCCAAGACCGATTTTGAGGGCGTCAGCGCGTTCCGGCCCACGGCCTGGCTGCCCCTGCTCGGCTATCTGCGGGCGCTGCGCAGTCGCGGCTATGACACCGTGGTTGATTTTCATCATCTGACCACGCCGCTGGGCCGCGCCAAGCAGCGGATGCTGATCATGGCCACAGGCACGGCCACGCGCGTGGGCCTGGACAATGGCCATGGCGGCTGGTTTAGCCATCCCGTCCCCGACGAGGGCTTTGGCGCCCGCCGCGAGGTGGAATATTGGCTGGGCTTGGCCGCACAACTGGGCGCGCACAGCCCGGACACACGGCTGGATCTGCCTCTCTCGCCCGCGCATCAGGAGGCAGCCGCGGCGCTGCTGACCCAGCACGGCCTGCGCGATCGCGGCTTTGCCGTGCTCCATCCCGGCTCCGGCGGCTATTCCCTGGCCCGGCGCTGGGACGCGGCCAAATTTGCGGCCCTGGCCGCGGCCCTGCACGACCGCTACGGCCTGCCGGCGGTGCTCGTGGGTACGCCCGCAGATGGGGCCGATGCTGTGCTGGCCGCGGCCGCGGCCCCGCTGATCGATCTCAGCGGGCGCACGAGCATCAAGGAGTTGGCCGCGGTGTTGGGCCGCGCCGCCCTGTTCGTGGGCGCAGATAGCGGAGTGATGCACATGGCCGCGGCCATGGCCACGCCCCTCGTGGCCATTTTCGGCCCCACCAATCACCTGGCCTGGGCGCCGTGGACGCCGAACAGCCCCAGCCGGGTGGTGCGCCTGGGCATTTCCTGCTCACCCTGCGCGTATGTGGGGCACAGTGTGCGCTGGCGCAACGGCTGCCCCGAACGGGCCTGCCTGGCCGACCTGGAGGTGCATCACGTCCTCGCCGCGGTGGGGGAAGTGGTGCGTGAGGCGTAAAACGTAAAACGTGGTGCGTGGTGCGTGGTGCGTGATGCGTGATGCGTGATGCGTGATGCGTGATGCGTGACGAAATTACCGCAATTCACGACCAATTTACCAATTTACCAATTTACCAATCTACCAACAAACCAACCAACCAACCAACCAACAAACCAACCAACCAACCAACCTACCAATCTACCAACAGTGCGGCGAGGAGTTGGGGAGGGGTGACGGCCACATTGCCCAGCCGGCGCACGGCCACGCCCGCGGCGGCGTTGCCCAATCCCGCCGCGGCGCGCAGATCCAGGCCCGCGGCCAATGCCAACGCAATCACCGCGATCAACGTGTCGCCGGCCCCGGTCACATCGAACACCTGCGAGCGGTTGGCCGAAGCCAGATGCTGCGCCTCGCCCCCGCGCGTCATCAAGGAAAGGCCCTCGGCCCCGCGAGTGATGACCGCGCCCCCGGCGTCGAGCCGCGCCAGCAACTGCGCCAGCGCCTGCGCGAACGCCGCATCCTCCTCCAAAGCCCGCCCCAGATAACGCTCCGCCTCCTGACGGTTGCAGCGAATCAGGTCGAAGCCGGTGAAACGGCCCAGATCCCCCTGCGAATCGACGATGGCCAGGGCATGTTGGCTGCGAGCCGCGGCGCGCGCGGCCGCAATCACCGCCGGGGTGATCACGCCGCCGCAATAATCGGAGATGAGCACCGCCGCGCAGCCGGGCGCCAGGGCGGCGATGCGGTCGCACAGCGCCTGCTCCACTGCCTCCGCCGGCGCGGCCTGGCTGAGCCGGTCCACACGGGCAAGGTGATGGGCAAAAACGTAGCTGCCCTCGGCGACGATGCGGATCTTGTGAGTGGTGGGCCGGGCCGGATCGACCAGCAAGCCGGGGATATCAAGTCCACGGCGTTGCAGCTCCGTGGTCAGACGCGCCGCCGCCTCATCCTGGCCGAGCAGGCCCACCAACAGGGCGGCGCTGCCCAGGCTGTGGATATTGGCCGCGGGATTGCAGGCGCCGCCGGGCAGAAACTCGGCCCGCGTCTGCTCTAACACCGGCACCGGAGCCTCGCGGCTCAGCCGGCTGACACGGCCGATCTGGTATTCATCCAGCACCAGATCGCCCACGACCAGCAGGCGCTGCCCGGCCAGCCGGGCCACAAGCTCGGCCGCGCTCATGCCCGACCCTCGCGCAGCACGGCCCATACGAAACGGGGCAGATCCAGTTGCCGCCGCCAGCGCCAGGGCTGGGTGAGCAGCCGCCACAGCCACTCCAGATTGAGGCGGATCAGCCAGGCGGGCGCGCGGCGGCGCACGCCGGCCACATGATCGAAGGCCCCGCCCACGCCGATGCTCACCGGCACCGCCAGATCCTGCTTGTGTTCGTGGATCCAGAGATCCTGCGCGGGCGCGCCGTAGGCCACCAACAGCAGATCGGGCGCGGCCGCGCGGATGGCTGCGGCAATGGCGGGATAGTCCGCGGCCGCGGGCGAACCTTCGTACACCCCGACGACAGGCAGGCCGGGGAAGCGGGCGCGCAGCAG
>JABWBG010000258.1 GCA_013360575.1 Caldilineales bacterium
GGCCCCTGCGGCCCCCACCACCCGCGCCGAGATCGAAGCCCTGATCGATAGCCTCGACCTGCGCCTGGCCAACGGCGAGATCAGCGAAGCGACCTACGATCGCCTCGTCGGCAAGTGGCAGCAGCGCCTGCAAGAGATGCCGTAAGCACCCCCCCGACCCAAACCCTAAAGGTTTTTGAAACCTTTAGGGTTTTTTTTATCTCACCCCTTACGCCCGGCCCCGGCGCAGCAGCCAGCGGCCAACCCCGGCCAGAGCGTAGAGCAGGCCCAGCCCGATCAAACCGAATTTGATCAGGGCCATGCTCTGCGCCAGCGCCGGCCAGGGCTCGCCGCCGCCGCCGAGCAGCCGCCACAGCGCCAGATTCTCCACGGCATCGCACAGCGCGGCCACGACCTGCCCCCAGGCCAACCCCAGCCCCAGCCGGGCGATCCAGCCCCCTCGCCACTGCGCCGCCGCCCACGCCAGGGCCAAGGCGATGCTGGCCGCGTAGAGGGGCATGAACAGATAATCGAAGCCGAGGCTGAACCCGGCAAAGATGCGCGTTCGCGCATCCCAACTGGCCAGGATCGCCTGGGCCGTGGGCAGATCGCCCGCCAACTCGAAGGAAACGATGCCCTGCGGCGCGGCGGCGGTGCGCAGGGGCGCATCGACCCGCTGCAGCACGGCCATCGCTGCCAGGGTCAGAGCCAGACAAATCCAGAACAAACGCGCGCGCTGGCCCGCGCTGAGAAAGGAGAAGGGATGGGACATAGCGCGCCTCCGGCAGAGCACACGAGCGAAAAGGGGGGGAGTTTTCACAGCCTGCCCGCACATTGTATACTTGTTCACATGCAGCCACCAACATGCACCCCCCAGGTCAGGCAGGCATGCTGACCTTTGTCCTCGGCGGCGGCGGCGCCCGCGGGGCCTTTCAGGTCGGGGCCGTGCAGGCGCTGATCGAAGCGGGCTACCGGCCCCAGCTCCTGGTGGGCACGTCGGTGGGCGCGCTGAACGCCGCGTTCCTGGCCGTGCACGGCGTGGACGCGGACGGCATTGCCGCGCTGCGCCGCGCCTGGCAGAGCGCCGCGCAGGAGGATCTGCTGGCCGCGCGGCGGGCGTGGCTGGCCGCGCAGGCCCTGCTGCAACGGGAAGATCGCCGTTATTATGAGCGCATGCGCCAGTTCTGCATCCATCACGGCCTTTCGCCCGATCTGCATTTCGGCCAGATCGCGCAGGTGCGGCTGATCGTGGTGGCCACGGATCTCAACCACGGCCAGCCGGTGCTGTTTGGGGCGTCGCCCTTCGACAATGTCCTCGACGCCCTCCTGGCCTCCGCCGCCCTGCCGCCCTGGATCCTGCCGATCGAAGCGGGCGAGCGGCTGCTCACCGATGGCGGTTTCGTCAGCAATTTGCCGATCGAGCCGGCCCTGCGTCAGGGCGCCAGCGAGATCATCGCCCTGGATGTTTCGGATATGCACAGCGCCGGGCCAGAGGCGCGCGGGGCCATCGCTCTGTTCGTCAAGGCGGCGGTGACTGCCAGCGCGCGGCAGCGCGATCTAGAGATGGCGCTGGCCGCGGCCAGGGGGGTGCCGGTGCGCCATCTGGAACTGGTGGGCGAGCGGCCCACTGCCGCCTGGGATTTCAGCCATGCCGCGGCGCAGATGGACGAGGGCTACGCCATCGCCCAGCAGGCCATCGCCGGGTGGCGGCAGGAAGAGGAGCAGGCCCGCAGCCGCCAGACGCCCTCTCCCCTGCTGCAGCAGTTGCAGCAGTGGCTGAAAGTAGCGGCGCGACGCGGCCGCTAGTCGATTTCCCACCCCGGCGGCAGCTCCTGCGGCAGTTCTACCCTGACCAGATCGCCGTGGAAGTCGATGACGACGCGGAAGCCGAGGGAGCGCAGCATCTCCCGCACCTGCACCGGCAGCACTTCCAGGCCCCGATCCTCCATGTGATCGATCTGATATTCCAGCTCGGTCTTGCTGAAGATGTCATCCTTGCCCATGAACTGCAACATCCCCCGCACGGCCAGGTGGCGATGCTCGTCCACCTGTTCTTTGAAAAAGCGCAGCACCTGGCGGTCGACCTGTTCGGCGTCGACATAGCGATTGAAGCCGGAATCATCGAGCACATAGCAGGCCTCGCGGCCCACCCAATCGACCCGCGCGGGCCGGCCAGTTTCATCGCTGACCAATTCCTCGAACATGGCAAAGGTGGACATGGTGTCTGCATCCTCTCAGGGCGGTTCAGGGCATCGTTGCGTTGGCTGAACAGGCCGCAAGCATAGCACATCTGCGGGCAAAGGGCGAGGGGGGAGGGGGGTGTCAGGGGTCAAGTGTCAAGGTGTCAGGTGTCGAGTGTCAGGGGTCAAGGTGCGTGCGGCGGAGGCCATCGCCTGCGCCGAGGGGTTCGGCGAATTGGCTGTGATCAGCGCCATTGGTACGCGGGGGGATTACCGGCGGGGTCGCACTTGACAACCTTGAGATCAGCACCCGATAATGGCCCTGATTTTGCGGCCCACAAATCAGGGCCAACGAGGTTATCATGTCCCAAATCAAAGTCAGTTTAGAACCAACACAAATAGATTTCCTCAATAATTTCCCGGCTTTTGGCTTCAAGGATCGCAGCGCCATGATCCGTTCGGCCATCGATCAATTGCAAGCGAAGTTGGTGCATCAGCAATTGCAAGAATCAGCGGCCCTTTATGCTGAACTCTATGAGGAAGAGGACGAGGTACATTTTCTGGCCGAGTCAGCGCTTGAGGGGTGGCCCGAATGAGCACGTTGCGGCGCGGGCAGATCGTCGATGTCAATCTCGACCCGACGCTCGGTTCGGAAACGGGAAAAGTGCGTCCCTGCGTGGTTGTCTCGAATGACGTGTACAATGCCCGCGTCCCGATTATTCAAGTGACCCCGATCACGGCCTGGAACGAGAAAAAAGGCCGAATTGTCAGTAATGTGGCGCTCGACCCTACCCCGACAAACGGTCTGACGAAACGCTCTGTGGCGGATTGTCTACAAACCCGCCCGATTGATAGTAGGCACAGACTTGTGCAAATACGCGGGAAGTTGTCGGCAGACCAAATGCGAGAAATCGATCAGGCGCTCAAGATCGTATTTGCACTCGATTGAGGAACGGCAAGGGTTCAACCACCTGGCCGTGATCAGCGGCATTGGTACGCGGGGGTCAACAGTCAACAGTCAACAGTCAACAATCAACAGTCAACGGGCTGGGGGCTGGGGGGTTTGCAAAGATGTTGAAGGGTTGCGGGGATCGTGTTACACTGCCGCTGGCGCTGCAAGGTTTGCTCTGCAGGGCTTTCTCACCCCACTCACACCACCTGGGAGGTGGATACACACATGCACACGCGCAAGCATCTACTGTTGTTTCTGATTCTGGCGGCGCTGCTGCTGTCCGGCGCGACGGCGTTGGCCGCGCCGCCGGCCGCGCAGGAGGCGCCTCCTACCCTCCATCTGGCCGGCGGCGCGGCGGAAGCGGCCCTGCCAGAGGCCCTGCTGATCTCGGAATTTGCGCCGGGACGTCAGGGGTACTACATCGTGCAGTTCCGCGGCCCGGTCGAGCAGGCCTGGAAGGATGAGGTGGCGGCTCAGGGCGGCGAGATCCTGGCTTACATCCCCGATTTCGCCTTCAAGGTGCGTATGAACCCTGCCCAGGTTGGCCAGGTGGCGGCTCTGGGGGCGGTGGCGCGGGTGAGCCCCTTCCATCCCGCCTACAAGCTGGATCTGGCGCTGCTCAACCGGCCCAGCGGCCTGTACATCGTGCGGATCGAGCGGGGCGCGGAAGTCGGGCCGGCCCGCGCCGCGGTGGCCCTGTCTGGGGCTGAGATCGTCGGCCAGGAAGATGCGCCGGTGAGCGATGGCGAAAGCGGGCTGTTGCTGGTGGCTGCCGATGCCGCGCAGCTCATGGCCATCGCCGCGGTGGCGGATGTGGCCTGGATCGAGCCGTTCGTCATGCGCGAAAAGCTGAATGAATATGGCGCCGGCGGCATCATGGGGGCCAACACCGCCAACGCCAGCGGCTATGACGGCTCCACCCAGATCGTGGCTGTGGCCGATACCGGCCTGGGCGGCGGCGCCGCGGCCACTGCTCACGCCGATATCCCCGCCGCCCGTGTGGCCGCCATCTACAACTGGCCGGGCAGCACGGATAGTTGTTTCAAGACGATCTATGATGATGGCGCCATCGATGTGGACAGCGGCCATGGCACCCATGTCGCCGCCTCGGTGCTGAGCGATGGCAACGCCAGCGGCCTGGGCAAGGGCACAGCCCCGGCAGCGGGGTTGGTCTTCCAGGCCACCGAGAACTATGTCGTCACCTCGAATCTGTGCAAGCAGTATGGCTATGGCAATGGCTATTACCTGACCGGCATCCCCAGTGATGTGCGCACCCTCTTCCAGCAGGCCTACAATGCCGGCGCCCGCATCCATTCCAACTCGTGGGGCAGCGCTGTGGCCGGGGATTACACGGTGGACAGCGCCAACGCCGACAGCTTTGTCTGGAGCAACCGCGATATGCTGATCTCCTTCTCGGCAGGGAATGAAGGCATCGACAGCAACAGCGATGGCATCGTCGACAATGATTCGACCGGCTCGCCGGCCACGGCCAAGAATGTGTTGACGGTCGGCGCCAGTGAGAATGATCGCGGAGGGAACTGGCAGTGCGATAGTGCTCTGTCCTACACCACCTGCGCCAGCCAGGGCGGCCAGAACAGCATCTTCACCTACGGCGCGGCGTGGCCCGCCGATTACCCGGCCAACCCGATCAAGGATGATCCCTCGGCCGGCAACGCCCAGCAGATGGCGGCTTTCTCTAGCCGCGGCCCCACCGACGATAACCGCATCAAGCCGGATGTGGTGGCGCCCGGCACCTGGATCCTCTCCGGCTATTCCGATCTCTACCAGCAGGGCTACGATGGCAGCCCCAATCCCCGCAACAACGCTTATCAGTATGATGGCTGGGGCTTCCCGTACAACCAGCAGTACAAATACATGGGCGGCACCTCGATGTCGAACCCGCTGGCCGCGGGGGGCGCGGCGGTGGTGAAGGATTTCTATCAGAAGGCTTACAGCGTCACAGCCAGCGCGGCGCTGGTCAAGGCCAGCCTGATCAATAGAGTCGTTGCAGAATATAAGAGGAAGCAGTAGAATGACGGTTTATCAATACCAGCCACCAGCATTCTGAGGACAGGACAATGATCAACCACA
>JABWBG010000019.1 GCA_013360575.1 Caldilineales bacterium
GACCGTGACGCCCAGCGTCACGCCCAGCGTCACGCCCAGCGTCACGCCCTCCCCCACGCCGACCCTGACGCCCACGGCCACGATCACCCCCACACCCAGCGCCACGCCCGGCCCCACACCCGATGGCGAGGCCCGGCGGGCGCGGGCGCCGATCTTGATGTATCACTACATCTCCACGCCGCCGCCCGGCGCCCATCCCTACCGCGTGGGCAATTCCGTGGCGCCGGAGGTCTTCGCCGCGCATCTGGATTTCTTGCAGGCCGAGGGCTACACCCCCCTTCCGCTGAAGACGCTGATCTCGCATCTGGCCACGGGCCGGCCGGAACTGCCGCAGAAGCCGGTGGTGATCACGCTGGATGATGGCTACGTGGACAATTACGAGCAGGCGTTCCCGGCGCTGGCCGCGCGGGGCATGACTGCCACCTTTTTCGTGATCACCGATTTCGCCAACCGCGCGGGCGAGCCGGGGTTCGAGGCCTACGCCAATTGGGCGCAACTGGCGGAGATGGCCGCGGCGGGGATGGAGATCGGCTCGCACAGCGTCGATCATCCGGATCTGGCGGGCAAGGATCAGGCGTTTTTGGTGTATCAGGCCCTGCGCAGCAGCGAGACGATCGCCGCGGTTCTGGGCGCGCACCCGCACATTTTGGCCTATCCGGCGGGCAGCTACGACCGGTTGGTGATCGATGTGTTTCGATCCGCGCATTTTTGGGGCGCGGTGACCACGCGGCAGGGGGTGTGGCAGCGCAGCGACCGTCTGTTCGAGATGCCGCGCATCCGCATCAGCAACGACACCGGCGCAGCGCAGTTGGCCGCGCTGTTGGCGTATGATTGGCCGGAGTGAAGGGGGGAGGATGGGACTTTACAAAATTGTGAATCGCTCATGTCTAAGCAGGCTGGGCCAGACCAATCTACTCGACATAAGCGATTGGGTTGCCTGGCGGCGGGCGGTTAGCCCCCCGCCGGAGTAAGGAATAGAGCGTTTCACAGGCAGTTGGCGGATGGTGTATAATTATGTTGTTGCTCCGTGTCAACCTTGACCCCACCAGAGACTCGATCGTGAGGTGAAGCCATGCGTACGTTCGTGCTAGAAATGCCAGATGATGTGACAGATGCACTGCGGGTGCCACAACCTGAACAACAGGATCGGCTACGGCAGGAGCTAGCGGTTCGCCTCTACCAAAAAAGATTGCTCTTCCTTGGCAAGGCGAGCGAACTTGCTGGCATGAGCAAGTGGGCGTTTCATGTGCTGCTGGGCAATGAGGAAGTCGCGCGTACGTATGACAGTGAAGAATTGGCCGAAGATCTGACGACCCTGGAGAGGCTACCTTGAGGGCAGTTTGCAACTCTTCTGTGTTGATCACTGGTTCGAAGTCATGAGCGCCGCTGTCGGCATCTTGATCTGGGCAAAACAAGCGGGGCTAATAGCTAATCTGCGCTCTCACTTGGATGCGCTGCAACAGCAGGGCGGGTTCCGTTTGAGCAGATCGCTGTATTTCGAAGCGCTGGCCACGGCCGGCGAGCATGAATAGCCCCATGACCGACTCAATCAATACAAAGGCATGATTCATTTCACCGCAGTCTGTCCTTGACAAATGATTCATGATTGAAGATTAAAGATTAAAGCGCCATGTACGAGAGAGATTTTTAATCATTAATCATCAATCCTTTATCCGTTTCTTCCGGGAATTTGTCAAGATTGTCGAATTTGGGAATGAACCACGCCAATACAAAACAGGTAACAATTCACCTTATTCTGTCATTGCGAGGGGAGATAGCCCCGAAGCAATCCCCAACGCCGCTTGAAAACCCCAAAATTGATGAGTAATCTTGGAGATTGCTTCGCTGCGCTCACAATGACACATTAGGTGAAATGTTACCATGAATACAACAATCTTAAGCATATTACTGGGAATAGGCGGCATGCTTGGCTGGGGAATATATGACTTTCTGGGCGGCGTTTTTGCTAAAAAGATTGGCTCTTTCAATTCTTTGCTTTGGTCGCAGTTTTCTGGGCTCATATTCATGATCGCACTTGCCGTAATTTTGACAATAAATGTCAAAATTACGGCAATTTTAATCTTCTTGCTTGTAATTGCAGCAGTTTTTTATTCTGTGGGATATTTGTTTTTCTTTAAGGGATTCGAGATAGGTAATATTTCAATTATTGCTGCAACAATGAATATTTGGGTTGTTTTTACGATGTTATTCGCTTTTATATTTATGGGACAGCGCCTTTCTTTCATGCAGACGTTAGGCGTTTTCATGATTATATCTGGCGCTACTCTGGCGTCGTTGAATAATCAAAAATTGCAACTTTCAGCGGGCGTCAAAGAAACCATTCTGGGAGCACTTTTCTTCGGCGCTTTTTGGAATATTAGCGAAATTATTTCTGAAGAAATTGGATGGTTGTTAACAACTTTATTTGTTAAACTTGGTATAGTTTTATATCTATTCTTATTTTCATTTATTATAAAACAAGAAATTAATTTTACGAAAATATCAAAGAAAACACAATATATGATTCTATTGATGGGTATCATCGAAGCTGGCGCGGTCGCCATGGTCAATTATGGCCTGGTGATCGGAGATGCGATATTGGTTACGCCCATTGCTTCGGCTTTGTCAATTGTCACCATCTCATTGGCCATTATTTTTCTAAAGGAAAAGATCACAAAAATACAGGGTTTTGGCATTATTACGGCAATTACCGGAATAATCGTAACTGCATTTTGAGTTTAAAAAGTGTTGCCCAAACCCTGACTTCCCAACCCCTCGCTCAATGCCCCACCGAGGCCGCGCCCTTCTCGCCTACGAGATCGTGCTCCGCAAAACGGGAGAGCCGGAAGGGCCGCAGCAAGTCGGGCGTCTGGCCGCTGGCGATCAATTCGGCCATGCGTTTGCCGCTGACCGGCGCCGCCTTGAACCCGTACGTGCCCCAGCCCACATCCACCAGAAATCCCTCGACCGGGGTGAACCCCATGATCGGGCTGTAGTCCGGCGTCATATCGCATAGCCCGGCCCACAACCGCATGATCCGCGCCGGCGCAAAGCTGGGGAACAATTCGAGCATGTGCCCGGCAATGCCCTCGATGAAAGAGAGGGAGCCGCGCAGTGCGTAGGAGGCAAAGGGATCGACCGCCGCGCCCATTACCAATTCCCCCCGATCCGACTGGCTGACATAGACGTGCAGGCTGCCGGAGACGATGATCACATCCAAAAAGGGCTTCAGCGGCTCGGTGACGCAGGCTTGCAAGGGAAAGGTGGTGATGGGCAGACGCACGCCCGCCATATCGGCGATGGTGGTGGCCCAGCCCGCGGTGGCATTCAACACGATCCCGGCCCCGATCCGGCCCCGGTGGGTTTCCACCCCCACCACGCGCCCCCCTTCCATCTGCAAGCCGGTGACTCTCGTCTGCTGGTGCAGGTGCACGCCGCCGGCGTCGGCCTGGGCCGCGTACCCCCACACCACCGCATCATGGCGGATGACGCCGCCGGGCGGGTGATAGAGCGCCGCCTGGATCGGATAACGCGGATGATCCGAGATGTCGATCGGCGGGCAGAGGCGCTTGATCTCATCTGGCCAGATCAGCCGCGAATCCACCCCCTGCAAGCGGTTGACCTCGGCCCGGCGACGCATGGTGCGCACCGCCGCATCCGTATGCGCCAGCGTGAGATGCCCGCGCTGGCTGAACATGACGTTGAAATCCAGTTCCGCTGCCATCTCCTCGTACAATTTCACGCTTTCGTCATAGAAACGCACCCCTTCGGGGGTGAGATAATTGCTGCGGATGATGGTGGTGTTGCGCCCGCTGCCGCCAGATCCGATGTAACTTTTCTCCAACACCGCCACATCGGTGATGCCATGATCTTTGGCCAGATAATAGGCGCAGGCCAGCCCATGCGCGCCGCCGCCGATGATCACGACATCATAATGATCTTTCAACTCGCGCGCCCGCCACATGCGCGGCAGGGGGGCGGCGGTGTTCAGGGCCTGTTTGAGGAGCTTGAGGGACATGGCGCAGTTCCAGAGCGGCGCTCATTGGCACAGCACGGCAGCGAAAGCAGCGATGGCCGCGGCAATGTGCTCTGCTGTGATGCCGTAATGGGTGACAGCGCGCAGCCGCTTGCCGCCGATGGCCAGCAGGCCCACCTGGCGCTGGCGCAGCCGCGCGATCAACTCCGCCGGGCTGAGATCAGGACGATCCAGGCTGAAGATCACGATATTCGTCTGCACGCGATCGAGTTCCACCGCAATGCCCGGCAGCGAGGCAAGGCCCTCGGCCAGCTGGCGGGCGTGGGCGTGATCTTCCGCCAGCCGCTCCACCATCTCTTCCAGGGCCACGATCCCGGCTGCGGCCAGCACCCCGGCCTGGCGCATGCCCCCGCCCAGCGCCTTGCGCGCCCGCCGCGCCCGCCGGATGAAGCCCGCCTCCCCGCACACCACCGAGCCTACCGGCGCGGCCAGCCCCTTGCTCAGGCAAAAAGTGATGGAATCGGCCCCGCCGGCCAGTTCGCGCGCCTCCACTTGCAGCGCGACTGCCGCGTGGAAGATGCGGGCGCCGTCGATGTGCAGCTTCAGGCCGTGGCTGTGCGCCAGGTCGGCCACTGCCGCGGTGTACGCCGGGGTGAGCACCGCCCCGCCGGCGCGGTTGTGCGTGTTCTCCAGACAGACCAGCCGCGAAATGGGGAAATGCTGGTCATCGCTGCGAATGGCCGCGACGATATCCTCCAGCCGCAGGCTGCCGTCCGGCAGGGTGGGCAGGGCGCGGGGGTGAATGCCGCCCAAAGCTGCGGCGCCCCCCTGTTCATAGATGTAGGTGTGGGCCGCGTCCCCCATGATCGCCTCATCCCCACGCCCGCAGTGCGCCAGCAGGCTGACCAGATTGCCCATGGTGCCGCTGGCCACGAACAGCGCCGCCTCCTTGCCCAAACGCTCTGCCGCCAGCGCCTCCAGGCGGTTGACGGTGGGATCTTCGCCAAACACATCATCGCCCAGGGGCGCGGCAGCCATGGCCGCGCGCATGGCCGGCGAGGGCAGGGTCACGGTGTCGCTGCGCAGGTCGATGAACACGAGAATGAGAGGCTGCGAGGCTGGGCCAGGCGCCCGGCGCCATCAATACTTGCGCACGATGGGCCCGTAGCTGGCCGGAGAGCGGGACATGATGATCTGCATTTCTTCACGATACCGGCGCACCGCGTCTGTGTCAATGTGGGCAAAGGCATAGCCGGGGGTGGGAGGGTCTTCCTCTGGCCCACGCAGGCTGCTGATCAGCGCGCCATCTGGCCCCACGATCACACTTTCGCCGAAATACTGGCGACTAGGCTCCACGCCTACACGGTTGGCGGCTAGCAAAAACGCGCCATTTTCCACCGCCCGCGCCACGGTGAAGGCCCGCCACTCCTCCACGTACGGCTCCTCATAGGCCGCGGGCACGCAGAGGATCTCGGCGCCTTGCAAAACCAGCGACCGCGCCGCCTCTGGAAAAGCCAGATCCCAGCCCACCAGCACGCCCAGCGTGCCCAGGGCCGTATCGAACACGGGGAAGCGATAGCCGGCCCGGAAACTGAGCTTCTCCTCCCCCTTCAAGTGCACCTTGCGATACTCGCCCAGCAGTTCACCATCCGGGCCGATGACCACAGCCGCGTTGTAGAAGATGCTTTCCACCTTTTCCTTGGTGGGCAGGCCAAAGATGATGTGCGTGGCGTAATCAGCCGCGCGCGTGGCCAGGACATTGAACTGATGTCCGGGGATGCGTTCGGCCAGACGGTTGAAGCCTACCCCATTTTCCACCCCGGTCGTGGCCAATTCGGGGAAGAGGATCAGATCGGTGTCTTCCTGCGTGCAGATGCGCTCGACGATCTCCGCCATCTGATACAGATTGGCTTCCAGATCTCCCAATTGGGGCTGGGTTTGCACCACAGCCACGGTGATTTCGGCCATGTTTGCTCAGGCTCCGTTGCGAATTGTGCTGTTGGATGAATAGAACGTATGTTCTATTTTAGCAGAGAGCAGGGCAGATGTCAACAAGCACAAAGAGGCGTGAGCCGAAACTCACGCCTCTTTTGTGTAGAGTATACGGCTGTGAGCCGGCCCGATCAGCGGCGGACCTGCTTCAGCCGGGCTTTCTTGCCCACGCGGTTGCGCAGGAAGTAGAGTTTGGCGCGGCGTACCTTGCTGTGACGCAGCACCTCCACCGTCTCTACCCGCGGGGAATGCACGCGGAAGACACGCTCGACACCCACGCCATGCGCGCCGGTTTTGCGTACGGTGATGCTGGTGGCCGGGCCGGCCTCTTTCAGGGCGATGATGGTGCCCTGGAACATCTGCACGCGCTCGGAAGCGCCTTCGACGATGCGATTGTGGACTTTGACAATATCGCCGACATGCAGGGTGGGAAGATTGGCCTTCAGTTGCTGATCGGCCAGTGATTGCAAGAGATAGGACATGGGTGTTTTCCTCGATCTACAAAATAAAGACACCCTTGGGGTGTCTCGAAAAGGCGGGATAGCGTGCGAGGGGAGATTCTAACACAGGCGGGGAAACAGGGCAAAAAGCAAGCCCTGCTGTGAGGGCCTGGCGACGCGCTTTCAGCTTGCACGATGGGGGCCGCGATTTGGCGGAATCGGGGCGGAGCGGCTAAACTACTGGGTCGGTTTCGAAACCGGCTCTGCAGACGATAGACGATAGACGATAGATCGCGTTCGCCACCGTCTACTATCCATCATCCATCATCCATCATCCACCAGCCATCGTCCCCCGTCCCCCGTCCCCCGTCCCCCGTCAATAGAAACACCAAAGTTCTGGACAAATCTGTGTTCCATCCAATCGAAGGGAGCAAACTCCGATGCAACTTATTCTAGACGTTCAGTCCCGCCAGCAGACCGGCAGCACGGTCAAGCAGGTGCGCGCCGAGGGTTTTGTGCCCGGCGTCGTGTATGGCCAGGGCACCGCCGCCACCCATCTAAAATTCAAAGAGATCGACCTGGTGCGCTTGTTGCGCGGGGGCGCAGCCACGCATTTGATCGAGCTGCACGGCCTGGAAGCGCGGCCTGTGCCGGTGCTGATGCGCCAGGTGCAGCGCCATCCCACCCGCCATCACATGTTGCATGTTGATTTCTACGCGGTGCAGATGAATGTGGCGGTGCGCACTGAGGCGCCCATCACCCTTACAGGCGCATCCCCCGCCGTCACCCAGGGCGCGATTGTGCTGCACAACCTGGATCGCCTGGAGATCGAATGTCTGCCCGGCGATATCCCCGACGCCATCATGGCGGACATCTCCAAACTGGCCGAGATCGGCGATCTGCTGCGCGTGTCTGATCTGGTCGCGCCGGCCGGCGTCACCGTGCTCAGCGATCCGGAAGAGGTCGTGGTCAGCCTGGCGGCCCCGCGCGCGGCCGAGGAAGAAGCTGAGAGCGCAGGCGACGTGCAAGATGTCAAAGTGATCCCCAGCCCACGCGAGAAAGCAGCCGCGTAGGCTGCGCTTTTTTGGCGATTCAGCAAGGCCGGGTGGCTTCACCCGGCCTTTTCTGTGGCCGCGATCATGGGCGCGTAGGGAAAGCCCAGGGTCGTCCACTGTAGCGGGTCGACGGCGACGCCGTTGACGCGGATCTCCCAATGCAGGTGCGCGCCGGTGGAGAGGCCGGTGGTGCCCACGTCGCCGATTTCATCGCCCGGCTGCACGCGCTGGCCCGGCTGTACGTCAATGGCCGAGAGATGCCAGAAGTTGGAGTAGACGCCCAGGCCATGATCGATGATCACGCCGCCGCCACGCACATCCAGCATCTCGGCCAGGACGACCACGCCCGCGGCCGGCGCCCAGATCGGCGTGCCTTGCGCCGCGCTCCAGTCTGTGCCTTCGTGAAAGGAGCGCACCGGGCCCTGGTTGTAGCTGCGGCGCACCCCGTAAGGTGAGGTGGAGAGGAAGCCAGCGGCGATGGGGAAGCGGAATGGCCCGCGCCATTGCTTCTCCGGCGTGACCGTGCTCCAGATCTGGGTCAGGATCTCCAGTTCGTTACGCTGCCGCGCGGGCTGCAACAACTCGCCCTTGGCCGGGGGCAGCACGATGTACTGCGTCTCGTACACGCCGGCCAGGATGGGCACGCTGCTGTGGACGCGGGTCTCGCCCACCCACACCGTCAGCGGGCGAGGCCCAGGCGGGGCCAGGGCGCCGGTGGGCAGCAAGGCCCAATAACGGTAGCCGGCGCGGGTCTTGTCGCGATAGACAAAGTGCAGGGTCTGCTCGCCGAATTGCCCGCCGGGCTGCTCTGGGTTGGCCAGCGTCACCGCGGCCACCCCCGTCTGCCCCTGCACGATGCCGGCGCTGTGCGTGAAGGCCAGAAAAGGCCGGGGATAGGTGGGCAGCACCGGCAGCAGGATCTCATCTTCCAACTCGATCAGCCGGGGACGGTCGATACCGTTCAGGGCCATGATCTCGGTCGGATCAACGTCGTAGCGCCGGGCGATGCGGCTGAGGGTGTCGCCCGGCCGCAGGGGCACGCGGATCACGTCCGGCGGGCTGAAAGCGGATGGAACCACCCCCGCGCCTGCCGCCGGGATCGTCAGTTGCTGGCCCACGATGATCAGATTCGGGTCGGCGATCTGGTTGGCTGCGACCAGAGCCGCCACCGAGACGCCATAGCGTTCGGCGATGAGGGCCAGGGTTTCGCCCGCGATCACGGTGTGCTGCTGTGGAGCCGCACCCTGCGCCTGCGCCGCGGTGATCAGGCAGAGGAGCAGGAAGGTGGCGAGGAGACAATGCTGGAGGCCGCGTTTCATAGGAATCGCTGTGTGATGGTAGGATGCAGGGCGATTGTAGCAGACCCTCTGCCTGCTTCCTAACCCCACCGGCCTGAACGCTGCCCCGAACAGGGGCCGGCCCGCCTCTCCGCTGTACAACGAGCCTTCCCATGATCCGCAAACGCCTGTTGTTGTTGCTTTTGGCCATTGCCTTCATCGCCCTGAGTTGGCTGCAAACGCTCGACGCCCGTCGCGGGCTGACGATCCGGCGGTTCGATGTGGATGGCCTGCCCCTGCTCTATCTGGCCCCGGCAGAGGCGGTGAACGCGCCTGGCGTGCTCATCGCCCACGGATTTGCCGGCTCCAAGCAGTTGATGTTGGGCTATGCCTTCACCTTTGCCCACGCCGGCTATGCCACGCTGCTGTGGGACTTTGGTGGGCATGGGGCCAACCCCGCCACGCTGCGTCGGGAGGAGACCTTGCAGGCGAATGTGGACGCGGCCTATGCCCTGCTGGCCGAGCAGCCGGGGGTGGATGGCGCCCGCGTGGCGGTGCTGGGGCATTCGATGGGCAGCGGCGCGGCCATGGCCGCGGGCCTGCTCCAGCCTGAACGCTATCAGGCGGTGCTGGCGCTCTCCCCCACTGGCGCGGAAGTCAGCCCCAGCAGCCCGCGCAATCTGCACTTGCAGGCGGGCAGTTGGGAGGGGCGTTTCGTGGCCAACGCCCGCGATCTGCTGGCCGCGGCCGGGGGCGAGCGGGCCGATGTCAGCCAGGGGCTGGGCCGTTCGTTGGTGATTATCCCCGCGGCCGAGCACATCTCCATCCTCTTCCGGGCGCAGAGTCACCGGGCGGCGCTGGCCTGGTTGGACGCGGTGTTCGGGCCGCAGCGCGCCAGCGCGTATGTGGATCGGCGCATTTTGTGGTACGCGCTGCATCTGCTGGGGTGGCTGCTGGCGCTGGCCGCGGTGGCGCCGGTGTTGCGGCTGCCGGCGACGGCCAAACCTCTGGCCGGAGCGCGGCCCTGGCTGGGTCTGTTCGTCGGCCCGCTGGCCGCGGCGGCAGTTCTGGCCGTGTGGCAGCGGTTGGATGGGGATGTGACGCAATTCGGGGGGGTGTTGGTGGCCGGGGCGCTGGCCCTTTGGTTTGGCGTGGCCGGGCTGGTGTGGCTGAGTCTGCAAGGCTGGCAGCGGCTGCGCAATGCGCCCCCCACCGGGATTTCGTGGCTGCTGGGCTTGGGGTTGTTCGCGCTGTTGTGGCTGGCGTTCGGGGCCATGGGCCAGGAGACCTGGCTGCAATGGGTGTTGATCCCCGCCCGGCTGATGCGCTGGCCCTGGCTGGCGCTGGCCGTGTTCCCCTGGTTTTTGGCGGCGGGACTGGCGCAGCAGCATGCCCGGCCCAGCCGGCGGGTGCTGTGGTGGCTGGTGCAGGTTCTGTTCATCATCTTTGGGCTGCTGCTGGCCCTGACGCTGGTGCCCGGGCTTTTCATCCTGGTGCTGATGATGCCTCTGATCCCCCTGCTCATCGGCATCCTGGCCTTTGCCGACGCCCAACTCAACCAGCCCTGGGCCTTTGCCCTGGGCAGCGCCCTCTTTTTTGGGTGGGTGCTGGCCGCGGTTTTCCCGCTGGCCGGCTAATCCTCGAACTGGATAGTGGCTTGCGCCAGCGTGGCTTCGGCGATGACCTGCGCCAGGCCCGCGGCCCGCGCCCGCGGGACTTCCACCTCGTAGATCACCGCCGCGGCGTAGGTTTCGGCGATCAGCGCGGCCTCGAATGCGGGCAGCAGGCGCTGCAGCGTGGCCACGTGCGCGTAGCTGCACTGGATGCGGGCGCGCGTCCGGCTGACGTGCTCGGCCAGGGCCAGCCCGGCCAGCGCCTGCTTGACGCCCTCGCTGTAGGCCCGCGCCAGCCCGCCTGTGCCCAGTTTGACGCCGCCAAAATAGCGCACAACCACCGCGGCCACATCGCCCAGGCCGCTGTGTTGCAGCACGGTGAACATGGGGCGGCCGGCGGCGCCGTGCGGCTCACCATCATCGCTGTAGCCGATTTGGCTGCTGCTGCCGGGCGGGCCTACCAGATAGGCCCAGCAGTGGTGCGAGGCGTCGGGGAACTCGGCCCGCAGCTCGGCCAGCAAGGTTCGCGCCGCCTCCACCGTTGGGGCGGGGGCCACGGTGCTGATGAAGCGGCTGCGCGAGATCGTCTGCTCGACCCGCCGCCGCTCGCCGGGGATGGGATAGCGTTCGCCCATGCGGCCAGTATAGCATGGGCAGCGGCAATAGCTGAACCTGCGACTTCGGGCGCGGACGCCGCGCTGGCCCACCGGCAACGCCCAATCTCGCAACGTTCTGCCCCTTTGACGACCGCCCAGCCGCGGCGGTAGAATGCCTGCCCAGGTGATCGTCGCAGTTGATACCGTGGATCACAATGAAGCGAAACCGCCCGCAGGATGTCCAAGATCATGACCGCCGACCCCACCACTCACCCTGTTTTCCTCATCACCGGCGGCACCAACGGCATCGGCAAGGCCGCGGCGCGGGCCATCGCGGCCCAGGGCGGCCAGGTGGTCATCGTTGGCCGCGATCGCCAGAAGACCGAAGCGACCGTGGCCGAGTTGCGTCAGGCTGCCGGCGCGCCTCACATCGACTATCTGCTGGCCGATCTCTCCTCGCTGGCCGAGGTGCGGCAGTTGGCCGAGGCGTTCGCTGCCCGCTATCCCCGGCTGGATGTGCTGGTCAACAACGCCGGCGCCCTCTTCACCCGCCGCCGGCAAACGGTGGATGGGCTGGAGATGACCTTTGCTCTCAATCACCTCAGCTATTTTCTGCTGACGAACCTGCTGCTCGACCGGCTGAAGGCCAGCGCGCCGGCGCGGATTGTCAACGTCTCCTCTGGGGCCGAGGCTGGGGCCAGGGTGGATTGGGAGGACTTGCAGATGACCCGCACCTACAACGGCTTCGGGGCTTACGCCCTGTCCAAGCGGTGCAATCTCTACTTCACCTATGAGCTGGCGCGGCGATTGCAGGGCACAGGCGTCGTAGTCAACGCGCTCCATCCTGGCGCGGTAGCCACCGGCTTTTGGGCCAACCCCTTTGGCCGCATGAGCCGCCTGCTCATGCCGTTGACGCGCCTGATCATGCGCAGCCCCGAAAAGGGCGCGGAGACTGTGGTCTATCTGGCCACATCGCCGGCCGTGGCAGGGGTAACAGGCACGTATTTCGTGGACAAACGGGTCAGGAACTCGTCGCGGGCATCGCGGGATGTGGCTGCGGCGCAGCGGCTGTGGCAGATCAGCGCCCACCTGACCGGGTGGGCGGCGGTGGGTTGACGTGGGCGGCTGGGAGGGCTCTTGCGGCGACATTCTCGCCGCCGCTGTAAAAGGATCCCTTGACTGTTTTTGCCGTCGGTGTGTGTGTTGTGGGGCTGTGGAAAAGTGCTTGACAGCAAGCAAAATAGATACTAAAATGATTTTGTAGTTGAAAGATGCGTTTTTGCTTAAACAGACAGACCCACGCCGTAAGATCAAAGCATTGTTCGTGGAAAGACACGAAATTGGGATTTGAATTAACATAACTTGTTGCGATAAACCGTTACCTCTCCCCATTTCCCCCAAATGGTGCGCCCTCAGCAGTACGATCTCTTCATTTCCTTTGCCGAGCCTGACAGCGCCTGGGTGCACGGTTTCCTCATGCCTGCGCTGGAGGAGGCAGGGATCGCGTGGACGGCGGAATCGGCCTTTGCCCTGGGCGTGCCACGGTTGGAAGCCTTCGCGCAGGCGGTGGCACAATCGCGGCGGATTCTCCTGGTGCTTTCGCCGGCCTACCTGGCCAACGACACCTTGCGCTTTGTCGATATTTTGGCGCAGACCTATGGCCTCGATGGCGGCGTCTGGCCCGTCATTCCCCTGCTCCTCGAGGCGGTCAAACTCCCGCCGCGCCTGGCCCTGCTCACAGCCCTCGACGCCACCGACCCCAATCGCCGTGAGGCTGCGCTCGCCCGCCTGGTCGCCGAACTGGGCCGCACCCTGCCCCAGCCCACAGCCCCACCGCCCTGCCCCTACCCTGGCATGTCGCCCTTTGCCGAGCAAGACAGCGAGCGTTTCTTTGGCCGCGACCGCGAGATCGAGGATGCCCTGCAGCGCCTGCGGCTCCATCCCTTTCTTGCCCTGATTGGCCCTTCCGGTTCGGGGAAATCGTCGCTCATCTTCAGTGGTCTGCTGCCTGCGCTGCGCACCTCCACCCTGTTTGGTAAAGCGCCCTGGATCGTGCGATCCATGCGTCCTGGCGAGACGCCACAGATAGCTCTCCAGGTCCTACTGTCCGATCTCATCGATTTCCCCTCTCTGCACCCCACAGCAGCCTTAGGCGCAGCCCGTCTGCTGCTGATTATCGATCAGTTCGAAGAGATCTTCTCCCTGTCAGATGACGCGCTGGCCTTTCAACAAACCCTCCGCCAGATGACGCGTCTTCAAAGTGTTTATCTCATCCTTGCTATCCGCTCCGACTTCTACAGCGACCTGATGACCTCAGCGCTTTGGTCTGAGATTCAGGCGCATCGCTTCGAATTGGCGCCATTAGGGCCAGAAGGGTTACGCCAAGCCATCGTGCTTCCCGCTGAAGCCATAGGGGTATTCGTCGAATCGGCCCTTGTCGAACGCCTGGTGGCCGATGCCGGCCGCGAACCAGGCATTCTGCCCTTTGTGCAGGAAACCCTCGTCCTACTGTGGGAGAAACTGGAGCGACACTACCTGCCGCTGCGTGCGTACGAAGCCATCATTTTGTCGAGACGGGCCTACGGCGACGAACACACAACAGGCTTGCAGGTCGCCATGGCGCGCCATGCTGAAGCAGCGTTCACTGCGCTGTCGCCTGGGCAGCAAAAGATCGCCCAACGCATTTATCTCCGTCTTGTGCAGTTTGGCGAAGGCCGCGCCCATACACGCCGCCGGCAAAGCGTGGCCAGTTTGCAAACACACGTAGCTGAAGCGGACTTTGAGCCAACCCTCAGCCAATTGGCAAAACGACGCTTACTCACAGTCACCAGTGAGGCTACCAGCGGTGAACGTCTGGTTGATATCGCCCACGAAACGTTGATCCAAGGCTGGCCGCGGCTGAAAGGATGGGTGAGTGATCTCCATGAAGCCGAAGAGCATCGGCGTCGTCTTGAGGCGAAAGCAGCAGAATGGGTGCGGTTGGGAAGCAAGAATGGGGGGCTGCTGGATGAAATAGAACTGGCCGAAGCAACCGTCTGGCTGGAAAGCGCAGAGGCACAGGTGCTTGGTGCTTCACCGTCTCTCAAAGCCCTGATGCAAGCAAGCTATACAGCCAGAAATAAAGCCCGTAATCTTCTGCGCGGACGTCGCATTGCTCTCGGCGCGCTGGCGATATGCATGTTCATTGTTGTCCTATCCCTCATGCCTGTCGAATCAGGTTGGCATTCCCTCACCCACCTGCCCTTTACCAGCGGCGATTTGGACGCCTTCGACGGACTCCGGGTCAGCCACGATCTTTCCGACCCTGACCGCATCTTCGTGTTCAACGCGCGCGGCGACCTTTTCCGCAGTGAAGATGGGGGCCAATTATGGCAACCTATCGCGCCTCTACTTACTGAGACAACCACTTCTCTGGCCGCAGCCAGGGCATCGGTGTATGCAGCCACAACCAAAGCGCTCTACCAAAGCAAGAATGGTGGAGATACTTGGCAGGCAGTTTCCACGCCTGGTGGACAGGCGCCTGCCACGGTTACCCTCGATCCAGAAGATCCACAGCATGCATTCATCAGCACGCGGCAGGGCTTTCTTTATGAAACCACAGATGGGGGCGCCAACTGGGAAGAGATAAATCACCCGTCCGATATCTCTCCACCTGATCTTGTCCTGGATACCAACGGCAAACATCTGCTACTGACAGATGGCGAACACATCTGGATTCAAGAGATCGGAACGAATATATGGCGTCCATTCGCACCCCAGACGCCAATCTCCATCCCGGTGCTTGACCTGGCCATGATTGGCCGCAAAGGTCGCTTTCTGATGGCATTGGGCGCACAAGGCATTGGGGATGCCGATGTGAATGGCGCCTTATGGTTTCCGCTGCCAGATGCGCCGCCGCCCGCCGCTATTTTCTCACTCTCCGCATCCCCAACAGCCAGATATGCGGGTATGCACGATGACGTGCTCTGCTGGCGGCATTGGACTTGGACAGATTTGGACTGGTGGCGCAGGCGATTTGGCCTGGCGACACCCTGTTCATAGTTGTACTCTTGATTTTCATCCCCCCATCCCTACACAGGAGCTATCGCCATGATCACAACAGCAATCCGCCAACTCTATCCCAGCGATTTGGACTCTTGGAAAGATCTCTATACAGGCGAAACACACGCGGATCATCTCATTAGCCGCGTCCTTTCGGATTTCGACACCTTCGGCAGCAAGTTCATTGACTATTTTGAGCGTATTATCTCGCATGGAGAACTGCCCAAATCAACAACAAGAGACCGATTGAAGGCCAGGTACTTACAGACCTACAACGATTATTGGGCGCCTCTGGGAGAAGTCGCGGCGCAACGCCAGATCCGCCCATACCGGGTTCTGCTTGACGAAGCAACACAGGTGGCAGATGATTACCTCAAGAAACTGGGACTCAATCTTCCTGGAGCGTTGGTGTATTTCAACAAAGCTACATCGATCAAGTATTTCCCTTATACGGATATCGCCTTCATCGGCACCCCGTACACCCAGGTCATTACCAAAGATTGGATGGCTATTCCCCACGAGCTGGGACACTATCTGTACTGGAACCTGGGTAGCACACTCAAGGCGACCCGTGCAGAGCATGAGAGACTGCTGCAGCGGGCTGAAAGCGTACTCGAAGCTACAGAAACCATGAAAGCGTGGCGTTCCCGTCCCGAATTAGCCAAGGTGCCTATACGCAAACTCATCCTGCCCTGGTTCGAAGAAGCTTTCGCCGATGTCGTTGGCGTCCTCCTGGCCGAGGAGGAATTCTTGCATTCACTCGAAACACTGATTAAAAATTCTGCGGGCAACCTTGAAGAACTGCTGGAACAAGATGGTACACATGTACCACTTAGTTTGCGCCCCTTCCTTCGTGGCCACGCCTATAAGATCATCAAAAAGGAATCAAATACAAAAATATGGCGCGATTTCTTTAAAGATAACTACGAAATACCAGATATTAGAACAGTAAAAATACGCTTTAATCGCCCAGATATCGATCAGATTATCGAGAATATGTCACAGGTGTCATTGCTTGCCCTGCTGAAAGATAACAAAGAGGTAATAGAAACGGTCATACCTCCTATCGAGCACTCGATTGCTGCCTTCTTCCCACTTCAGGAAGCATTGGTAGAGATGCTAGTAGATGAAATTCAAGAGATCATCAAGAAGGGTCTCCCGGCACGACAGAAACCCACAGCTGCCTTTGACTCGATGGTTGCCTTGGCCGAAGAGGAGACGGGGCGTACAGGCCAGCAGGCTTACGAAATCATCCTCCGACCAGCGATTTTGGAGGGAGGCGATCAGCATGGTCCGCATACGGCTTGGTCGACACATGGCGCTCACACCGTCCCTGTCCATAATCACTAAGAGCCGTTTGCATCGAGACATCTCGACAGGCCGAGAAGCACCCTGACTACGAAGAGTTGCCGCCATGACCTCACCTGATGTCCTTCTCCTCCACCGCGAGCGCGACCAACTTCGCCCCCAACTCGCCGAAGCGCGTCTTTTCCGCAACAACCTGCGCCACCAATGGCTGCTGGCTGATCCCTTCACTCGCGCCCAACTCGAGATCCGCATCGAGCAGACAGACCAGCACATCCGTGACAGAGAATGGCGCCTGGATGAAATCGACGCGCAACTCCGCCAGGGTGGAGAGGAGGTCGTCCAACCCCCGCCTCCACCGCCGCCCGATCTGGCCTTTCTCTACGACGTGTGCATCAGCGGCGGCGAAGCCGAACCGGCCCTGACCTGGCTGTGGGAAGAATTGGTCCCCCGCCTTGAAGCTGTCGGCTTGCGCTTTGCCCTGGCGGGCGAAGCCCCGCCAGGTGTATCCCGGTTGGACAGCGCCCAGCATACCTTTACTCAATCACGGCGGGTGCTGGCCCTGCTGACCGAAGGATACCTGGCCAGCAACAGCAGCCGATTCGAAAGCATCATGGCCCAGGCCGAAAGCATTCGCAGCGGTCTGGCCCGACTCATTCCCGTCTTCCTGGAAGACATCGATCTGGAGTACCCACCTGCCTGGGTACCCTTGCGCCTCAACCCCCTCGTCGTCAACCCTGTGGTGCTCGGTCCCGCCGCGCTTGCCCGCGGCCAGCGCATCCCCCGGCTCGACCCGTGGGCGAAGCTGGCCGAGACGTTGCGGGGGCCGTTGCCAACGACCTGAAAGCTCATCACCCTGCGCGTTTCTCTACCAGAAATCATCCCAGCATGCTGCCCAGACCGAATATACCCTCCCCAAAACGATGGCGGCGAGGCCTTCGTCGATCATAAAAAAGCCCGCCGCCGAGATGTGTTCGCGGCGACGGGCTGATCTGATCTGGCGGGGAGGGAGGGATTTGAACCCTCGAGGGATATTTCTACCCCTACCCACTTAGCAGGCGGGCGCACTAGACCAGGCTATGCGACCTCCCCGTGTTCGGTGTTCAGTGTTCAGTAATCAGTAATCAGTAATCAGTAATCAGTAATCAGTAATCAGTAATCAGTAATCAGTAATCAGTAATCAATGAATAGTCCGGATATTTGCAATTAATTAGCGATAATCAACAAGCACAAAATACTGAACACTGAATACTGAATACTGAATACTGAATACTGAATACTGAACACTGATTACTACGAACGTGGCGGAGGGTGAGGGATTCGAACCCCCGATACCTTGCGGTATAACTGTTTTCAAGACAGCCGCCATCGTCCACTCGGCCAACCCTCCGCAGATGGTTCTCGGCGGGCAGGGGGATGATAGCATCAATGGGGGGAGAGGGCAAGTTGTAGAGGGGTAGGGGGAAAGGGGAAAGGAGCAGGGGGAAAGGGGCAAGGAGCAAGGGGCAAACTCCCTGCTCCCCTGCCCCCTGCCCCCTGTTCCCCTGCTACCTGATCACTTCCGCCCCCACATAGGGCCGCAGCACTTCCGGCACAACCACGCTGCCATCGGCCTGCTGATAATTCTCCAGCACGGCGATCATCACCCGCGGCAGGGCCAGGCCCGAACCGTTGAGGGTGTGCACATAGCGGGGCCTGCCCCCTGGCTCCGGGCGATAGCGGATGTTGGCGCGGCGCGCCTGAAAATCGGTGAAGAGCGAACAAGAGCTGACCTCCAGCCACTCGTCGCAGCCCGGCGCCCACATCTCCAGGTCGAACTTGATGGCGGCGACGAAGCTCAGATCGCCCGTGCACATCTGCACCACACGGTAGGGGATGCCCAACAGCCGGCAGATCGCCTCCGCATCCGTCACCAGGCTATCCAATTCGGCCCGGCTGCTCTCCGGCGTGACAAACTTCACCATCTCCACCTTGTCGAACTGATGCCCACGCTTGATCCCGCGCGTGTCCTTGCCCGCGCTCATCTTCTCCCGGCGGAAGCAGGGCGTGTAGGCCACATGCTTGATCGGTAGCTGCTCCGCTTCCAGGATCTCATCGCGGTACAGATTCGTCACCGGCACTTCAGCCGTGGGGATTAGCCACAGATCATCCTCGATGTCACGGTAGAGGTTGTCGCCGAACTTGGGCAGGTTGCCTGTGCCCACCAGACACGCCTCGCGCACCATGACAGGCGGGTAGACCTCGGTGTAGCCGTGCTGCTGCGTGTGCACATCCAGCATCCAGGCGATCAAGGCCCGCTGCAAGCGCGCGCCCAGGCCCTTGAGCACGTAAAAGCGGCTGCCCGACAGCTTCACCCCGCGCTCCAGGTCGAGGATGCCCAGGCCCTCGCCCAATTCCCAGTGCGGGCGCGGGACAAAATCGAAGGTCGGCCATTCGCCCACGATGCGGATGACGACATTCTCGCTATCATCCTTGCCGATGGGCACTTCGGGCAGGGGCAGGTTGGGGATGGTCAGCATCGCCCAGTTCAGATCCGCCTCGACCTGCTTCAATTCTGTTTCCAGCCCTGCGATGCGGGCGCCGAGCGCGGTCATCGCCTCCTTTTGTTGCGTCGCGGCCTCGGTCTGGCCCTGGCGTAGCAGCGCGCCGATCTGTTTGGAGCCGGCGTTGCGCTCCGCCTTCAGCCCCTCCATGTCCACCAAAATCTGGCGGCGGCGGGCATCCAGGCGGATCGCCTCCTCGACCGGCGCGTCCATCGCGCCCAGGTCGATCATAGCCTGCCGCACGCGCTGAGTGTCTTCACGAATCAAGCGAATATCGAGCATTTTTCATCTCTCCTGGTTAGAGGGGTATTAAGTATTAGATATTAGATATTAGGTATTAATGATTGATTAATGAGTGTGTATATCGTAAAAAATCAATATCCAATATCTAATATCCAATACCCAACAAAAAACGCCCCTCATCGCCAGGACGAGGGGCGTGCTCGTGGTGCCACCTGGATTCGCCGCGGCCTTGCCACCGCGACCTCTGCGGGATGCATGATCCCTGGCCATTAACGGGGCCAGCGGCTGAGCTTAGTTTCAGTGGCCAGTGGTCAGTATTCAGTGGTCAGTATTCAGTGGTCAGTATTCAGTGGAATGCGAGAACCGACTGAATACTGAATACTGAATACTGACCACTGACCACTGACCACTGACCACTGACCACTGACCACTGATTTCGCTCAGCAACTCGGGAGTGGATTTTCCTGGGGCCGGGGTCATTGCCTTGCACCTGCCGGCAACTCTCTGAGACATGGCGACCAGTACTTGGCTCCGTCGTGGTCATTACATATGCGCTTGGGCGGCAGCATAGCATAGGCCGGCGGGGCGCGTCAATTTGTCTGCGCCGCGGGCTGCGGGAGGCAGGTTTGCTCAGCCCACTGGCTGCGATCCTGGGGTTGATGCTGTGCGCGCACCCTCGGCCCAACGCATTAGGCCCAGCGCGCCCAGGCCCAGAAGGGCAAAGCCCAGCACCAGGGGGGTGATCGAGCCGTTGTAGGCCTGGCCGATGGCCGCGCCCAGGGGGGTGGCCAGCAAAATGGAGAGGGAGCCAACCACCGCCGCGCCGGCGCCGGCGATGTGGCCCAGCGGCTCCATGGCCAGGGCGTTCATGTTGCCGAACAGGATGCCGACGCAGAAGAAGATCGGCATCAGCAATGTCATGAACAGCCACAGCGGGGGCTGGCCCTCCGTGGCCCAGGCGACGCCGACGAAGAGGATCGACAGCGTGCACAGACCCAGCAGCGCCGTCCGCAACAGGGCGCGCATGCCATAGCGCATGACCAGCCGCCCATTGATAAAGGAGGCCAGGCCGATGGCCAGGGCGTTGATGGCAAAGATCAAGGGGAAGCGTTCGCCCAGCCCATACTGAAATTGGAAGATCTGCTGCGCCGAACTGAGATAGCCCTGGAACGCGCCTGCGATCAGGCCGGCCATCAGTGTGTAGCCCAGCGCCGTGCGATTGCCCAACACCTCGCGCAGGGCGCGGAGGATGCGGGCGGCGGTCAGCGGCGCTCGCCGGGCCGCGGGCAGGGTTTCGGGCTGGCGGAGGGTGAACCATGTCAGGGAAATGACGCCCACGGCCAGCAGCGCCGCAAAGATGGCGCGCCAGTCGGCAACCAACAGAATGGCCTGGCCCAGAGTGGGCGCGATGACCGGCACCAGGATGAAGACCACGGTGATGAAAGACATCACCCGCGCCATGGGCCGGCCCTCGAAGCGATCGCGGATCAGCGCCATGGAGACGCTGCGCGGCCCGGCCACGCCCAGGCCCTGCAGCAGCCGCCCGGCCAGCATCATGGGAAAGCTGGCCGCGAGGATGGCGAGGATCGAGCCGGCAAAGAAGACCATGTAGCCCAGGGCGATGGCCGGCTTGCGCCCGATGCTGTCCGACAACACGCCGTAGAAGAGCTGGCCCACCGCCAATCCCAGGAAGATCATGGTCACCACCAACTGGTTGGCGTTCTGGCGCTGCACCCCCAGGTCTGCGCCGATGTTGGACAGCGCCGGCAGCATGATGTCGATGGACATGGCCACCAGCGACATCATCAGCGCCATCATGGCTACGAATTCTGCCAGGCGGGGTGCAGTTGCAGGTTTTGGAGATGACATGGCGGGGAGGAGGGAGAGGGGAGGGGAGGGGAGAGGAGGAGGAGACGATTTTCGCTTCGTCTCTATTCCTCTGTGTTCGTCAGCCTGAAGCGCTGTCGGCGCATGGTTGGGCAGTTGCGATTTTGGTTCATCGTTGCCAATCTGAAGCTGAGGCAAGCAAGTATACCTTTGTCGAGGGCAAGATTCGAAGGATCGGGGTAGGGTGCGCGTGGGGACGCTGCACCCGGCTCGCGCGCGTCAGCCAGCAAGCCAGCGCATTCGAGCGCGCTTCAGCCAGTTACCCACCGGCTGCCCGCGTCACCGTCGCTCCCCGCTCGCCTTATGGGGCCAGCCACTCGCCGGCGCTGAGCGCGTCCTGTTGGCGGAACTGGTGGTGCATGCGGCCAAACAGATCCACCCCCATCTGCAAGAGGAGATGCGGGATATCGAATGGGATCCAGTTTTCGACGATGGTTTCCTCATCGCAGCGGTAGAAATCCATGACCCGCATGGTCAACCGCTTGCCCGTGGGCGGCATGCCCAGAAAACCGCCGCCCAAATGCGTAGCCCGCAGATAACTCCATCCCCCTGTCACCGCGTAATTGCCATCGCCGATGCGGATGAAATGGCCGATCTCGCTGCCTCCACGATCGGGAAAGGCGGCCAGGAAGGGGATTTGGTGGTAGTCCTCGAAGCCTTTCAACCCGCGCGTCGTCCCAATCCCGGCTGGCCCGTACCACATGAAGTGCGGATGCCAGTGCTTGACCATCTGCATGGCGTCCAGCGCGGCGCGGGTGGGCGCGCCGCCCGGATAGTGGCCCAGAGCCGCGTGCATGCGCAGGACGCGCTCGATCGACCGCTGCGAGATGGCGCTCTCTTGCGGGGTCAGGATGACGCCATCGTGCGTGGCCGGCGGCAACCACTGCATCTCCCGGCCCAGGCTGGGGGCCAGAGGCCAGTAGCCGGCCTGCCGCATCAGGTCAAGGAAATCGATGAAGACATAGCTGGCGGCGATCTTGCCGGCGCGCAGTTCATGCCCTTCGGCGAAACGCACGGTCGCCATCCCGCGCGTGGCCGGGATGCCGAGCCAATCGCGCGCAAACGTACCCACATAGTGGCCGCTGCAGCCGATCCAGTCAGCGTCGCGGTAACGGCCCCCCGCCACGATGTCGTGCCGGCGCTCGGCGTCGGGCAGGGCCTGGCGCAGCGGCTGCCATAACTGCTCAGTCACGGCGGTCAGGCTGCCCAATTCGTTGATGGGATGGGTGACGTTCACGCTGGCACCGGGATGATAGCCGGCGCCAACTGCTGCGCGCAGTTCCGGCGCCGGCGCGTCAAGGATCGCCTGCATGATCTCGATCAGCCGGCGCTTGTTGGCGATGTTTTGTGGCTGATCAATGGGCTGGAACTGGTAAGCCGCCATCGTGATAGTATCTCCGTGAGTTTCTTGTCTGCTTGCCGGCTCACCAGGGGCGCTGGCGGGCGTATGTGACTTCGTGCAGGCGGGCGAACAGATCGACGCCGATCTGGTGATAGACGTGCAGCAGGTCGACCAGCACCCAGTTTTCGCGGATCAGCCCGCCCTCCACACGCCAGAAGTCCAGGCTGCGCATGACGACCTTCTGATTGGCCGGGGCGATGCCCAGCCAACCATCGCCGCTGATCGTCATCTCCATGTTGGGCCAGCCGGTGGTGCCCACATAGTTCCCCTCGGCGAAAAAGGTATGCGCCTTGGTGACCGCGCCGCGGCGGTCGGGCATGGCCTTGAGGAAGGGGATCTGGTGCCAGCGCCGGAAGCCGTCGATGCCGCGCATGGAACCGATGCCGGCCGGGCCGTACCAGCACATCTTGGGATGCCAGTAGCGTTCCAGCCGCATCACTTCTGGCCCGCCGCCGAGGGGGTGCTTGCCCATGTCGGTGAGCATATCCAGCACAAGCTGCGTGCTGGCCGCGGCTTTGGCCGGGTCGGGGGGGGCGGCAGCGATGCCATCCTGGGTCGCAGGGCCGGGCGCCAGCCATTCGACGCCCAGGCTGGGCGTCATCGGCCAGGCGTTGGCCTGCATCATCAGTTGCGGGATGTCCCACAGGGCCTGCATCTCCACGACCTGTCCCTGCTCGATGCGGAAGAATTCGTGGTAACGCATGGCGACCGGACGTCGGGTGGCAGGGATGCCCAGAAAGGGCTGCTGCATCGCCCCCAGATAGTGCCCCGCGCAGCCAACCCAATAGCGCCCATTGCACTCGCCGCCGATGAAGATGAAATCGCGGCGCTCCAGGTCGGGGATAGCCGCCAGCAAGGGCCGGTAGGCTTGTTCATAAAGCCCGTCGGGCCCGTTCAGATCCTCGAACGGAAAGGCCAGGTGCACGGTGCATTCCGGGACGAAAAGGTGATGCATCTCTTGCTTCAGGGCGGCAGCGTCGCCCTCATACAGCGCCGCCCTGAAGCCGGCAAACAGGCGTCGATGGTGTTGCTGCGGGTCGAGGCGCATTCTTCACCTATCCTTTGACCGCGCCCGCGGCCAGACCCTTCACCAAATTCTTCTGGAAGAAAAGGATGACCAGCACGATAGGGATGGTGGCCGACACTGCCGAGGCAGCCGCCAGGGTCAGATGCCGCGGGTCCTCGCCGCCGGTAAAACGGGAAATGGCCACCGGCAGGGTCCAGTTCGTCTGGGCCAGGATGCGCACCAGCAAAAACTCGTTGTAGGCCAGCAACAGAGAAAAGAGCGCAGTGGAGATGATGCCCGGCCACATGATCGGCACGATGACCCGCGCGAACGCGGTCAAACGGTTGCAGCCATCCACCATCGCCGCCTCCTCCAGCTCCTTGGGGATGTCCATGAAGAAACTGCGCAGCATCCAGATGGTGAAAGGTTGATTCACCGCCACCAGGGTGAGGATGAGGAGGAGATGGGTATCGAGCAAGTTGGTGGCACTGCCGATCCAGAAATAGGGCAGGATAAAGGCCAGCCGCGGTAGCGCCCGAAAGCCCAGCGCCGCCACCAGGATCACCACCCCCGCCATGCCGGCGTAGCGCGCCAGCCCATAGCCGGCCAGACAGCCGATCGAGATCGAGACAACCACCGTGCCCACGGTGACGATGACCGTATTCAGAAAATAATAGAGTCGTTGCAGAATATAAGAGGAAGCAGTAGAATGACGGTTTATCAATACCAGCCACCAGCATTCTGAGGACAGGACAATGATCAACCACAC
>JABWBG010000259.1 GCA_013360575.1 Caldilineales bacterium
GCCACGCCGACGCCGATCACGCCGACAGAGACGCCGGAGACGCCGGTCTCGCCCACGCCGACCGCCACCCGCCCTGCCCCGGCCCCCCGCCTGGGCGTGGTGAGCGGCCTGCTCTCCTGGCCGGAGGGCGTGGAACCGGCCCCGCTCCATCTCTACTTCCTGGAACGCAGGGCCCGCATCCCGCAGCGCGTGATTGTGACCGACATCGACGAGGCGCGTTACGAAGTTGCCCTGCCGCCGGGCGTGTACATCGTCTATGCCTGGCTGCCCGACACCCTTTACCTGGGCGGCTATACCAAGGCGGTCGTCTGCGGCATGGGGCCGGAGTGCACGGACCACAGCCTGCGCCCCTTCACCCTCCGCGTCGGCCAGACCACGGCCGATATCGACATCCTCGACTGGGAGGTGGCGCCCAAGACCATCCCCCGCCTGCCCAAGTCCCTGCAAGAACAGATGGGCCGCGTCTCTCGTTGAGCGCGGCCCGGCTCAGAAGGGCAGAGGTTCGGTGCTGTCGATGAAGCGCACGCCCTGTTCGGCAAAGTGAGCGAAGCGCGCCTGGGCGATGGCATGGAAATCCACCTGCGGATGCAGCACCGGCGAGGTGCAATCGCGCAGGAAGAGCACTTTGGCCAATTGATCGGGCTGATCGCCGAAGGCCTCCACCAGATCCTCCACCGTCTCCAGCACGCAGTGGCTCTCTGCTTCGCCGGCAATGATCACGCGATCCGCCGCGGCTAGGATATCGAGGAAGGATTGGTTTGTCTCGCCGTCAGGCTGATCGGGCGTGGGCACCTCCGGCTGCAGGATCGAATAGTGTTCGGTCAGGGATACGCTGCCTTTGCTCAGCCACAGGGGCTGAGTGCGCCGGGCCAGCGCGTGCCAGAAGACGGCGCACCACAATTCGGGGTCGAGGGCATGGCCGGTGCTGCCGATCAGCACATGGTAGGGCCAGATGGTGAGCTGTTTTTTCGCTTCCCGCTCCAACTGTGCGACGTAATAGAGCGACCATTCCGGCTCGTGTAGCGGGCGCCAGCGGCCTGCATGCACGTCCGCGGCGCTGATCAGGGTGAAGGGCTGGGGATGGTTACCGGCGGCGTCGGCCCACCAGGCGGGCGCAAAGATCTGATGGGGCAGGTGCGAGTCGAGGGAGCAGGCGATCTGGGTGATGCGGGCGGCGTGAAGGTAGATGAATTCGATGGTGCGACGGATGTCGGCAACCGCGCCGGGCACGAACAGGCTGCCGTCGGGGTGACAGAAATCGACCTGCATGTCGATGATCAGCAGGCAGACTTGCTCTTTGTCTGCGCTGGCAGGGGGGAGCTGGGCCTGCTCTGCTGCCGCGGCGATATGCGCCATATCGGGATAGAAGAGGGTGCCGATGCGATTGGGATCGTAAAAAGTGGGAAATGGGGTCATGTGAGGGCTCCTGTGGCGTGGGGAGGCTTGCCGCCGCCCGTTGGCTTTGCCTGCGTTCTTTTCAAGTTGGTGTCCAGGATTGCAGGCGAGGGTTGGGGGTGAGGCCGGGGATGCGGCCCCGTTTGGCCACCGGTCGGCCCGCGATCTCTTTGATGTCTGCGGTGAAATCGATCGGCGCCGCGCCGCTGATGGCGCTGCCCACGCCGAACGCGTCCACCGGGGCCGCGTGCTGGCGAAAATAGCGGATGCGCTCGGCGTCGATGCCGCCGCTGACTACGATCTTTACCTGCGTGTGCCCGGCCTGATCCAGCCGCGCCCGCACTTCTTTCACCAGTTCGGCGGTGACGCGGCCCCGCTCGGAGGGGGTGTCCAGGCGCACGCCCCACAGTCGGTCGCCCAGGGCCGCGGCTACGCGCAGGCTTTCCTCCGCCTCGTCCTTGAAGGTGTCGACCAGGGCAATGCGGCGCACGGACGGGGGCATGAGGCGGTCGAAGGCCTGCACCGCGGCGACGGTGTCGCCGAAACAGAGGATGAGGGCGTGGGGAAGGGTGCCGCTGGCTTCGATCTCGGCCAGGGCTGCGCCGGCAGGGGTGGCGCAGCCGGCGCAGCCGCCGATCATGGCCGCGTATTCCATGCGGGCGCTGACATCGGGGTGCACGTGGCGGGCGCCGAAACTGATCACCGGGGTCTCTGCGGCTGCCAACACGCAGCGGCGGGCGGCCGTGGCCCAGCCGGTCTCGTGCGCCAACATGCCCAGCAAAGCGGTCTCGTAGAGGGCAAAGCTGGGATAGGGCGCGCGGATGCGCAGAACGACTTCTTTGCGGGCTATTTCAGCTCCTTCGGGCAGGGCCTCCACTTGAGCGGCGCGCGGTAAGACCTGGGCCAGCAGGGCCAGCGCCTCCTGCATGCCGCAGAGCAGCCCCTCTGCGTTGGCGAACACTTCCATGATCACATCGGGGGCCATGCCTTCGGCTTCCAGGATCTGCCGGGCCCGCAGGAAGTAAATGTCGGTATTCTCGCCGGCCAGCGTGGCGGGGCTGGGGGCGAATCGGGCGGGAATGGACATGTGCAAGTCTCCTTTGAGAGTGCGTGAGCAGCACTTCAGGCGGACGATGGACGAAGGACGAAAGACGAAAGACGAAAGACGAAGGACGAAAGGCGATTCGCTCGTCCACCGTCCATCGTCTCATCCGCAGACCGCGCAGGCCTGTGCCGGCGCGGTCAAAAACAGGCGTTGGACGCCAAGCACGCTGGCGCTGGCGCTGTCATAGAGGGTGATCTCGAGGGTGAGGGGGCCGGGGGGCAGGCCCGCGGCCAGCCAGTGCGGGTAGATTTCCCCCATCTGCCAGCGGGTGGTGGGGAAATCGTAGCCGGCGGGGCGCAGGTCGTGCTGGGCCAAGATCTGCCCACTGGCGCGGCGCAGGGTGATGGCGACTTGCAGATCGGGCAGATCGGGTTGCAGCGCCTGCCAATAGAGCCACACCCCCGCGGTCGTGGCCTCGGCCCCGACCACTTGCACGGCCCCGCCCAATGCTGCCGGTGCAATCAGGCCGGGCGGCCGGGCGGGGAAGACCTGGCCGGGCCGGAACCGGTAATGCCGCAGTCCCAGGTAGGGCAGCGCGGGCGTGGGCTGGGCGTCGGCAAAGCGGTCGAGCAGGAGCACCGTGACGCCGCTGGGGTCGATCACCTCATCTTGCCAGGTGAACAGCCAGACGCCCCCCTGCGCGGCAGCGATCCGGTTCAGGGTTTGCGCCGCCTCGGCCCAGCCCACCACCTGGCGCACATTCAGGATGTCCATCTCTGGCAGCAGGTAGCGGGGGACGCCGAAACGCGGGGGCAGGTACGCGTCGAACACGGGGTAGGCGTGGCCGGAAAGGAGCAGCGCGGCTTCATCCGCCTGGCGCTGGAAATACATTTCGCTGATCCCCTCGCGCCAGGCAGATTTGGCGAAGTTGTCGTTGGCGAACCAGTTGAGCAGGCCGACGGCATGCGCGGCCAGCACCAACAGCAGGGCGGCCAGGGCCAGCAGCCGCCGCACTGTGGCGGCGACCCAGGTGAGTAGATCCTCAGGATCGCCCGCCCACAGGCCGCTGAGGCCCCCGCCCACCAGCAAGGCCCAGGCCGGCCAACTGATCAACAGGTAGCGGGGGTTGAATTTGGGGGTGCGGTAGGCCAGGACAAGGATGAGCAGGGCCGGCAGCAGGCCCCAGAGGATGATCAGCAGGGCAGGGGCGGGCGCGGACGAGCGGCGACGGGCAAGACGCAAGCCATAGAGCCAGACCGGGGCCGCAATTGTGAGGGCTGCCAGCCAGGCGCGGGCGTCGGCCTCGGCCATGACTTCGGTGGCGCCGAGGGTGAAATGCATGAGTACGTCGAGCAGCGCCTCGCCCACCTTCAGCCGTCCCGTCCAATAGCTGGCGTCGGCCTGGAAGCGGGTGAGCATGGCCGGCGCCCAGGGCAGATAGCCCACGCCCACGAGGGCGTTGATCCCCAAAAAGGAGAGCCATTGCGCCCTGTCGCGGCGTCGCCGGATCAGCCAATGCAGGGCCAGCGCCAGCAGCGCAAACAGGGCGAAGTAGTGCGTGTACAGCGCGGCCAGCGCGGCCAACGCGTATAGAACGCGCGCCCCCCACTGCGCCCTTCCCCCCGCGTCCCTCCTCTTCTCCCCCCCTCGCCCCTCGCCCCCTCCGCCATTGTCCGTCGCCCGTCGTCCATCCTCCTCCCAGCGCAGCAGGGCCAGCGCCGCCAGCGCCACCAGGCTGATTAACAGCGTGTACATGCGCGCTTCCTGGCCGTAATAGACCATCACCGGCGAGGCGGCGGCGACCAGCGCGGCCAGTAATCCGGCCCGCTCGTCCCACAGCCGCCGGCCCAGCGCCCACAACAGCGGGATCAGCAGCGTCCCGAACGCGGCCGAGGGCCAGCGCAGGATCAACTCGCCAAACGGGTTTAGCCGCAGCCAGCCCGACACGAGCATGTAGTAAAGCGGCGGCTGGATGTCATCCGCAGTCCAGCGGGCCAGTTCGCTCAGGCCCAGCCGCGCCACCTGCGCGGTCACGCCCTCGTCGTACCACAGGCTCTGCACGTCCAGATGGTGCAGACGCAGGGCGAAGGCGAGGAGAATGAGAGCGAGGAGGGTGTGGCGGCGGGCCATGGGGGGGCGTAAAGCGTAAAACGTAAAACGTAAAGCGTAAAACGTAAAGCGTAAAGCGTAAAACGTGAGGATTTGATAGGTTTTCGTTCACCCCTCACGATGGACGATGGACATACGTTTTACGTTTTACGTTTTACGCCTCACACCTCACGATTGCGCGAGCGTTCGTGCGAGAAGCCTTGGGGATAGCGGGCGGCCAGTTTGTCGATGTTGTGCTGGGCGATCTCGGCCAGAGACAGGCCCAGGGCGTCAGCCATGACCGCTGCATACCAGAGCACGTCGCCGAGTTCTTTGACGAGTTTGTCGCGGTCGAGTTCGTGGCCGTGGAAAAAGGCTTTCTTGATCAGTTCCGCGGTCTCGCCGGCTTCGCCGTTGAGGCCGAGGGCGGTGTAGATGAGGGTGCGGTCGAAATCGCCGTGGTTGCCGGCGGTGCGCAGAGCCAGTTGTTGGTAGTCGTTCAGGGTCAGGGTCATGATCGGTCTTGGGGAGATGGGGATTGGATAGCAGGGCGTGGTTCATTTCCACTAGCGGGTTGAGGGCTGGCTGGCGCAGATGACTGCGGCCAGCGCGCAGGCTTGATCGGGCGGCGGGGGCGCGGTCAGGGGCAGGAGGCCG
>JABWBG010000260.1 GCA_013360575.1 Caldilineales bacterium
CAGACGCACATCCGCCCGGCCCATGTGCGCGGCCAGCCCCACCGTGGGATTGCCCGCCGTCATCAGATCGCCGATCAACTCGTCGATGGCGCTCTCGCCGATGCCGGCGGTGTGCAGGACGCGGGTGAGGATGACGCCGGCGTCGCCGCCGACGCGCGCCTGCAAATAGGGCAGGACATGATCGGCCATCATCCGCTTCATCTCCCGGGGCACGCCGGGCAGGCAGATAATGGCTGCGCCACAGCCGCCGGCGCGCGGCGCGGTCTCGACGATGAAGCCGGGCGCGGTGCCGATGGGGTTGGCCAACATCACGGCATCCTGCGGCAGATAGGCCTGGCGCAGGTTGTTCTGGCTCAGCGTCCGGCCCCAGCGGGCGAATTGCTCTTGCAAATGGGCGGCGATCTCGGGGCGGAGGTGCAGGGGGCGTTGGGCCGCGTCGGCCACGGCCTCGCGGGTGATGTCATCGACCGTAGGCCCCAGGCCGCCGCTGACGATGATCGCATCGGAGCGGCTGAGGCCCAGGCGCAGCACCTCGGCCAGCCGCGCCCGGTTGTCGCCGACGGTGGTCTTGTAGAAGAGGTTGACGCCCACCTCGCGCAGTTGCCGGGCGATGTACGCGGCGTTGGTATCTACGATCTCGCCGAGCAGCAGCTCGGTGCCGGTGGTGACGATCTCGACATTCATGGCTGCCGCCCCCGGTGCGCGGCGATGGTGAGGTGATAGATATCGAGCAGGCGCTCGGTCAGGGCGGGCACGGCAAAGGCTTCGGCCCGGTCGCGGGCGACACGGGCCAGGGCTTGCGCCCGCTGCGGGTCACGGGCCAGGGAAAGGAGGGCAGCGGCGAAAGCCTCCTCCTGCCGCGGAGAGACGACGCAATCGATGCCGGGGCGGACGCAATCGAAAAGGGATTGGCACTCGACGAGGACGACCGGCAGCCCCGCGGCCATCGCCTCCAGCACCACCAGGCCCTGTGTCTCCGTCACCGAGGTGAAGGCAAACAGATCGGCCTGTCCCATTTCCACCGGCACCCGCTCGAAGGGGCAAGGCCCGGCAAAATCCACGACCGCGGCCACGTCCAGCTCCGCTGCCAGCTTCTGCAACCGATCCATGTCGGGGCCATCTCCCACCAGGCGCAGATGCAGGCGCGGATCCTGGCGGTGGGCGAGGGCAAAGGCCCGCAGCAGAAAGCCAAGGTTCTTTTCCCTGGCCAGGCGGCCGACGTAGAGTAATTGGATGTGATCAGGGTTGGAGAGGGGCGGCCGCGCGCGCGGGGGGAAACGATCCAGATCGATCGGGGTGGGCAGGATGTCAGGCTCGACCATGATATGGTAGCTGGGCAGCAGGTCGCGCACGTAGGAAGAGGGGACGATGACCCGATCCGCCTTGCGCACGTAATCCCCCACCATCCGCCGCACCATTTCCTTGACGATCTCGGCCTCGAAGCCGAGATAGGCCCCGTACTCATGGTACACAGTGTGGAAGGTGAAGACCATGGGGATGCCCAGGCTGCGGCTGAAATTCAGGGCCTCGCTGCCCACGATCAAAGGATGGTGGCTGTGGATGATGTCCAGCTTCAACCGCGGCAGCAGCCAGGTGATCTGCGGCGCTACCACCACCGGCAGGGCCCAATCCATGCCGGCGGGGATGGGCAGGGCAGGATAGCGGAAGATGAAAGGCTCGGCGTCTTCGTAGTTGCGGCCTTCCGGCGCGAACAGGCCCACGAAATGCCCCGCCGCCATCAAGCCCTGGCGATAGAGGTTGATGGAGCGCACCACCCCGCTGATCACGGGGCGATAGGCGTTGCTGAACATGCCGATGCGCATAGCGTCGTTTTGCTAATGACGGGGGACGATGGGCGATGGACGATGGGCGGAGGATGAGGAATTCGCTATCGTCTATCGTCTATCGTCTAAGGTCTATCGTCACGTCGGAAGGGAAACCCCTGTTTTCAGGGCAATCTGAGTTTAGACGCCCAATTTGATCTGGGTGAGCACGTTACGCAGGTGGCGCAGCGCCTGATCCCGCTCAGGCGACGCCTCTTCTTTCTGCGCCACCGCGGTGAGGGTGTCCTCCAGGAACTGCACGAACTCCGGGGTGATCTCGTCGGCGCGCTGCCGCAGCAGGGCCCGCGTGCCTTCGGGATAATCGGTCTGCAGCAGTTCGTAGAAGAGGCGCATAGGCGCGGGCGTGGCCGCGTCCATGGCTTCGGTGATCATTTGCCACAGGATTTGCAGCCGCCGGGCCGCAGCAGTGGCGCCCTTTTTCTGCGCCTGCTCGATGTTGGCCAGCAGCAGGTTGAGCACGGTTTCATCGATCAGCGGCAGGGCATCTGCCACCGCCGCAGCCATATCTTCGGCGCCAAGCAGTTCCTGGATGATCTGGGCCGCGCCCTGGATCACCTGCTGGTCGGCTGCGGCCAGGCTTTCGAGGATGGCCAGGATGCGGGCGCGCTTCTCTTCCAACGCCGGGCGCTGCTCGGCAGGGGCCTGGGCGATGCGGTCGCTGTACTCCTGGAAGAATTGGTAATCGAGCGCGCTGCGCGCAACCACGGCAATGGCATCGATCTCCTCCAGATCCCCCTCCAGCAGGGCCTGCAAGATCATCTCACGCGAGGGGCTTTGGCCCAACCGTTGCACCGCGTCCCGCTGTTTTTGGATGCGCCGGCCCACTTCGGTCAGGGGGATCAGCCGCTCGCGTAGATCTACCAGCATCTGCGCCTGATCCGCCGCGCCCTGTTGCTGCGCAGCCAGGATGAAGTTGCTGAGCAGCATGAAGAATTCCTGGTCGAGCAGGGCCTCGTTCTCCTTGACCGTGATACTGAAGGCGAAGCTGTCCTCCTTCATGCGCGCCAGCTCGGAGACCAGTTCCACTTTGCGCCGGCTGGCCGCGATCATCTCCGGGGTGATGCCGTCGAAGCCGAGGATCTTCTCCACCAGCTTTTCCATGGTCAGGAATTGCTGCGGGGCCAGCATGTAGCCGCGGCGCTGTTCCGCGGGCAGCGCGTCCATCAACGCCTTGGTGAGATCGCCGATCGCCTTCTGGCGTTGCGGCTCGGACAGGCGCATCTGCTGTTCGGGCAGGAAGACGCCGAGGAATGCATGCTCGGGGTCATGATAGAGCAGGGGCGCGGCCAAAAAGCTGACGCTGCCGCATTGGGTGCACTGCACGCTGTTGAGCTGGCCGGCCAAAAGCGCCTGCTTCAGGTCCGGGTTCTGGCTGGCGTCGATGATGCTGAAAATGGGCGCCTGCAGCCTGGCCCGGCACTGCGGGCATTGGAGACTGACGAGTTGAGGACGGATCATGGTGGGTTAGTTGGTTGGTTGGTTGGTTGGTTGGTGGGTGGGTTGGTGGGTTGGTTGGTGGGTTGGTTGGTTGGTGGGTTGGTGGGTTGGTGGGTTGGTGGGTTGGATGGTTGGTGGGTTGGTTGGTTGGCGGATTGGTAGATTGGGGGGGGAAGTGTAGCATGTTGGGGGGTGGTTGTGCTAAAGCCGGCCGCCGACGATGAGATTGGCGCAACGTCGAACGGCGGCGGCCGGCCCATTTCCTCTCTTCTCCCCCAAGACAGCGCCAGAGCGACGACAAGCCCAACCGCCAGCGCCATCAGCAACCCGTAAATCGCCCGTTTCATCACCCGACCATTATGAAGAAACCGGCATCAATTGTCAATCAGGACAGAACCATATTATTTAATTACTCTCCAAGATCAATTGCTATAATTGCGATATCTATCTATTATAAAGTTTGCATAATCCATTATAAAATTATATTCTTGAGATGAAGTTTTGGAACGGTTTTTCTTTATCCATTCTATTATCCATAATCCTTTGTCAATACCATCATTAGAATCTAATTCCCCTTTGTGATTGCGATTAATCGCGCTGTCCAGTCCTCGAGCCTCCATTAATATGGCACTTATAGCGGCAATATATGTAGAATGAGCTTCATGATCAAGATTGCGATCAAAATTTACATGGATCGTCCCCAAGTCCCAATCATATGATGCGGCATAGTTTGGGTGGTCGTCAAAGATAAACGGCGGGAAGTCGCGGCCGATCGCCTTGAGGCCGAAGGCGCGCGTGATCAGATTGATGATATTCGGGTCGATCTCATTGAGCCGCCCCACCGCCTGCTTGAAGATGGCAAAATTGTGGTCGGAGAGGCCATAGGGACTGCGGCCTTCGCCGCCACGAACGAGGATGATCGCCGGCTCGCCCTGGGCGTTGGGCAAAACTTCGAAGGCGTTATGGTTGACGGAGCCGTCGGCATGAAGCAAGCCGTAATCACGACCGTGTTTGGCGATGATCTTTTTGATCTTTTCCTCCGGGCTGAAAAGCTCCGCCCGGCCGTCCGCCCGCTCCTCCGGCGAGATCCTTGTCCATTTATCGGCGGCAAAATCATACACAAACTGAATTTGCATTCCGTCATGAACAATGGGAAGACCGCTGCTTGGGTTGATGCTAAAATTAACCCTTTCCTTGTTAAAATGCCAACCATCAATATAAGACCAGCTACCAAGCTCTGTCTGGATATTACGATGATTTAATTTAACGTTAGATCTGCCAACGCGAGCGATGACAACGAGATCATTTTCTGATATGTGTTTGAAAATGGCGGCAAAAGTTTCCGGTTCGCCGCCAAGTTCGGTTTGCGCCGGCCCGATATAGACGACTCCCGGAAGATTGAGAAATTTAATAAAATCGGGTGAAGAGCGCGCCGCCGGATTGCCCAACTCACTCAAATGTTGCAGAATTGCGGCGGGATCGACCTCTTTGTGAATAATAAACCAGGCTTTGGTTTTTTTATCATAGAGAGCCTGATAACGTGTCGTAAATTCGCTCCACTCCTTGATTTCGTCCCCCACCACAAATCTCATCAGGCGTGCCTGGTCGTTATTAGTGATCGTATCCGGTTTGACAAGCTCAAACCGCCCTACCTGCCCGCCGGTTTCGAGGGAGAAGGGGGCGGCGGTCGGTTCGGGGGCGGTGGTGGGCGTGGGGGTGGGTTCGGGCGGGGTGGGGGTCGGTTCCGGCGATGGCGTGGACGATGGCGTGGACGTGGGCGAGGGCATCGGCGTGGCTGTTCCCGTTGCCGTTGCCGTCGTCTGCATCGCCTCCCCCACCACCGGCGCGGGCGGCGCAGGCG
>JABWBG010000261.1 GCA_013360575.1 Caldilineales bacterium
CTCTCCCTCTATCTCTCCCTCTATCTCTCCCTCTATCTCTCCCTCTATCTCTCCCTCTATCTCTCCCTCTATCTCTCCCTCTATCTCTCCCTCTATCTCCCCTCTCTCTGCCATGCCTTCGCACCCTGCCCCCCTCAATTTTCAAGAGATGATCATGCGCCTGCAGCGCTTCTGGGCCGACCAGGGCTGCATCATCTGGCAGCCGTACAGCGAAAAAGTGGGCGCGGGCACTGCCAATCCCGGCACCACCCTGCGCGTGCTCGGCCCCGAACCCTGGAACGTGGGCTATGTCGAGCCGTCGTACCGGCCAGACGATGGCCGCTTTGCCGAGAACCCCAATCGCATGCAGATGCACACGCAGTACCAGGTCATCCTCAAGCCTGATCCCGGCAACCCGCAAGAATTGTATCTGGACAGCCTGCGCGCTATCGGCATCGACCTGGACGCCCACGACATCCGCTTTGTGGAGGACAACTGGGAAAGCCCGGCCCTGGGGGCCTGGGGCTTGGGCTGGGAAGTGTGGCTGGATGGCCTGGAGATCACGCAGTTTACCTATTTTCAGCAGGCCGGCGGCCTCGATCTCGACCCGGTGGCCGTGGAACTGACCTACGGGCTGGAACGCATCGCCATGTTCCTGCAGGATGTGAAAGAGGTGTGGGATCTGCAATGGGACGAGCGCCACACCTACGGCGATGTCTACAAAATGCCGGAAATCGAGCACTGCGACTATGCCTTCAATGTGGCCGATGTCGCGCGTCTGAAGTTGATGTATGAGCTGTACGAGGCCGAGGCCAAAGCCGCCATTGCCCGCGGGCTGGTCATCCCCGCCTACGATTACGTGCTCAAATGCTCGCACACCTTCAACTTGCTGGACACCCGCGGGGCGGTGGGCGTGACCGAGCGGGCCGGGTTCTTCCGGCGCATGCGCGATATGAGCCGCAGCGTGGCCCAGGCCTATGTCGAGCAGCGCCAGCGTCTGGAATATCCTTTTTTGCCGCCCGATGCTGGGAAAACAGCGGCCCCCGCTCCCTCCTCGCCCCCGCCATTCCTCGCCCCCTCGCCTGTGGTCGCGGCCGACGTGCTGCTCGAAATCGGCGTCGAAGAGCTGCCCCCGCACGACTTGCGCGGGGCCATCGCCCAGTTGAGCGCGTCCGCGCCTGCGGCTCTGTCCGCGGCCCGGCTGACGCATGCAGGGGTGACCGTCACGGCCGCGCCGCGGCGCATTGTCGTGCATATCGCCAAACTGGGGGCGCAGCAGGCCGCCGAGACCCTTGAACACCGCGGCCCGCCCGCCGATCGCGCTTTCGATGCTCTGGGCCAGCCCAGCAAAGCCGCCGAAGGCTTCGCCCGCGGCAAGGGCCTGACCGTGGCCGATCTGGAAATCCGCGAGGAGGGGGGCAAGCGCTACGTGTACGCGATGCAGCGGCTGGAAGGCCGCCCCACCCCCGAACTGTTGCCTGATCTGCTGCAATCGCTCATCGCCGGCCTCCGCTTCGGCAAATCGATGCGCTGGAACGCCAGCAATCAGAGTTTTAGCCGGCCCCTGCGCTGGATCGTGGCCCTGTACGGTGATCAGATTGTGCCGTTTGAATATGCCGGCGTCGCCAGCGGCCGCAGCAGCCGCGGCCTGCGCCCGCACGGCTCGCCCGACCTGGCCATCCCCGCCGCGCACCGCTATTTCGAGACGATGGCCGCGGCGGGCATTGTCGTCGACCGGGCCGAGCGCCGCCGGTTGGTGGCCGAGGACATCCAGGCCGCCGCCGCCGCGGTTGGCGGCAGCGCGCCGGTGGATGAAGACCTGCTGGACGAGGTCACCGATCTGGTGGAGCAGCCCCTGCCCCTGCTTGGCCGCTTCGACCCCGCATTCCTCGCCCTCCCCGCCCCGGTGCTCACCACCGTCATGAAAAAGCACCAGCGCTATTTCCCGGTCGTCAGTAACCCGGCAGACCAACAGACCAACAGACCAACAGACCAACAAACCAACCTCCTCCCCTGCTTCATCACCGTGGCCAATGGCGCCGACCGCGACGCGGCGCTCGTCACGCACGGCAACGAGGCCGTGATCCGGGCGCGCTACAAAGACGCCGCCTATTTCGTGCGCGCGGACCGCTCCCGCCCGCTCGAAGCCTACAACCAGCGCCTCGCCACCCTCACTTTTCAAGAGCAGTTGGGCAGCATGCTGGCCAAAGTCGCCCGGCTGGAGCAATTGACCCCGCTGGTGGCCGCGCAACTGGGTCTCAGCCCGGAGGATGCCGGGCACGCGGCCCGCGCCGCCACCCTGTGCAAGGCCGATCTGGCCACCCACATGGTGGTCGAGATCACCTCGCTGCAAGGGGTGATGGGCGAGATCTATGCCCTGGCCAGCGGCGAAGCCCCCGCCGCGGCCCGCGCCATCCGCGAGCACTACATCATCAAGCCGGATCAGCCCCTCAGCCCCGCGGGGCTGGCCCTGAACCTGGCCAATCGTCTCGATAGCCTCGTCGGCCTCTTTGCCGTGGGCATGGCCCCCACCGCCACCACCGATCCCTTTGGCCTGCGCCGCGACGCCCTCGGCATCGTCCAGAACCTGATCGCCGCCGGCCAATCATTCGATATCGTGGCCGGGCTGCGCGCCGCCGCCCACCTCCAGCCCGTGCCTGTCGGCGATCCGGTGATCGCCGAAGCTGTCGATTTTGTGCGCCGCCGCCAGTATGGCCTGCTGCGCGAGGAAGGCTTCGAGCACGACGTGGTGGAAGCGGTGCTGGCCGCGCAGAGCCATGATCCGGCCCGCGCCCGTCAGGCCGTTGCCGACTTGAGCGCAGCCGTGGCCCAGCCGGGCTGGTTGGAGGTCTTCACCGCCTACGCCCGCTGCAAGCGCATCGTCCGCAACCTGGCCGAGCGCTACGAACTCGACCCCGCCGCCGACAGCGAGCAGGCCGCCAACATCCTGCACGCCGTCTACGCCAACGGGCGCGACTCGCTCGCCCGCCAGCCCGACATCGCCACCCTCATGCTCGTGCTCGGCGCCCTCAAAGACCCGATCAACGGCTTTTTCGAGCAGGTGCTGGTCATGGCCGATGACCCGACCGTGCGCGCCGCCCGCCTGGGCCTGGTGCAGCGCATCGCCGCCCTGCCCGACGGCCTCGCCGATCTGACGCAGTTGCAGGGATTTTAACCCGAAGCGCGTCGCATCTGCACTGCTCAAGCCCCCGGCGTTTACAGCGATTTGGGGGCTTTTGTTTTGCGCCCGGCCTGCCGCAGCATCCCGCCGTGGGCGCTATGCCCCTGGCCGATCACCACAAAAGCAGCCGGATCGATCTCGGCCACGATCGTGTTCAGCGTCTTCACATCGGGGCGGCTGACCGTGCAAAAGAGCACCGAGCGCTCCTCCGCTGTGAACATGCCCTGCCCCGTCCAGCGGGTGACGCCGATGCCCATGCGCGCCATCAGCGCCTGCGACACCGCCTGGGCCTCATCGGTGATGATGAAGGCCGTGCGCACCACGCTCGGCCCCTCCAGCACATAATCGGTGGCCAGCCCCCACACGAACAGCATAATCAGCGAATAAAGCGCATTTTCCCAGCCGAACACCAGCCCCACCAACAGGATGATGCTGCCATCGATCACCATGTAAATCTGGGTGAGGGGGATGCCGGTGCGCAGTTGGATGATGCGGCTGAGGATGCCGGTGCCGGCAAAGGTGCCCCGGCCCAAAAAGGCCATGCCCGAAGCAATCCCGCCGATCACCCCGCCGAACAGCGCATTCAGCAAAGGGTCATCGGTGATCCCGCCTGCCGGCAGGAAGCGCGCCACATAATCGGTGCCCAGCGTGTAGATCAACGTCACCAGCGCCACCCGGATCAGGAATTGGAACCGGCCCAGATAGCGAAAGCCCAGGGCAATGGGCAGAATGCTCAGCCCCAGCAGGAGGAGGCCATAAGAGATGCCGGTGTAGTGGTGGAGGATGATGGACAACGCCGCCACCCCGCCCGGCGCGGCGTCGGACGAAGCCAGGAAGAGATTGAAGGTGAAGGCCTGCGCCACCGCAGCCGTGATCAGCAAGAGCAGGTCTTGGATGGTGGCGCGACGGGTGGGGCCTGTGAAGGCGCGGAGGAGTTTGGCAGACATGGGACGTCTCGGTGCGAGCGGGGAGGAGGTCGGTCAAGGCGGCGCGGCAAGCCATGCGCGCAGGGCAGACAGTTTCAGGGCGGCGGCGCTGTAATTCACAGCCTCGCGGCGCAGGAAATAGGGGCCCTGCGCCGCCAGATCGGCCATCCCGCCCTGCACGACCAGGGCAAAATCCACGCCGGCCGCGGCCAGAAGTGGGGCGACCGCGGGCGGCGCATCCTGCGGGCGGCCGTAGGGGAAGCAGAAGATCCGGGGCTGGGCCGGGAAACGGGCCGCGATCTCGGCCAGGGAGGCGGCGAGATCCGCCGCAAAGCGATCCGGCCCGTCCGCGGCCAGGGTGCTGTGCCACAGGGTGTGGCTGCCCACCAGGTTCCCGGCCTCGATCAGCGCGGCCAGTTGCGTCCAGTCGGCCAGGGGATAGCTGGGGTGCAGTCCCGCGGGCGCGTGCAGCAGCTCGGCCAGCGCGGCCAGGAAGGCGGGGTGTTGCCAACTGGGCGCGGCCAGCAGCAGGGGCAGCAATTGCCCGCGAAACGCCGCCGCGCGGGAGGCCGCATCCCCCAAATGCAGGCGCAGCGGGGAGGCAGGCCGGCCCAGGAATGCCGCCGGATCGAAGGTGTAATCGCCGGCCGCGGCCCGCTGCACCTGATCGGCCAGATCGAGCGAAGGCACGGAGCGGCCGGCAGCGATCAGGCCAGGGCTGACGAAGAAACAGGCGCTCAGCCCGCGGGCGGCCAGCGGGGGCAGGGCCGCGGTGACGTTGTCGAGCGTGCCATCGTCGAAGGTGAGGAGCGTGGCCCGCGGGGGCAGATCTCCCGCCTGCATGCGCTGGAAGAATTCGGCGGGGGGCAGGGGGTGGAGGTGGGCGACGACGAAATCGAGGATGGATTCGTAGGCCGGCGGCGAGAGAAAGAGGAAATCGTGCGCGCCGGGCAAGATGGCCGCGCCCACGTAATGGAACATGAGGATCAGCCCGCGCCGGCCGCCGCTGCGTCGGGCCGCCCCCCGCCCGGCCAGGGGCC
>JABWBG010000020.1 GCA_013360575.1 Caldilineales bacterium
CGCGCCCACCAGGCGCACGGGCAGGTTGGCCTTGATCAGCCCGCCCACTACCGCCGCGGCGGGGCGCTGCGTGGCCAACACCACGTGTATGCCCGCCTCGCGGCCCCGCTGCGTCAGCCGCGCCAGCAGCGCTTCCACCTCGCTGCCCCCCGACTGCCGCAGATCGGCTACCTCGTCGACCACGAGCAGCACGGCCGGGAGGGCAATGCGCTCCCGATCGCGACGCTCCATCTCGGCTACCAACCGCCGCAACAGCGCCAACGCCTCCGCCGGCTCCGTTGCCAGCGGCGCCAAGAGGTGGGGGAGCGCAGCAAAGGGATCAAGCCCGCGGCCTTTGGGATCGATCAGAGCGATCTGCAATTGCCGCTGCGGGTTGCACAGGGCCAGGGAGAGGATCAGCGCCCGCAACATGGCTGTCTTGCCGGAACCGGTGGCCCCGGCCACCAGCACGTGCGCGATGTCGGGGCTGGGCAGCCGCAGCAGCAGGGGCGTCCCTTCCACATCCACGCCCAGCAGGGCGGTGAGGGGCGGCGGCGAAGGCAGCGAACGCAGCAGGGGCAGCAGGGGCACTGGCGCGGCTTCTGGCAGCGGCACCTCCAGGCGCAGCGCCCCGCCCTCGCGATACAGGCGGATCTCGGAAACGCCGAGCGAGAGCGCGATCTCATCCTTCAGCGCCAACACCTTGTTCAGCCGGGCGCCGAGGGCAGTGGTGAGATCGTAGCGCACCACGCGCGGGGTGACGACGCCGCCCCACACGCGGCTTTCGATCTTGTGCGCGCTCAGCACCTGTTCGATGATATCGGCCTGGCGTTCGAGGGTGCGACGTTGCATGGCAGCCATGGTTTCGTCTTCGCAGAATGTGAAAGAAAGAGGATTCCCGGCAGCGCTGAAGTCGGATGCCCGATCGGTGTTCATAGCTGCGGCCCCCAACGACTGCTCAAGCAGCCAGTGCGCGCTCCAACGAACGCAGCACCAGCACGACTTTGCCCTGCACCCGCACATCTTCCTCTGGGTAGCAGCGGGGCTTCAGGGCCCGGTTCTCCGGGTGCAGCCAGATGATCTTGCCCTGGCGGAAGTAACGCTTGACGGTGGCGGCATCCTCGCGGCGCAGCCAGACCTGCACCAGATCGCCGTCGCTGGCCTCCTGCTGCTGCCGCAAAACGACCAGATCGCCATCGTTGATGTGGGCATCGCTGAGGGAGTCGCCGCTGACGCGCAGGGCGTAGAGGCCGGTCTCGTCGGGCACCAGATCCTGCGTCAACGCCAGGTACTCGTCGGGCGCGAAGCCGTCCAGAGTGTCCTGGCCGAAGCTGGCAGGCGCCAGGCCGAGCAGGGGCACATGCACGACGCGGGTCAGGTGATAGGGCCGGCCATCGCTGCCGCGCAACAGGGTCAGCGTGCGCTTGCGCCCGGCCGCGCGGGCGATGTAGCCACGCTGCTCCAGCCCGGCCACCAGTTGGGAGACCTGGTTCTTGGAAGTCAGCCGCAGCGCCACCCGCAACTCTTCGAAGGTGGGGCTGGGGGCCTGGGCGTCGAGGCGACGCTGCAAGGTATCCAGCAATTTGGTTTCGGGGACAGACAGAGAGGGCGTCATGGCGCTGCTCCTACACGTGTCGGGTCGGGGAGTGAGATTAGAACAAATGTTCTAACACATTCTAGCAGCTTCCCCACGCCTTGTCAAGGGTTTTTTTTTGACGATCTGCGGCGATTGACCCCGCCCCTGGCCGATGTTATCATGCGCCGGCGATGGCCGACTCCCGATCGCAGCCGCGTTATGATTATGCCCCCGCCGATCCTCGATCTCCCCTCCCCAGACGCAAGCGCATCCCCCGGCCAGGCCCGCGGGTCAGACATCGCCCTGGAGCACATTACCGTGGTGCTGGTGCAGCCGCAGAACCCGGATAATATCGGCGGGGTGGTGCGGGCGATGCTGAATATGGGTCTGAAACGGCTGCGATTGGTGCAGCCGGCGACGTTCAGCCGCGAGCGCATCACCGCGGCGGCGCATCGTTCCGAGGCGTTTCAGGCGGGGATCGAGGTCTATGACGATCTGGCCGCGGCCCTGGCCGACTGCAATCTGGTGGTCACGGCCAGCAGGCGGCAGCGCCGCTTGAGCCCACGGCTGCTGACCCCGCGGCAGTTGGCGCCGATTGTGCTGGAGCACACACGCTCCGGCTATCCGGCCATTCTCTTCGGGCGGGAGGACTGGGGCTTGCCGGGCGAGATCGTGGATCAGGCGCATTATCAGCTTGTGATCCCGGCGGATGCCGCCTACGCCAGCCTGAATCTGGCGCAGGCGGTGCTGCTGACCGCGTACGAACTGCGGCAGGCGGCGCTGGACGAGAGGATCAGCCTGCCGGATCTGGCCGATCCGGCGGACCCGCCGGCGACGGATGCGGAATTGACCGCGGCGATCGAGTCGCTGCACCGGGCGTTGCAGGCGGCGCGGTTCTACAAGCCGGGGCAGGAGCCGGCCAAACGCATCAAATTGGGGCGGCTGTTGCGCCGGGCCACGCCCACCTCGTCAGAGGCGGGGCTGCTGCGGGCGATGGGGTATGTGTTGGGTCGGGCGTTTGGCGTGGAGGAGTAACGCTGGCGGCGCGGCGATTGGTCAATCCCGCCGGAAAAGGCTGTACAAACTCAAGTCCCCTTCCCGGCCATCGGCCTGAAACTGCTCGATCAGGGTCAGCCCCGCCCTTTCCGCCCACTCTGCGATCTCGACGGCTTCGACCTGATGGACATAACGCAGGCCAGGCTGGTTGCCGGCCTGCCAGTCGAGCAGGTAATCGCCCGGCTCCACCGCAGCGGCGTCCAGGCCCACAGTCTCCCAGCCCACCAGCTTGCGGCGCAGGCGGGGGAGGTGCAGGAATCGCCAGGTGGAGAGGATGAGCAGGCCCGCCGGAGCCAGGCAGGAGGCGGCAGCCTGCACGAACGCGGCGCGAGCCGCGGCGCCGGGGATGTGGTGCGCCACAGCCAGGGCGGCTGTCAGATCACAGGCCCCCCGGTATGGCAGCTCCCAGCCCGGCTGCGCCAGATCGACGACGTGGAACGCGGCCTGGGTGCGGGTCAGGGAGGCGGCGCGGCGCCGGGCCAGCGCGGCCAGACGCTCGCTGCCATCCAGCCCGGTGTACGTCACCTGCTGCAAGCGCTGATCCAGAAACTGTGCAAAGCGGCCATTGCCGCAGCCCACATCCAGGGCCCGGCAAATGGGGGGAAGGTGCGGGGCCAGGCGTTCCCAGCCCGGCTGCGCGCCGAAACGCGTGGCTGCAAATTGCGCCGCAAAACGATCGTAGAACTCCCGGTTGATCTGCCACAGGCGCTGGCGTACGATCTCGTTCATTGCGCGGCGGGTTTGGGTATTGGATAGTGGGTAGTGGGTGTTTTGTGGCGGCGATGGTGATGGATGGACGCGAACCATCGTCTATCGTCTATCGTCCAATATGAAGGGTGTTTCCGGTTGTTTTAGATGCTTTCGGCGATCAGTTCGACGATGTCCTTGACGGCCACGCCTGCGCCGGCCTGCTTGGAGGCGTCGGTGAGCATGGTCAGGCAGAAGGGGCAGCCCACGGCGATGGTGGCGGCGCCGGTCGCGGCGGCCTCTTGGTAGCGGTTCATGTTCACCGCCTCGTCGCCGTGCTCCTCTTCCTTCCACATCTGGGCGCCGCCTGCCCCGCAGCAGAAGGAATTGTTGCGGCTGCGGTTCAGCTCGATGAAGTTGCCGGCCACTGCGGTCAGCGCCGCCCGCGGGGCGTCGTAGATGCCGTTGTGCCGGCCCAGGTAGCAGGGATCGTGGTAGGTGATGGCCCCATCTGCGGCCAGGCGGGGGTGCAGCCGCCCGGTCGCGACCAGTTCGGCGATCAACTCGGTGTGGTGGATAACTTCGTACGCGCCGCCCAGCGCCCCATATTCCTTGCCCAGCGTGTGCAGGCAGTGCGGGCAGGTGGCGACGATGCGCCTGGCCCCGGCCTCATTCAGGGTCTCGATATTCTGTTTGGCCATCTCGAAGAAGAGGTATTCATTGCCGGCGCGGCGGGCCGCGTCGCCGGTGCAGCTTTCCAGCTCGCCCAGCACGGCGAAATTCACGCCCGCGGCTTTCAGCACCCTGGCGAAGGCTTTGGCCGTGGCTTGTGCGCGCATGTCATAGGCGGGCGCGCAGCCCACCCACCACAGCAGGTCGAAGTCAGGGTTTTCGGCCACCGTGGGCACGTCCAGGCCCTCGGCCCAGCGCATGCGGTCAGAGGCGCTCATCTTCCAGGGGTTGCCGGTGCGTTCCATGCCGGAGAAAGCGGTCTGCAACTGCTCAGGGAAGCTGCTCTCCATCAGCACCTGGTTGCGGCGCATGTAGAGGATGTCGAACATCGGTTCGTTGCCCACGGGGCAGACCTCGATGCAGGCCCCGCAGGCGGTGCAGGCCCACACCGCCGCCTCGCTGATGGCGAAATCGAGCAGCGGCTGGGGCGAGGGCTGGTCCGCGGCCAGATCGGCCATGTGCGCGTTGATGAAGTACCGCTTGTTCACCTCCAGGGCCGAGGGGCTGAGCTCCTTGCCCGTGGTGTAGGCGGGGCAGACATCCTGGCAGCGGTTGCACATGATGCAGGCGTAGGCGTCGAGGATGTGCTTCCAGGGGAGATCTTCCAGCCTGGCCGCGCCGAATTGCTCGATGCTCTCATCGCTGAAGTCAATCGGCTCCAGCGCGCCCAGCGCCTTGCGCTGCGGCTTCACCAGGAAGTTGACCCCCGACATGATCAGGTGGAAGTGCTTGGTGTAGGGAAAATAGGGCACGAAGGCCAGGATCAGGCCCAGGGCAATCCACCACGAGGCGTGCTGCCAGAAGATCAGGGTGTTCTGGCTGAGGCCGGCCCAGGCCGCGGCCACGGCGCTGGCAAAGGGCTGGAAAGGATCGGCGCTGCCCTCACCGGCGACGCGGAAGCTCTCGCCCAGGAAGCGAAAGCCGACATGGAAGAGGATGAACAGGCCGACGATGAGGGAATCGCGGCGCACGCCCCCTGCCTGCACCCGTTCCATCAGCTTCACATTGGGGCGGAAGGTGAGGGCCGGGGCGTTGAAGAGGAAGCGGCGGATGAGAAAATAGACCATCCCCACCAGCACGCCCACACTGAGCAGATCGGCCAGCAGGCGATAGATATCGCCGACCAGGCCTGTGCCCAGGAAGTGGATGGGGAAGTAGCCCTGCACCACATCGCCGAAATTGACCAGGAAATAGAAGATGAAGCCCCAGGCGATGAAGGCGTGGAAGAGGCTGGAAATGGGGCGGGTTTTCCATGTCGGTTTGAGCGTCAGCCAGGAGAGGCCGGCGGCGAGAGTGCGGCGCAAGATGTTCGCATCATCGAAATCGCCCTGCCCGCGGCGGATAACCCGATAAACCCGGTTGAAGGCGTGGTAGCCATTCCAAATCACGGCCAGGACGAGGACGGCAAAGAGGAGTTTTTCGAAAACGGTGAGCATGATGTGGCGCTCCTTGGGCGGTGGTGGCCAGGCAGATCAATGGCCGTAGTGTACAGGGTTCGAGGATTGGACGCAACAATACATTTGGGTGTCAGGTATCAAGTGTCAAGTGTCAGGTATCAGGTGTCATGTGTCAGGTGGGCAGGTGGGCAGGGAACCTGACACTTGGCACATGACACTTGACACTTGACACCTGACACCTGCCCACCTGCCCACCTCCCTATCATCTCACTCCTCGCGGCTGAGGATGTGGGTGAGGACGGTGGCGCCGGTGCCGCCCACATTCTGCGTCATGGCCACGCGGGCGTTGGGCACCTGGTTGGCCCCGGCCTGGCCGCTGACTTGCAGCCAGGCTTCGACGAGCTGGTAAACGCCGGTGCCTCCCACCGGGTGGCCGCGGGCCTTCAGCCCACCAAAGGTGGAGATGGGGATCTTGCCATCCAGCCCGATCTCGCCATCCGCGGCCAGCCACAGGCCCTTGCCCGGTTCGGCAAAGCCGGCGCCCTCCAGCGAAAGCACCGCCATGATCGTGAAAGCATCGTGCAGCTCGAACAGGTCGATATCTCCCGGCCCCAGGCCGGCCTGGGCAAAGGCCTTGCGACTGGAGAGGATGGCGCCCTGCAATTGCAGCAGATCGTGGCGGTCGTGGATGCCGACGCTGTCGGTAGCGCTGGCCGAGGCGGCAATGCGCACGCGCGGATGAGGCGCAGCCCGCGCGGCCAGCGCTTCCGCCGACATCAGCACCAGGGCGGCGGCGCCATCGCAGATGGGCGAGGCGTCGAACAGGCGGATGGGGGCCTGCACGATGGGCGATTGTTCGTAGAGGGCGATATCCAACGGTTTTTGGAAGAGGGCGTTGGGGTTGGTGAGCGCGTTCTGGTGGGCGTTGATGGCGAAAGCGGCGAAGAGAGAGCGGTTGGCCAGGTGGCGGCGCAGATATTCCTGCATGATCACGGCGTTGAGGGAGACGAAGCTGTGACCATGCGCGCCTTCTTGCGGCCAATCGCTGGCTGTGGCCAGGGCGCGGGTGGTTTCGTAGCGGTCGGTGTGCGTCATCTTTTCCATGCCGCACACCGCCACCGCATCATATTGGCCGCTGGCAATGGCCATGTAGCCCCAGCGCATCGCGGCCGCGCCCGATCCGCAGGCTGCCTCGGCCGTGGCCGCCTCGATCCCGCGCAGGCCGGCGGCGTCGGCCACCAGCGCGCCCAGGTGTTGTTGGTGCGACAGCATGCCAGAGAGCATGTTGCCAACGAAAAGCGCCTCTACCCGCTCCCCCCCCGCCGAAGTCAGAGCCGCGGTCAAAGCTCTGGCGCCCATCTGGCGCAACGATTCGTCCTGATTTTTGGTGACCGGGATCTGCCCGGCCCCGGCGATGAAAACGTCTCGCACGATAGCCTCCTTTGGCAAGGCGCAGAAACAGCAGGACAGGTGATGCCAGCAGTATAGAGTTTATGACGCAGTGTGTCAAAATCATGACGCGAGCCGGCATGGGCGGTCGCCGGTCGCGTCCCCCCCTCAATCAGCCAGCGGCCTCGATCAGCCCCTGCAACCACTGCGCCTGCTGCGCCAACATCTCCTGCGCTTCGGCCTCTGCCGGCGCTTCCACGCACAGGTGCAGCAGCGCCCGATCCGGGTCGGGACGGATCAGCACCGAGCGCTGATCGTCGAAGAAGAACTTGACGCCGTCGGTGAGGTCGCTGCGGTGGGACGCGGCCCGTTCGTTCACCCGGCGCAACACCCGGCCTTTGGCCTCCCACGAACAGAACGCAGTCTGGTGCAGCCAGGCCCCCGCGGGGATGGCATCGGCCAACTGGCCCAAGGTCTGCCCCGCGCGGGCCAGGCCCTGCAACAGCCGGGCCAGGGCGAGCATGCCATCGGGCACAGGGTGAAGGGCGGGGAAGATGAAATGGCCGCTGCCATCGGCCGCCATGGCCACAGGCGCGGCGGCGCTGCCATTGGCCGCCATCATCAGGGCGTGCGGGTCCACTTTGGTGCGGATCACGGCGCCGCCATGCCGCTGCGCCAGCAGATCGAACACCGCCGGGCGATCCACGGGGATGGCAATCACCGCGCCCGGCTGCTGCCGCCAAAATAGCTCTGCCATCACCGCCGCGGCCAGAAAATCGTGCAAGCTCCGGCCCTGTTCATCCACGAAGGAGACCTGGCTGCCGCTGACATCGAAGCGCGCGCCCAGTTCCAGGCCCATCGCCGCCACGATCTTGCCCAATTGCTCAAGGTTGTGCGCCCACACACTCTGCAGCACCGAGAGTTGATTGGCGTCCACGCGAGTGTTCAAGCCCACCACATCCACGGCCATCTCGGTCAGCAGCGGCTCCAAGATCTCGCAGGTGGCGGCGTGGGAATAATCGATGGCCACACGTGGGCGCGCGGCCTGCACCGCGGCCACATCGATCTGTTGCAAAAATGCGGCGCTGTAACACGCCTCCACATCCGCGGCATAGTCGATGCGTCCGATGTCATCCAATTGGGCGCGGCGGAAATCTTCGCGGAAGAAAAGGCGCTCGATCTCCCGTTCGCGGGCGCGGCCCAGATCGATGCCGCCGGCGTCGATGAAGCGAATATCCACCACCCGCCGGTCGTGGGGGGAGATGCGCACATGCACCCCGGCGCAGGCGGCGGTCACGCGGGTGAAATAGCGGGCCACGGGCACCGGCTGCGTGCGCAGATCCTGCACTTCCATCCCCGCCGCGGGCAGGCCGGAGATGATCGCCCGTTTCAACATGCGCGAGCTGGGATGGGCATCGCGGTTGATGGTGACCACCCCCCCTTTGGGCAGGCTGGCGCCGAAGGCCACCCCCAGCTTGGCGCAGAACTCCGGCGTCAGATCGACATTGACCACGCCGGTGACGCCGAACCGCCCGAACAACACCCGCCGCCCCTGCGATCCCCAGATGATGCTCTCGCGCACCAGCGCGCCGGGGTCGATCGTCTTCCCCGGCCACAGCTTCACCTGCGGGTAGATGACCGCGCCCTCGCCCACCACGCAATTGTCCCCGACCACCGCGCCCTCCTCCACCACGGCCCGCTGTTTGAACACGCATTGCCGGCTGATCAAAGCCCCGCGCAGGTGCGCGCCCTCGCCGATGTAGCAGCCCCGCCAGATCACGCTGCGCGAGATCTGCGCCTGCGTGTCCACCACCGTATCATCTCGCACCACCGTCGGGCCTTGGATGACCACGCCCCCCTTGATCTGCACATTGCTGCCCAGGTAGATCGGCCCATACAACTGGGCGTCGGGCGCGATCTGCACATTCTCGCCCACCCAGATATCGCCGCCCAGCGCTTTGCCCAGGGGCGCATGACGCACACGATTGCGCAGCAGGTCGGCGTTCGCCTCCAGATACGTGGCAGGGGTGCCGATGTCGGTCCAGAACCCCTGCACCAGCATGCCGAAGATGGGGCAGCCCCTGGCCAACAACCGCGGGAAAAGATCGTGGCTGAAATCATAGGGCGTGTCGGGCGGGATGCCGGCCAGCACATCCGCCTTCAACACGTAGATGCCGGTGTTGACCAGATCGCTCACCACCTCGGCCCAGCCTGGCTTCTCCACGAACTGGCTGATGCGGCCATCTTCGGCGGTGATGACCATGCCATACTCCAGGGGATTGTCCACGCGGTGCAAGGCCACGGTCACATCTGCATCCCGCGCGGTGTGAAAAGCCAGCAGCGCCGTCAGGTCGATATCGGTAACCGCGTCTCCGCTCACCACCAGCACCTGATCGCCCGCCTGCACCCGGCCCTGCTGCCAGGCCTGGGCCACCCCACCCGCCGTGCCCAACGGCACATCCTCGATCAGATAATCGATCGGCACCCGCCCCCGTTCTCCCACGCCCAGATAGCCCTGAAACCACTCTGCCCGATGCTGCAGCGTGACCAGGATCTGCGCGACGCCGAAGGATTCAAGCCAATCGACGATGTGCCCAATCACCGGCTTGTTGACCAGCGGCAGCAATGGTTTGGGGCGGTTGACAGTGAGCGGGCGCAGGCGAGATCCCTGACCGCCAGCCATAACGATAGCCTTGAGCATGATGGGGCCTCATGAATGCGTGGAAATGGCAGGCACTGAGCGATCCCGCACCGGGCCTCGATGTGAAAAAATCAACGTCAAGCGGGAGATGTGCTGTATGGCCAAGGATACCACAACCTGCGGTCTGTGTTGTCATGGCGCACCCTATGCGCGCACTCTGGCAAATTTGAAAGGGATTCGGCGCTTGTGGTACAAGAAGTGAGCTTTGATCCCACACCCCACCCTCCCATCTGCTTCCATGACCATCCATTTTGGCACCGACGGCTGGCGCGCCGTCATCAGCGAAGAATTCACTTTTGCCAACGTTGCCCGCGTGGCGCAGGCCGTGGCCGATGTGGCCCTGGCGGCCGGCGCCGGCGCAGAGGCCCCCCTCACCTACGTGGTCGGCTTCGATACCCGCTTCCTCTCCGACCGCTTTGCCGCGGCCGCGGCCTGCGTGCTGGCCGCCAACGGCATCCGCGTGCTGCTCAGCGAGCGCTTTGCGGCCACGCCCGCCATCTCCTACGCCATCGTCCACCACCACGCCGCCGGCGGCGTCATGATCACGGCCAGCCACAACCCGCCCCGCTACAATGGCTTCAAACTGAAAGCCGATTTTGGCGGCGGCGCCAATGCCGGCGTGATCGCCCAGGTCGAGCAGCGGCTGGCCGAAAATGAGCAGAGCCAGCGCCAGCCCGCCGCCATCGACTTTGCCGCGGCCACGGCCCAGGGACTGATCGAGATCTTCGATCCCTACCCCGCCTACGCCGCCCATATCCGCCGCCTGATCGACTTCGACAGCATCGCCGCCGCCGGGCTGCACATCGTCATCGATGCCATGTACGGCGCCGGCATCGGCTACACCGACCGGCTGCTGCGCGAGGCGGGCGTGCAGCCTGTCACCCTGCACCACGAGATGAACCCCGGTTTTGGCGGCCTCCACCCCGAGCCGATCGGCCGCCATCTGGACGCGCTGAAGACGGCTGTCACTGCCCAGGGCGCGCACCTGGGCCTGGCCACCGATGGCGACGCCGACCGCATCGGCGCCATCGACCCGCACGGACGCTTCCTCGACCCCCACCGCATCATGACGCTGACCCTCGATTATCTGCTGCAACAGCACAAACGGGGAGACATCGTCAAAACGGTCAGCACCACGCAGATGCTGAATCTATTGGCGGCAGAGTACAACCTGGCAGTGTTCGAAACCCCGGTGGGCTTCAACTACATCGCCGATCTCATGCGCAGCCGCCAGGTGCTGATCGGCGGGGAAGAATCGGGGGGCATCTCCATCGCCGGCCACATCCCCGAGGGGGATGGCGTGCTGATGGGCCTGCTGCTGGCCGAGCTGGTGGCCCGCCAAAAACAGAGCGTGGACGCGCTGATCGCCGGCATCATGGATCGTATCGGCCATTTCGCCTACGCCCGCCACGATTACCCCGCGCCCCCGCTGAGCAAGAGGGAGATCGTGCAGCGTCTGATCGCCCACGCGCCCGCCGCGCTCAACGGCCAGCCGGTGCAGGAGCTGAATACGCGCGATGGCGTCAAATATCTGTTGGCCGATGCCAGTTGGCTGTTGATCCGGCCATCTGGCACGGAACCGGTGCTGCGCGTCTATGCCGAGGCTCGCAGCGAAGCGGATGTGTACAGTCTGCTCGATGTGGGCGCCAATCTGGCGCATCTCAGTTGAGCAGTATTCAGTGGTCAGTTGAATGAACTGCGTTGGCCGGGCAGAATGGCGCTGGATTCGCGATTTTGTGCGCACCGCGTGGGTCGCCAGTATTGACAGAATCAGAAAAAAGGGTGATAATACGGCAACACTCTTTCAATCCACTCTGGCCAGCTTTAAATGGAGGAAGCTTATGCCAACTTTCGAAAAAATGTCCAAAGATGAAGTGACCGACTATCTGGAATCGAAGCATCGTGGACGCGGTAAATCAAAACGTGAGAAGGCCCTCGAGCAGTATATCGAGCAAATCAGGCCCCTGGAAGTCAACGAGGGCATCACTGTGCGTGCGGCAGAAGGTGAAAACCGCCAAACAGTGAAGAACCGTCTGCGCCGCGCCGCTGGTCGGCTTGGCTACGAGATCGGGTTCATCCGCTCGCGCAACGTCATCCGCCTGCATCGCACCGCCTGATTCTCACTCTCTTTCTCTCGCCATCGAACAAGCTCCTGCAAAGGAGCTTGTTTGATTTTGGGGTTCGATGGCAGTTTCAGCGGCTGTGGGGCGAGGCCAGGCGCTCTTCCGTTGGGATAAAGGCGCGGCCGTACAACTCGGCCAGCTCGGCCAGGCCATTGCGAATGCCCTCGTTGAGCTGGTGGGGCAGGAAGCGCCAACTCCAGTTGCCGCTGGCCGCGGCGGGGGTGTTCATGCGCGCCTCGCTGCCCAGGCCCATGCAATCTTGCAAAGGGACGATGGCGATGTGGGCCGCGGCTAGCATGGCCAGCCGGATCATGTCCCAGGCAATGTCGCTGCCATCGACCCGCAAATAGCGGCGTACGAAATCTCGTTCCCGTTCGGGGGCCTTGGTGTACCAGCCCAGGGTGGTGTCGTTGTCGTGGGTGCCGGTGTAGACGACGCAATTCTTATCGTAATTGTGCGGCAGGAAGGGGTCGCTGCCATCGCTGGCCCAGGCAAATTGCAGCACTTTCATGCCGGGGAAGTGGTAATGATCGCGCAAGGCATAGACGCCGGGGTGCGGCTCGCCCAGGTCTTCGGCCAGCAAGGGCAGATCGCCCAGGGCGGCGATGACGGCGTCGAAGAGGGCCTGGCGGGGGCCATCGACCCAACGCCCTTCGATGGCGGTTTCGGCATCACCGGGCACCTGCCAATAGTTGTAGAACCCGCGGAAATGGTCGATGCGCACATAGTCGCTGAGCCGCAGGTTGGCGCGCAAGCGCTCGATCCACCAGGCATAGCCATCCTCGGCCATGCGCGGCCAGTTGTAGAGGGGGTTGCCCCACAACTGGCCTGTGGGTGAAAAGTAGTCGGGGGGCACCCCGGCGACGACGGTGGGCCGGCCAACGTCATCGAAATGGAAGAGGTGGCGGCGGCTCCAGGCGTCGGCGCTGTCCATGGCCACGTAGATGGGGATGTCGCCGATGACGCGGATGCGGCGGTCATTGGCGTAGGCCTTCACTGCCAACCACTGCTCGAAGAAGAGCCACTGCCAGAATTGGTGCTGGTGGATGCTCTCGGCCAGGCGGGCGCGGGCCGCGGCCAGGGCCTCCGGCGCCCGATCGCGCAGGTCGGGGGCCCATTCTGGCCAGGGCCGGCCCGCGTGCTCTTCTTTCAGGGCCATGAACAGGGCGAAATCGTGCAGCCAGGCAGCCTCGGCAGCCACGAAGGTGGTGAACGCGGCCGGCGCCGGCTGGCCGCGAAAGCGCGCAAAGGCCTGTTTGAGGACGCGCTGCTTCCACTCGATTACCGGGCCGAAATCAACATGATGGCGGGGGAAGGGGGGCACGGCCAGATCCGCGCGGTCGAGGTAGCCGCGCGCGGTCAGATCGACGAGATCGATCAGCAAGGGATTGCCGGCAAAGGCGGAGAAGCACTGATAGGGCGAGTCGCCGTAGCCGGTGGGGCCGAGGGGCAACACCTGCCACAGTTGCTGTTTGGCCCCGGCCAGCCAGTCGACAAAGCGGTAGGCTTCTTCACCCAGATCGCCGATGCCAAAGGGGCCGGGCAGGGAGGTGGGGTGCAGTAAAATGCCGGAAAGTCGTTCGTTGAACATGGGCCACTCCTCTTGAGGGGCGGGGGTGTGTTGCGGCGTCAGGCGGGATCGACAAGACGATGCAGGCCGCGCAGGGCGTGCAGGTGGCGGCTGAGGTCGCGTTCGGCAAAGGACGCGGGGCCGAAGGGGTCGGAAATGGGGGCGGCGGGGTCATGCAGCAGGCGCAGGGTGTTCAGCAGGGCGTGCGCCAGCACCTGCAGATCGTAGCCTCCCTCCAGGGCCAGCACCAGGCGGCCCTGGCACAGCTCCTCGGCCAGGGCCATGACGCGACGGGTGAGGGCGGCATACCCGGCCAGGCTGAGTAGCTGACTGGCCAGGGGATCGCGCCAGTGTGCGTCGAAACCGGCGGAGACCAGCAGGAGATCGGGCTGATAGCGGTGGGCGAAGGGCAGGATCACCTCATCGAAGGCGCGCAGGTAGCCGGCGTCGCCCACGCCCGCGGGCAATGGGACGTTCAGGGTGTAGCCCTGACCGGGGCCGCTGCCGGTGTCGCCGGCCGCGCCGGTGCCAGGATAGAAGGGATATTGGTGCAGCGAGATGAAAGCCACGGTGGGATCTTCGTAGAAGATGGCTTCGGTGCCGTTGCCGTGGTGCACATCCCAATCGAGGATCAGCACCCGCGCGGCCCCGTACTCGGCGCAGGCGGTGCGGGCGGCGATGGCCACATTGGCAAAGAGGCAAAAGCCCATGCCGCGGGCGGCCAATGCATGGTGGCCGGGGGGACGCATCAACGAAAAAGCGTTGCGGCAGCGGCCCTGCATCACCGCCGCGGTCAGATCGGTCAGCGCGCCCGCCGCGGCCAGCGCCGCCGCGTAGGAACCGGGCACGATGTAGGTATCCGGGTCGAGATGGCCGCCGCCGGCGCGGTCAATCTGCGCCACCTGATCGACGTAAGCGCGCGGATGCACCCGCAGCAGCCGCTCCAGGCTGATCGGCGTCACCGCAGCCGGGTGCAGGCGGGCCAGGATGCCATCGGTGTGCAGCAGTTGCATGGCTGCGGCCAGACGCCCGCGGTGTTCGGGATGGCCGGACAGGGAGTGCTGCTGCTCGATCGGGTCGTAGGCGTACCAGGTGCGCATGGGATCATTTTGGATGGTTGCCCCTGAATTGTCAATTGTGACGCGCTCATCACCCTCTGGTATAATGCCGGCATCCCCTCTTTTTGCCTCCCTCACCATGGAGCAGCCCACTTAGCCATCACCTCTTTTCCCGTTCCATCATCACCTTTGTAAGACCTTCAGGGCAGGGTGCAATTCCCGACCGGCGGTAAATCTGGCCCGACCAGATGAAGCCCGCGAGCGGCCTCGCCAGAGGCGTCAGCAGATCCGGTGCGATACCGGGGCCGACGGTCACAGTCCGGATGAAAGAAGGTCGTGATCCTCAAACATCTTGGCAACAAGATGGCTGCGCGCGCATGTTCGCGGCGATCAGGCACGACCTGATCGCCGTTTTTTATTTTTTTCTGCACACTCTCCGCTCATGACTGTATCTCCTGGCGAGGCGCTGGCCTCGCCTTCTCCTGAACGTGCGCGCACGCGGGCGCGCTGGCTGCACAATGAGCATCGCCAAAGGCTGGCCCGCGCGCTGATGGCCCCGATCATGCTGACGCTGTTTGTGTTGGCCTGGGAGGGGCTGGTGCGTTGGCGGCAGTACCCGCAGTTCATCTTGCCGGCGCCGGGGGTGGTGTGGGCCAAGTTCCAGCTGGTGCTGGCAGACGGCACGCTGTGGCGACATGCCAGCGTCACGGCCTTCGAGATCCTGGCCGGCCTGGGGCTGGGGCTGGGTGTGGCCACGGTGGTGGGGTATCTGCTGGCCAAATCACCCGGCCTGGATAGTCTGCTTTCGCCTTACATCGTGGCCTTGCAATCCTTCCCCATCGTGGCGGTGGCGCCCCTGCTGGTGATCTGGATTCAGGCCAGCCTGCTGCGCACGGTGTTGATCTGCGCTCTCACCCTCTTTTTCCCGGCCCTGGTCAACACCATCGTGGGGCTGCGCTCGGTGGAGCCGGAGTTGCTGGCGGTGATGCGCTCGCTGCGCGCCAGCCGCTGGCAGATCTTCCGCAAGTTGGAGACGCCGGCGGCGCTGCCGGTGATCTTTGGCGGGCTGAAGGTGGGGGCCATCCTCTCCGTCATCGGCGCGGTGATCGGCGAGTTCATCGGGGCCAACCGCGGCCTTGGGTTTCTGATCAATCTGGCCCGCGGTCTGCTGGATACGCCCCTGCTCTTCGTCGCTCTTTTCACCCTCGTGATCATGGCCCTGGGCCTCTACGGTTTCATCAGCCTGCTGGAATATCATTTCCTGGCCTGGAAGCGGAAGCGGTAGGGGACGGGGGGCAGTGTTCAGTGTTCAGTGTTCAGTGTTCAGTGTTCAGTGGGACAACAGTCAAGGGGCAAGGGGGCAGGGGGCAACAGTCAACAGTCAACAGTCAACAGTCAACAGTCAACAGTCAACAGTCAACGGGCAACGGGCAGGGGGCAGGGGGCAGGGGGCAGGGGGGGTTAGGGGTTTTGGGGGTTTTAGGCTATTCTGTGGGTGCTGGGCCCGGCCCGGCCGCCGGTTCAGATCACGTCAGATAGACGACAAACTCTAGCGAAATTCCGCCATCGTCTATCGTCTATCGTCTATCGTCCATCGTCCATTGTCCCTCTATGCACTGGCTGCGACGTTATCGTTCTTTTTTGCGCTGGTTCATCCCCGGTCTGCATATCAAGCGCTGGTTATTGATGCTGATCGTGGGGATCGCGCTGATTGGGCTGGGGCTGGCCTATCTTTTGCGGTCGGTCTACGCCGCCGGCGTCTACCCAGAGACGATCTATTGGCTGACGCTGCAATTTTTGCCGCGCCCGCTGCGGGCGTTGGCATTTGGACTGGCCGGCGTGGGCGTTACATTGTGGGGGCTGATCGAACTCAACCGGGCGCTGCTGGCCCCCTTCACCACGCCGGACGCCAGCGCGGCCGAGCGCATCTATCGCCACCGCCGCCGGCGACGCGGCCCGCGCATCGTCTGTATCGGCGGCGGCACCGGCATGCCCGCGGTGTTGCGTGGGTTGAAGGCCTATACCGACCACATCACCGCCATTGTCACGGTGGCGGATGATGGCGGCAGTTCGGGCAAGCTGCGGCAGGCGCTGGGGTTGCCGCCGCCGGGCGATTTTCGCAACAATATCGCCGCCCTGTCGGAGGCGGAAGCCACGGTGACCCGGCTCTTCCAATACCGGTTTGCCGGCGGCGAGGGCCTGGAAGGGCACGCGTTCGGCAATCTCTACCTGGCGGCGATGGCGGGAGTGACCGGCTCCTTCGAGCAGGGGCTGCTGGAATCGAGCCGGGTGCTGGCCGTGCGCGGGCGCGTGCTGCCTTCGACCCTCGATCTGGTGCAACTGGTGGCGGATGTGAGCGACGAGGGCGGGCGGCTGGAACGCATTCGCGGGGAGTCGCTGATCCCGCGGCTGGGCGAGGGCCGCCGCATCCACCATGTTTATCTGGAACCGGAACGACCCCGCGCCTACCCCGAGGCGGTGCGGGCGATTCTGGAGGCGGATCTGATCGTAGCCGGGCCGGGCAGCCTCTACACCAGCGTCATCCCCAACCTGCTGGTGCCGGAGATCGCGCAGGCCGTGGCCGCGGCGGCGGGTCTGAAGGTCTACGTCTGCAACATCGCCACGCAGCGCGGGGAGACGGAGGGGTACAATGTCGATGATCATGTGCAGGCGCTGATCAGGCACGCCGGCGCCCGCATCCTCAACTGCGTGTTGGCCAACGATCTGTTCACGCCCCCGGCCCCGCCGCGGGCCGAATGGGTGAAGCTGCCCGCGCAGCCCCCGCGCGGCTATCGCCTGGTCACGGCCAACCTGCGCCAGGATGTGCACGTCTGGCGCCACGACCCCGAACGCATGGCCCGCGCCCTGATCGACCTGCTGGAGGAGGAGACAGGCATCCGCAGCGGGCTGATCTAGTCTGGACGATGGACGATCGTCCCCTCCCCATTTGCCAGAATCGCCGGGCTTTTGTATGCTGAAGGCCCCCAATTCCCATTCAATTCACCTCCCAAAGGAGTATCCAAAATGTCTTTACGTGTTGGCATCAATGGTTTTGGCCGTATCGGCCGCCAGGTCTTCAAAGCCATCGAAGAAAATTACGATGGCGTTGTGGAAGTCGTCGCTATCAACGATCTCGTCTCTACCGACGTTAACGCCCATCTACTCAAATACGATTCCAATTATGGCCGTTATCAGGCGGATATCGCGGTGGATGGCAACGATCTGATGGTCAACGGCGAGCGGATCAAGGTCTTCGCCGAACGGGATCCCAGCCAGTTGCCGTGGGGCGATTATGGCGTGGAGGTGGTGGTCGAATCGACCGGCATCTTCACCAAACGGGCGCAGGCGGCCCAACATCTGGCCGGCGGCGCCAAAAAGGTGATCATCTCCGCGCCCTCCTCCGACCCGGATCTGACCATCGTGCTGGGCGTGAACCAGGGCGATTATGACCCGGCGCAGCATCACATCATCTCCAACGCCTCCTGCACCACGAACTGTCTGGCGCCCGCGGCCAAAGTGGTGGACGATCATTACGGCATCATCAAGGGGCTGATGACGACGGTGCACGCCTATACCAACGATCAGCGCATCCTCGACCTGGTGCACAAGGATCTGCGCCGTGCCCGCGCCGCCGGCCAGAACATCATCCCCACCAGCACAGGCGCGGCCCGGGCCGTGGGCCTGGTGCTGCCCCAGCTCAAGGGCAAATTCGATGGCATGGCCCTGCGCGTGCCCACGCCCACCGTCTCCATCGTCGATTTCGTGGCCACCTTGCAGCGGCCTGCCACCACCGCCGAGCTGTTGGATCACTTCCGCGCCGCCGCGGCCGGCCCCATGCAGGGCATCCTCGGCGTCTCGGACGAACCGCTGGTGAGCATGGATTTCAAGGGCGACCCCCGTTCCTCGATCATCGACGCCGGCTCCACCCAGGTGCTGGATGGCGATCTGGTCAAAGTTGTCACCTGGTATGACAACGAATGGGCCTATTCCGTACGCGTCGCCGACCTGTGCAAATACATCTACGAACAGGGTATTTAGTATTTAGTAGTCAGTAGTCAGTAATCAGTAATCAGTATTCAGTATTCAGTATTCAGTGGTCAGTTGTCAGTGGTCAGTGGTCAATATTCAGTATTCAGTAATCGCGGAATAATGATGACTGAATACTGAACACTGAATACTGAACACTGAATACTGAACACTGAATACTAAAAAGGGTGACCGCGTACGGGGGGGCTGACGCCAGCGCCGCCGGCTCGGCCACCCTTTTTCATATGTCCTGAGGACTCCATGAACAAGAAAACAATCCGCGACCTCGACCCACAGGGCAAACGCATCCTCGTGCGCGTCGATTTCAATGTGCCCCTGGATGAACACCGCCAGATCAGCGACGACACCCGCATCCAGGCCGCCTTGCCCACCCTCCAGGCCCTGCTCGACCGCGGGGCCAGTCTGATCTTGATGTCGCACCTGGGCCGGCCCAAGGATAAGCCAGAGCCGCAATACAGCCTGGCCCCCGTCGCCCATCACCTGCAAACGCTGCTGCCGCAGGCGCGCGTGCGCATGGCCAGCGATGTGGTGGGCGAAAGCGTGGCCATCCTCGCCCACGCCCTGCAACCGGGCGATATCCTCCTGCTGGAAAACCTGCGCTTCCACCCCGGCGAAAAGAAAGGCGACCCCGCCTTCGCCGCCGCCCTCGCCGATCTTGGCCACGATTATGTCAACGATGCCTTCGGCACCAGCCACCGCGCCGACGCCTCCATGGTCGCGGCGGCGCAAGCCGTGCAGGCCCGCGGCGGCGCGGCGGTGGCCGGGCTGTTGGTCGAAAAAGAGATCGCCTACCTGGGCAACGCCGTGCGCGCGCCCCGCCGGCCCTTCGTCGCCATCCTGGGCGGGGCCAAAGTCTCCGACAAAATCGGCGTCATCACCAACCTGCTGGACAAGGTGGACGCCCTGCTCATCGGCGGGGGCATGGCCAACACCTTCCTGGCCGCGCAGGGGCTGGAAATGGGCGCGTCCCTGGTCGAAGGGAATGCACTCGACGCCGCTCGCGGCCTGCTGGCCCAAGCCGGCGACCGCCTGCACCTGCCCACCGATGTCATCGCCGCCAGCAGCTTTGCCGCCGACGCCGACGCCGTCACCCTGCCCGCCGATCAGGTGCCCGGCGAGCGCATGGTGCTCGACATCGGCCCGGCCACCGTGGCCGCCTACCAGGCGGTGCTGACCGCGGCCAAGACCGTGGTCTGGAATGGGCCGTTGGGGGTGTTCGAATTCCCCCGCTTTGCCCAGGGCACTTTTGCCATTGCCCACACCCTGGCCGGGCTGCACGATGCCGTGACGATCATCGGCGGCGGCGATTCTGCCGCGGCCGTGGCCCAGGCCGGCCTGGCCGATCAAGTCAGCCACGTCTCCACCGGCGGCGGCGCTTCCCTCGCCTTCCTGGAAGGGCAGGCCCTGCCCGGCATCGACGTACTCGACGACCGCGCCTAAAAGGATATTGGGTATTGGATAGTTGCCCCTTCGCAGGAGCACGATCCAATACCCAATATCCAATACCCACCACCCCACGCCATGAGCCTGCGCGACCGCCTGAACAAACTCTTCAACGCCTCGGGCCGGCCCGATCAGGCCGGGCGCTACCACATCGTGCAGGTGCGCTGCAAACGCTGCGGCGAGATCCTCAGCGCCCGCATCGACCTGCTCAACGATCTCAGCCCCGACTACGACGCCCACACCTTCCACGCCCGCAAGCTGGTCAGCGGCAGCGGCGAAAATCGCTGCTTTCAGGTGATCGAACTCGAAATCGCCTTCGACCAGAACAAACGGGTGCTGGAACAGCGCGCGGCCGGGGCCGAGATCGTGACCTCTACCTGACGGTCTTCACCGTCGCCCCCCACGGAGAACCCCACATCATGCGCAAACCGATCCTTGCCGGCAATTGGAAGATGTATAAGACCATTGCCGAGGCCGAAACCCTGGTCGCCGCCATCCGCAGCGGCGTGGAATTTATCGACGCCGTGGAAACGGTCGTCTGTCCTCCCTTTGTCGCCCTGCCAGCCGTGGCCGCGGCCCTGGCGGGCAGCCCGGTGGGCGTGGGCGCCCAGGATGTCTACTTCGAGAAAGAAGGCGCGTTCACCGGCGAGGTGGCGGCCCCCATGCTGCAAGGGCTGGTCAGCTATTGCATCATCGGCCATTCCGAACGCCGCGCCCTCTTTGGCGAGAGCGACGACTGGGTGAATCGCAAGGCCAAGGCCCTGCTGGCCCACGGCATCACCCCCATCCTCTGCGTGGGCGAAAGCCTGGCGCAGAACCAGGCGGGCGAAACCGACACATTCGTGCGCAGCCAGGTACAGGCGGCGCTGGCGGGCCTCAGCCCGGCGCAGGTAGCCGGCTTGGTCATCGCCTACGAACCGATCTGGGCGATCGGCACCGGCCTCACCGCCACTGCCGCCGACGCCAACCGCATCATCGGTCTCACCATCCGTGGGGCCATCGCCCGGCTGTATGATGAAACCACCGCCCAGGCTGTGCGCATTCAATATGGCGGCAGCACCAAGCCGGATAACATCGCCGGGTTCATGGCCATGCCGGAGATCGACGGCGCGCTGGTGGGCGGGGCCAGCCTCACGGCCGCGTCCTTCGTGACCATGGTGCAGGAGACGCTGCGGGCGCGCGGGGGCTGAGGCGATGTTGCCCCCCTGGGCGCTCCTGCTCCTGGCCAGCCTGGCCTTGTTGGCGGCGCTGTGGTGGGTAAGCCGGCGCCTGACAGTGCATATTCTGACGCTGATCCTCCTACTCACCCGCAACGACGAGATCGCCCAAATCCTCTATGCCATCCTGATCTTGCCCGGCACCGTCATGCACGAGCTGAGCCACTGGCTGGCAGCGCGGCTGGTGGGCGTGCGCACGGGCAAGATCAGCTTGCTGCCGCAGGTCACGCGCGACAAGGGCCTGCGGCTGGGCGCGGTGGATGTGCGCGGGGGCGCCCTCTGGCAGCACACCCTGATCGGCCTGGCCCCGCTGGTGGTGGGCAGCCTGCTGACGGCGGCGCTGGCCCTGCGGCTGGTGGCTGTAGAGGAGGTGCGGCTGGCCACGCAGGCGGGGACGTGGCAAGGAGCGACCGCGCTGCTGCACCGGATCCTGGCCACCCCCGATCTGGCGATCTGGCTCTATCTTTTGTTCACGATCAGCGACGCCATGTTTCTCAGCGCCAGCGATCGGGCGCCGGTGCAGCGGATGCTGCTCTATTTTGGCGGGTTGCTGCTGATCCTCTATCTGCTCGGCGGCCTGCCCACAGGATCAGGAGGGGGCGGCGCCTGGCTGCACGGGCTGCTGCAGGCCTATGCCTATGGCCTGGGCATCACGCTGCTGCTGCACCTCAGCTTGCTGCTGCTCTTTGGCAGCCTCTCGTGGCTGGCCACGCGGCTGCTGAAGCTACCAACGCGCACAGCCGGACGCTGAATCGCTTCGACGTCCGGCTGTGGCGCGCGCAGGCAGGGGAAAAAGGGTCAGGCGACCGCGGCGGCGGGCTCGAGATGCGGGGTGATCTTGCTGAGCAGCCGCGGTTTGGGCATGAATCCGACGATGCGCTCGACCGGTTCGCCGTTCTTGAAGATGATCAGGGTGGGGATGCTCATCACGCCGTAGGCCATGGCCGTGCTGGGGTTGTGATCGACATCCAGCTTGGCCACTTTCATCTGGCCATCCAGCTCCACCGCGATCTCTTCCAGCAGCGGGGCGATCATCTTGCAAGGCCCACACCAAACAGCCCAGAAATCGGTGATCACGGGCACATCGCTATTGAGGACAAGTTCTTGGAAATTGGTATCGGTAACCGCAAATGGGGTTGACATGTAAAAAAAGCTCCTTTGATAAAGGGGTGGGGTAAACAGAGGGCAGCAGGCACAGGGCCGATCCTAAACGGGGAAATAGATGCCTGTCAAACCCCGACCGTTACAAGATGGGGCGCGCCCCGCATTCCTTACCTGGCGGCAGCCGGGCCAAAGAGGATCGGCGCGCCGCCGCCAGTGCAGGGGAGGGCCATCCTTGCAGCGATCCGCGTCGGGTGTATAATACAGAGCAGTGTTCAGTTATTGGATATTGGATATTAGATATTGAGTGCCAATCAATTAATTATTAATCATTAATCATTAAGATAATGCGTATTCGCCGAAAAGACATCAAAGAAATCAATCTAATGCGTGACGCCGGGCGATTGGTGGCCGAGACGTTTGCCTTTCTGGCCCCGCACATCCAGCCAGGCGCCACCCTGCGCGACCTGGATCATCTGGCCGAGACGTTCATCCACAGCCGTGGGGCCAGCTCGTTGTACAAAGGCTACCGCGGCAGCAGCCGGCGCCATCCCCCCTTCCCAGGCGTGATCTGCGCCTCGGTCAACAACGAGATCTGCCACGGGCTGCCCAATGGCCGCCACCTGCAGCAGGGAGACATCATCGGCATCGACATCGGCCTGCGGCTACGCGATTATTGCGGAGATGCTTGCGTCACCTTTGCCGTGGGCCAGCCCACAACAGAGGCGCAGCGCCTGCTGGACGTGACCCAGGCCTCGTTGGCTGCCGGCATCGCCGCCGCCCAAAGCGGCAGCCATCTGCACGATATCGGCGCTGCCATCCAGGCATACGCCGAAGACCGCGGCATGTCGGTCGTGCGTGAATGGGGCGGCCACGGCATCGGCAGGCAATTGCACGAGCCGCCCTCCGTTTCCCACACCCGCATGCCCGATCGCGGCCCGCTGTTGCTGCCGGGCATGGTTTTCACCATCGAGCCGATGATCAACCTGGGCCAGCCGGAATGGAAATTGCTGGAGGATGGCTGGACTGTCGTCACCGCCGACGGCTCCCTCTCCGCCCAGTTCGAGCACACAGTGGCCATCACCCGCAACGGGGCGGAGATTCTCACCCGGTTGTGATGCGCGCGACAAGCGGTGCAAACGGAGATCGCTGGGTGTCGCGGCTGGGGTATCTGCTGCTGACCGCGCTGGCGCTGTGGTTGGCCCTTTATCTGTGGGTCAGCCGAACCTGGCGGATGACGCTGGACGCGCCGCTGATGGTGTACGTGGCCTTTTTGTATGACCGCTTTGGCCTCGTTCCCTACAAAGATGTCTTGACGATGTCCTATCCGGGCACGCACATCTTCCACCTGCTGGTGGGCCGCGCCCTGGGTTGGGGAGATGCCGGGTTCCGGCTGGCGCTGTGGGGGCTGTTGGCGGCACAGGGGGCAGCCACCTGGGCGGCGATGCGCCGCTTCGGGCCGCGGGTGGCCGCGGGCGCGACGCTGATCTTCAGCCTGGTGCTGTTGCACGGCGGGCCAGCCATGGGCTTGCAGCGCGAGGCCGTGGCGCTGCTGCCCCTGACCCTGGCCCTGGCCACGACGGTGGCGGGCGAGG
>JABWBG010000021.1 GCA_013360575.1 Caldilineales bacterium
AACTCACTTAGTACCCGACCGGCAAGTGAGTTGCACGACCGCCTGCAAGCAACTCGCTATTGAGCTGAATCGCTGGGCGGTCGTGCAACTCACTTAGTATCTGCACCAAAGGGGCTTTCCTCATGACTACCTCCCCCCTTTCTCCGGCGGCCGCCATCCGGCAGCAGATCGACGTTCTGGCCACAGCGATCGTCACCCGGCAATACGCCCGGCAGGCCCAGGTCTGGCAGCCCTACGGCGCGCCTGGGCAGAGTAAAAGCGTGCGCGATGCTCGCTACCACCTCGAATACCTGGCCGAAGCCCTGGACGCGGACGCGCCTGAACTCTTCACCACCTACCTGGCCTGGGTGAAGGTGCTCTTCGCCGGGCTGGGCTTCTCCGATACAGTGCTGCCCATCACGCTGGAATGCACCCGCCAGGTGCTGCACGAACGCCTGCCCGCAGACGCCAGCCGCGCGGCCGTGGCCCTGGTTGACAGCGGCCAGCGTAGTCTGGCCCAGGCCCCGGTCGAGACCGCCAGCCTGCTCAGCGGCGACCGCGCCCTCGACCACCTGGCCCGCAGCTATCTGCAAGCGCTGTTGGCCGGCGACCGCCACACCGCCACCCGCCTGATTATGCAGGCGGTAGAAGAGGGCGCCAGCATCCCCGACCTCTACCTGCAAGTCTTCCAGCGCAGCCAGCGCGAGATCGGGCGGCTGTGGCACAACAACCAGATCAACGTGGCCCAGGAACACTACTGCACCGCGGCCACCCAGCTGATCATCTCCCTGCTCTACCCCCGCATCTTCACCCCCACCCCCAAGAGCCACAGCCTCGTCCTCACCTGCGTGGGCGGGGAGCTGCACGAACTGGGCGCCCGCATGGTGGCGGACCTGCTGGAGCTGGCCGGCTGGGACACCCACTTCCTCGGCGCCAACACCCCCACCGCCAGCGTGCTCAGCATCCTGGCCGAACGGCAAGCCGCGCTGCTGGGCATCTCCGCCACAATGACCTTTCACGTGCCTCTGGTGCGGGAGCTGGTGCAAGAAACCCGGCGCAGCGGGCTGGATGTACGCATCCTCGTGGGCGGCTATCCCTTCAATCTGGCCCCGCAACTGTGGCGCAGCGTGGGCGCGGATGGCTACGCCGCGGACGCGCAGGAGGCGGTGGCCGTGGCCGCCCGGTTGATCGCATGAACCTGTCGCCCTCCGCCCCCGCGGCTCGACTGAGCTCGCCAAAATCGCCCCCCAGCCTCGCCCTGCTCTGCGACCCGCAGGGGATGATCGTCGAAGTGCTGCGCAACGACCTCGACCTGCCCGCCGCGCCGGGCCGCCTCTTCTCCCGGCTGGTAGACGTGGCCAGCCAGTTCAAGGCCCTGGCCTTTCTGGAGGAGCTTCGCAGCCAGGCCGCGGCCTTCGATTGGGAGCTGAATCTGGTCGCCGCCCCCGAAAACGCAGAGCGCGTGCTCACCCTGCACTTTTCCGGCGGGCGCTGGCAGGAGGAGGGGACGCGGCTGCTGCTGGTAGGCGCGGTGAGCAATGACGCGGCCCGCGACCTGCTCGCGGACCTGCTGCGCATCCACAACGAGCAGACGAACCAACTGCGCGACCTGCGCAAAACCGCAGCACAAACCGGGCCGCAGATGGCGTTGTACGACGAGATCAGCCGTCTCAACAATGAGTTGATCGCCGCGCAGCGCCAACTGGCCCGCAAAAACGCCGAATTGGAGCGCCTGAACCAGCTCAAGAACCAGTTCCTGGGCATGGCCGCCCACGACCTGCGCAACCCCCTGGCCGCCATTGGCGCGTACAGCGAACTGCTGCAAGATGAGGACCTGGGCCTCAGCCCCGCCGAGCGCAGCGAATTTCTGCGCGACATCTTCCGGCTCAGTCGTTTTATGAACAATCTGGTAGATGACCTCCTCTCTGTGACCGCGATCGAAGCGGGCCAGCTACAATTGCAGCTGGCCGAGGTGGATCTGACCCATCTGGTGCAGCGCAACATCGCCCGCCACCGCCTGCTGGCCGCGCACAAAGAGATTGACATCCTGCTGCAGGTCGGGGCAGAGGATGGCGTCTCGCGTCTGCCCCCCCTGTGGCTGGATGCAGCCAAAATCGAGCAGGTGTTGGACAATTTGGTCAGCAACGCCGTAAAATTTAGCCCGCCCCGCGCCCAGGTGCAGGTGCGCCTGAGCGCCGAAAGGGACGCGGCGCTGCTGGCTGTGCAGGATCAAGGCCCCGGCATCTCCCCCGCCGAAATCGAGCGGCTCTTCCAGCCCTTTGGCCGCGGCAGCGCTCGCGGCACCGGCGGCGAACGCTCCACCGGCCTGGGGCTGGTGATCGCCAAACGCATCGTCGAAGGGCATCAAGGCCGCATCTGGCTGACCAGCGAAGCCGGCGCCGGCGCCATCTTCTTCGTCTCCCTGCCCCTGACCGGGACAAAGGCTTCCCCATGAACGACACCTCCCACGCTGCCATTCTCGTAGTCGACAACGATCCGGCCCTGCTGACCGTCACCCAACGCCTGTTGCAGACCGCGGGCCATGCGGTGATCACAGCCGCGGATGGGACCAAGGCGCTGCGCCTGGCCCGCCAGCATCGGCCCGATCTGGTTTTGTTGGATGTGCACCTGCCCGATCTCTCCGGTTTCGAAGTCTGCCGCCAGCTCAAGGGGGATGCGACGCTGGCGGGGATGTACATCCTGCTGATCTCCGGCGCCCACACCGACAGCGAAAGCCAGATCATCGGCTTGGACGCGGGCGCGGATGGCTACATCGTGCGCCCGATCAGCAATCGCGGGATGCTGGCGCGGGTGCAGGCCATGCTGCGCATTCAGGCGGGCGACCGGGCCCTGCGCCAGAAAGAGGCGGAGATGCGGGAGCTTCTGGCCCAGGCGGAGCAGTCGCGGCAAGCCCTGGCTGCCAGCGAGGAGAAATACCGCCGCCTGGCCGAAAACGCGCCCGACATCATCTATCGCTACGAACTGGCCCCGCAGCCCCGGTTCAGTTATGTCAGCCCCGCGGTCGCCGCCATCACCGGCTATACGCCCGCCGAATTCTACGCCGATCCCCGCCTCTTCGAGCGCATGATCCACCCGGAGGACCGCCCAAAGCTGGGGAAGATTCCGGCAGAAGCGCGTGTTCCGGGCGAGCCTGTGACCTGGCGCTGGCTGCACAAGGAGGGCCGCTGCCTCTGGATCGAGCAGCGCTACTCACATGTGTATGATGCGCAGGGCCTGCTCATGGCGGTGGAAGGCATCGCCCGTGATGTGAGCGAGCGCGTGCAGGCGCAGGAGCAACTCCATTTGCAGGCCACCACCCTGGCCAATGTCGCCAACGCCATCATCATCACCGACAGCGCCGGCGTGATCACCTGGGTGAACCCTGCCTTCACCCGCCTCTCTGGCTACACCCTGGACGAAAGCGTGGGCCGAAATGTGAGCGAACTGGTGCGCAGCGGTGTGCACGATCAGGCCTTCTACCAGCATCTGTGGAAGACGATCCTGGCCGGGCAGGTATGGCAGGGGGAGCTGACCAACCGCCGCAAAGATGGCAGCTTCTACACCGAGGAACAGAGCATCACGCCGGTGCTGGATGCGCAGGGCCGCGTGCAGCACTTCGTGGCCGTCAAACAAGACATCACCGCCCGCAAACAACACGAACGGGAACTGGAAACGATGATCGCCATCAGCGCCGCCCTGCGCGGGGCCGCCACCCGCGCCGAGATGATCCCGATCATCCTCGACCACATGCTCACCTTGCTGGATGTGGCAGGAAGCGTGTTGATGACGCTGCACCGGGCCGGCGGCGAACTCAGAACAGAAATGGGCCGGGGGGTGTGGGCGGGCTACACCGGGATGGTGGTCCCGGCCGGGGCCGGGGCCAGCGCCCACATCCTGGCCAGCGGCCAGCCCTATCTGACCAACGCCGCCCGCCAGGATACCGCCACTTATCACCCCACCGGCTTTGGCGAGTGCGCGGCCGCGGCCGGCGCCCCCCTGATCGTAGGAAAGGAGATCACCGGGGTGTTGTGGATGGGCAGCCAGCGGGCGCTGAACGAGCAAGACCTGCGCCTGCTGACCGCCATCGCCGGCGTGGCCGCCGGCGCCTTGCATCGCTCGGCCCTGCACGAGCAAACCAGCCGCAGCCTGCAACAACTGAGCGCGCTGCGCGCCATTGATCAGGCGATCAGCGGTACTTTCGATCTGGCCGCTACGCTTGATCTCATTGTGACCGAGGCGACCCGGCAATTGCAGGTGGACGCGGCGGCGGTGCTGCTGCTCGACCGGCAAGATGGCATGCTGCGTCACGCGGCCAGCCACGGCTTTCGCACACCGGAGATCACCGGCGTCTCTCTATGCCTGGGCGAGGGCCGCGCCGGCCTTGCCGCCCTGGAGCGGCGCCCGATGATCCATCCTGACTGGCGAGAGGAGGCCCCCTCCTGCGCGCTCACCGGCTGGTTGGCCGAGGAGGGATTCATCGCCCACCACATCACACCGATGATCGCCAAAGGCCAGGTGCAGGGCGTGCTCGAGGTCTTTCACCGCCAGCGCTTGCAGCCGGATGAGGACTGGCGTGATTTCTTTGCTACGCTGGCCACGCAGGCCGCCATCGCCCTGCACAATGCCAGCCTGTATCAAGAACTGCAAGCCTACACCGCCAGTCTGGAGGAGCGGGTGATGAAGCGCACGGCGGAGCTGGAGGAGGCCTATGCTCAATTGCGTCAGGCCCATGGCGAGATGAGCCGGGCGCTGGCGCAGGAGCGGGAATTGCACGAATTGAAGACCCGCTTCATCGCCATGGCCTCGCACGAGTTCCGCACCCCCCTGACCATCATCCTCTCCTCGGCGGAGTTGCTGGAGCGGTACGGCCAGCGCTTCGATGAGCAGCGCCGCCTGACGCATCTGCACCGCATCCAGGCCACCACCAAACGCATGAACGCGCTGCTGGATGATATGCTGCTGCTGGGCCGGGCCGAAGCCGGTCGTCTCCCCTTCCATCCCCAGCCGCTGGATCTGGTGGCCTTCTGCCGCGAGGTGGTGGCAGACTTGCGCCTGGGCGTGGCCGCGCAGCACCTGCTGACGCTGACTGTGGCGGCGGAGATCGGGGCGCAGGGGGTGCCCGCCATCCTGGATGAGCAACTGCTGCGCCACATTCTCAACAACCTCCTCTCCAACGCGGTCAAGTATTCGCCCCCTGGCAGCCGGGTGGAAGTGATGCTGCACCGCCAGGGGGAGCAGGCGATCCTGGAGGTGCAGGACGAGGGCATCGGCATCCCCGTCGAGGATCAGCCGAGGCTGTTCGAACCTTTCTACCGCGCCCACAATGCAGGCTCGGCCGCAGGCACGGGGCTGGGCATGAATGTAGTCAAACGGGCGGTGGACCTGCACGGGGGCGCCATCGCCGTGCACAGCGCCGAAAACCAGGGCACGCGCGTGGTCGTCACCCTCCCCCTGCGCCCCCCCGCCCACCTTCTTGATCATTAAAGAGGTTGGGTGGGTGGGTGGTTGGGTGGTTGGTTTGTTGGTTTGTTGGTTGGTTGGTTGGGTGGTTTGTTGGGTGGTTTGTTGGTTGGTTGGTAGATCGGTGGAGATCGCCAAAAAGCACGAAAACTAACCAATCTACCAATTTACCAATTTACCACCACCCACCCAACCAACCAACCAACAAACCAACAAACCAACAAACAAACCAACCAACCAACAAACAAACAAACAAACCACCCACACCCAAGGAGCCACCATGACCAGAATCCTAATCATCGAAGATGAGGAGATCGTACGTCACAACCTCATCGAACTGCTGTTGATCGAGGGCTACGAGACGCTGAGCGCGGCGGATGGGGTGGAGGGCGTGCAACTGGCGCAACGCACACTGCCCGACCTCATCCTGTGCGACATCCTCATGCCCCGGCTGAACGGGCTGGGCGTCTACAAGGCCCTGCAAGAAGACCCCGCCACCGCGGCCATCCCCTTCATCTTCCTCACCGCGCGCGCCTCTGCCGAGGACCTGCGGGCAGGGATGTCTCTGGGCGCGGATGACTATCTCACCAAGCCTTTTACCAGCGACGAACTGTTGCAAGCGATCGCCGCCCGCCTGCAAAAACGGCGCGCCTTGGTCAGCCAATACGAGCACAAGCTGGAAGAACTGCGCCAGAACATCGCCCTGATGCTGCCGCACGAGCTGCGCACCCCCCTCACCGGCATCCTGGGCTACGCCTCCCTGCTGATGGAGGCCGCAGATAACCTGGGGCCGGAAGAGGTACGGCAGATGGCAGAGATCATCCACCAATACGGCGAGCGGCTGCACCGGCTGATCCAGAAATTCCTGAATTACGTGGATCTGGAGCTGGCCAGCCGCGACCCGGCCCGCATGCAGGCCCTGCGCAGCCACGTCACTGCCGACGCCGGCGCCAGCGTCGCCCACATCGCCCAGCGCAAGGCTGCGGAGGCGCAGCGCCACGCCGACTTGCAACTGGACGACCTGCCGGAGATCGCAGCCCAGATCGACGAGACGCATCTGGCCCTGCTGGTGGAAGAACTGGTCGAAAACGCCTTCAAATTCTCGGACGCAGGCGCAGCCGTGCAGGTCAGCAGCTCCGCCGCCGCTGGCTGGTTGCAGATCGTCATCGCGGACCGGGGCCGCGGGATGACGGCAGAACAGATCGCGCAGGTGGGGGGCTACGTCCAGTTCGAGCGCTGGCGCTACGAGCAGCGCGGCCAGGGCCTGGGCCTGGCCCTGGCCAAACGCGTGGCTGAATTGCACGGCGGCAAGCTGCGGATCCAGAGCGAACCGGAACAGGGCACGCGCGTCACCGCCACCCTGCCCATCCCCCCGCCCCCGACTGACTCCTAAAAGAGGAAGAGTAAAAGGAGAAACCGATGACCATCCGTCGCCTGCGCATCTTCGCTTTTGTAGGATTCCTGCTGTTTGTCGTCGCCGCAGTGACCGTGACCTTTGCCGCCCTGCAACAGCAGCGCCACGACGCCCTGCTGATCAACCTGGCCGGCCGCCAACGCATGCTGATCCCCACCATCGTCCTGCAGACGCTGGGGGTGCAGGCAGACGTCGATCCCAGCTACCGCGAGCAACTACGCGCCAGCGAAGCCCTCTTCTTCGAGCAGACTCTCTTTGCGCTCATGACCGGCGGGCATGCGCCTTACGACGAGTATCACACCGTCGCCCTGCCGCCCCCAGGCGATGCAGAGATCATCGCCCAACTGGCCGCGTTGCATGCCAGATGGCAAGAAATCGATACAGCCATTCACATCGTCCTGGCCGAGACGACCGGCAGCGCCGAGATGGACGCAGCCGCCGCCACCGTCATCGGCCTGGCCCCAGGCATGCAGAAACAGGTGGATGAGATCGTGCGCCTGTACGAGGCCGCGGCCGTGCGCCATGTGACGCAGACCCAGGCGCTGCAGATCAGCTTTCTGATCCTGGCCCTGCTTTTGATGGTGACTGCCCTTGTCCTGACCGAGCGCTGGGTGATCCGGCCGATCGGCCTGCTGGAAGCCGCCGTCCGGCGCCTGGGCGGGGGCGACCTGCACACGCCGGTGGGTGTGACCGGAGCGGGAGAGTTGCAACAGTTGGCGCACAGCTTCGACCAAATGCGCCAGAACCTGGCCGCGACCCAGGCGGATCTGGCGGCATCGGTGGCGCAGGCGCAGGAACGCTTGCAGCGCATCTCCGCCCTGCACGCCATCGATCTGGCCATCACCTCCCGCCTCACCCTGGCCGAAGCGCTGGCCGTGCTGTTGCAGCAGGTGACGGAGCGGTTGGACGTGGATGCGGCGGCGCTGGCTCTGATCGACCCGGTGAGCGGGGCGCTGAACTACGCGGCGCGGCGCGGGGCCGGCGACATCGCCGACCACGCCGCGCGCGATCTCTTCCGGAACGGGCTGTTGAAGCGGGCGGAAGGCGTGGCCGGCCAGGTAGCGCACAGCGGCCAACCTTGCTTCATCCCCGACGTGCAGGCCGATGCGCGTTTTATCCGAAAAGAAGTTGCCGCGGCCTTGGGCCTGCATTCCTACATCGCCGCGCCCCTGCCTGCCCGTGGGGAGATCCTGGGCGTGCTGGAAATGGCAACGCGGCAGATCCACACCTTCCCCGACGAGGAGATGGCCTTTTTCGTCACCCTGGCCGGGCAGGCCGCCATCCTGATCGCCAACACCCGCATGACAGAGGAAGCGCTGCAGCGGGCGGCGCAGCAGCGCGCTCTGGTCGAGGGCGCGGCGGCCATTCTCACCACCCAGGAAGAGGCGGCGCTGTGGCCGATCGCGGCCAACGCTGCCCGCGCCAGCCTGACCGTGGATCGCGTGGCCGTCTTCCTCTACGATGGCGCCGCCGGGATTCATTGGGCCGACGTCGTGGGGCTTTCTCCCCCCTTCCTGGAGGCACTCCGCCGCAACATCCGCGAGCTGCACGGCGGACGTCTGCCCATCGACGCCGCTGCCCTGGTGATCGCGGAGGCGCGCAGCCACCCCGCCACCGCTGAGCTGAGCGACCTGATCACGCAGGAAGGCTTCCACAGCATGGTCATCTTCCCCCTGCTGGGCGCGGCCGGTCCGCAGGGCGGCCTGTTTGTCTTCCGCGACGCGGAGACGCCCTTCAGCCCCGACGACCTCGCCGCCGGCCAGACCCTGACCCACATCCTGGCCGCGGGGCTGCAAAACACCCGCCTGCTGGCAGCCACCCGCCGGCAACTGCAAGAACTCGCCACCCTGCACGCGGTGGCCATGGCCGGCATCGCCGCCCCAGATGAGGATGCGCTGATCGAACAGGCCACGCAGATCATCGGCGAGGCCCTCTACCCCGACAACTTCGGCGTGCTGCTGCTCGATCCTGACCGCAACGCCCTGCGCGTCCATCCCTCCTACCGCGGCATCAGCGACGCCGCCAAACAACGGGTCATCCCGCTGGGGCAGGGGATCAGCGGCAGCGTGGCTGCCAGCGGCCGCGCCCGCCGCGTGGCCGTCGTGGCAGACGCAGTGGATTACCTGGATGTCAACCCCGAAACGCGCGCCGAGCTGTGCACGCCGCTCCAGATCGGCGGGCGGGTGATCGGCGTGATCAACGCCGAGAGCACAGAACCGAACGCGTTCAGCCCTGCAGACGAGCAATTGCTGCTGACTCTGAGCGGGCAACTGGCCTCCGGCATCGAGCGCCTGCGCGCGCAGCGAGCGTTGCAGGCCAGCGAAGATCGCTTCCGGCGGCTGGCGGAGAACGCGCCAGACCTGATCTACCGCTACCGGCTGGGGCCGGAACGGGGGTTCGAATATGTCAGCCCCGCGGCCACGGCCATCACCGGTTACACGCCGGAGGAGCACTACGCCGACCCCGACTTGGGCTTCAAGATCGTGCATCCGCAGGATCAATCCCAGTTGCAGGCCTACATGCAGGGCGGCGGGATCTTTGCACAGACGCTGTCCTTCCGGTGGATACGCAAGGATGGCGAGACGATCTGGACAGAGCAGCGGAATGTCCCCATCTATGACGAGGGGGGGAACCTGATCGCCATCGAGGGGATCGCCCGCGACATCAGCGAGCGCAAACGCAGCGAGGAGGAGCTGCAACTGCTGCAAACGATCACGCTGGCGGTGGCCGAGGCGGAGGATCTGCACGCGGCGTTGGCCGTAACCCTGCGCCTGGTCTGTCAGGCCACGGGTTGGGCGCTGGGCGAAGCGTGGACGCCCACGGCAAAGGGCGACCGCCTGGAACGCAGCCCGGCCTGGTACAGCGCCTTCCCCGAACTGGCGGCTTTCTGGCAGGCCAGCGCGGACTTCACCTTTGCGCCCGGCGTGGGGCTACCTGGCCGGGCGTGGGCCGGGCGGCGCCCGGTGTGGGCGCGGGATGTGACGCTGGATCCGGAGTTCCCGCGGGCGCATCTGGCCCGCGACGCCGGCCTGAAGGCGGGGATGGGCATCCCGGTGCTGGCCGGCGCGACGGCGGCGGCGGTGATGGATTTCTTCGTCTTCGAGCCGCGAGCGGAGGATGAGCGTCTGATGGCGGTGGTCTCGGCGGTCGCGGCCCAACTGGGCGCGGTGTTGCAGCGCAAGCAAGCGGAAGCAGCGCTACGCCGGCGCGCCGCCGAGCTGGAAGCCCTGGCCCAGGTGTCCGCGGCCCTGCGCGCCGCAGAGCATCCGGCGGAGATGTACCCGATCGTGTTACAGAGCACGCTGCACGCCATGGAGGCGCAGGCCGGCCTCTTCTTCCTGTTCGACGAGAGCGCCGCGGAGATGTACGTGGCCGCGTCCCTGGGCTTTGCCCTGGATCTGCGGCTGCTGCGATTGCGGCGGGGGGAGGGGCTGACCGGGCGCTGCACCGAGATGGGCCAGCCGGTGCTGAGCGCAGACATTGCCGCGGATACGCGCGTGCTGTTTCCAGAGGCGTTCCAGGGGTTTCACAAGGCGCTGTGCCTGCCCCTGTTCAGCGCCGAAAGGCTGGAGGGCGCGCTGCTGGTCTGCTTCACCGCCGCCGGCGCGCCCACGCCGGTCGAGATCAGCCTGCTCACAGCCATCGCCGAGATGGTGGCCAACGCCCTGCGGCGCCTGCACTTGCAGGAGCAGACCCTGCGCGATGCCATCGCCCTGGCCCGCGAGCGAGAGTTGAACGAGTTCAAGTCGCGGTTCCTCTCCACCATCTCCCACGAGTTCCGCACGCCCTTGACCGCCATCCTTTCTTCGGCAGAGATGCTGCAACGCTACGGCGAGGGCTGGCCGCAGGAGCGCCGGCTGGTGCATCTGGGCCGTATCCAGAGCCGGGTGCAGCGGCTGGCGGCGCTGCTGGAAGATGTGTTGCTGATCAGCCGGGCCGAAGCCGGGCGGCAGATCTTTCATCCTCGCCCCCTGGGGCTGGCGCGCTTCTGCCGCGATCTGGTAGAGGAGTTTCAGTTGGGCATGGCCACGCAGCACGAGGTGACGCTGGATGTGACGGCGCTGCCCACGGGCGATCCCTTGACCGTGGCCGTCGATGAGCAGCTTTTACATCACATCCTCGACAATCTTCTCTCCAACGCGGTCAAATACTCGCCGGCGGGCAGCGTCGTGCGGCTGGCGCTGCGCCGGGAGGAGGAGGAGGCGGTGTTGCAGGTGAGCGATCAGGGCATCGGCATCCCCGCGGCCGATCTGCCGCGCCTGTTCGAGCCTTTCTATCGCGCCGCCAACGTGGGTGCGGCCCCCGGCGCGGGGCTGGGCATGAACATCGTCAAGCGGGCGGTGGAAGCGCACAGCGGCAGCATCAGCATCGCCAGCGTCCAGGGCCGGGGCACAACGGTGACTGTGCGGTTGCCCGTGGCCCAGGAGACGTAGCCCCGCCGCCCATGATACACTTCGCACTGTAAAAGAAACGCCCCTGCCCCCTGACCACTGAATACTGAATACTGAACACTGAACACTGAACACTGCCCGCCAGGAGAACGCCATGAAACTGCTCCATTTGCCGGCCGCTCTGCGTATCGCCTTGCTCTACCTCCTCTTTGGCGGCGGCTGGATCCTGCTCTCCGACCATCTGCTGGCCGCGCTGGCGAGGGATGTCGCGACGCTGACGCGGCTGCAAACGGTCAAGGGCTGGGCCTTCGTCCTCGTCAGCGCCCTACTGATCTATCACCTGGTACACAGTTCCCTCCACTCCATGCGGCAGACAGAGGCAGAACTGCGCCAGAGTGAGGAACGCTATCGCCAGTTGTTCAGCAATAGCATGGATGCCATCCTCCTCACCGCGCCTGATGGCAGCATCTTCGCTGCCAACCCCGCGGCCTGTGCCCTGTTCGGGCGCACCGAACAGGAAATCCAACGCATCGGGCGGGCGGGCCTGATGGCAAAAACCGACGCGCGCTGGCAAGCGGCGCTGACGGAACGCGCCCGCACCGGCAGGTTTCGCGGCGAGTTGACCTTCCGCCGCGAGGATGGCGCGCCCTTCGAAAGCGAAATCTCCACCACCCTCTTCCAGAACAGGGAGGGCCAGGCTCGCAGCAACATGATCATCCGCGACATCACCGCGCGCATCCAGGCAGAGCAGGCGCAACGTGAAAGTGAACGGCGGTTGCATTTCGCGCTGCAAAAAAGCCACACCGGCGGGTGGGATCTGGATCTGGTGGATCACACTGCGCATCGCACCCTAGAGCACGATCGCATCTTCGGGTACGAGTCCCTGCTACCGCTGTGGACATACGAAATGTTCCTCGACCATGTCCTGCCCGAAGATCAGGCCGAGGTAGACAGGCAATTCCAGGCGGCTGTGGCCGCCGGCGCCGATTGGAATTTCGAATGCCGCATCCGTCGCCGCGATGGCGTGGTGCGCTGGATCTGGGCCGCGGGCGAGCATCAACCGGGTGAGAACGGGCAGGCGCGGCGCATGGCCGGCATTGTCCAGGACATCACCGCGCGCAAAGAGGGAGAGGAGGCGCTGCGCCGCCGCGCCGGCGAGTTCGCCACGCTGTACGACATCGCCCACGATCTGATCATCCAAGGCGACCTGCCGGCGCTGTTGGAAACCGTGGCCCAGCGTACCGCGCGCCTGCTCGGCGCTGCCGACGCTACCATCTACCTGTACGATCCGCGGCGGGATGAACTGGAGTTGGCCGCGGCCAATGTCTACGCCCTGTCGCGCGGGGCCCGCTTCAAGGTGGATGGCGGCGTCACCAGCCAGGTCGTGCGCACCCGCCGGCCCGCGACCGTGGCAGATTATCGCCGCTGGACCCAACATCGTCCCGAATTGGCGCATCTCGACCTGCGCGCCGTCATCGCCGCGCCCCTGATATATCAGGAAGAGATGATCGGGGTGCTAGGCGTAGCCGAGATCGGCAGCGATCGCCAATTCACCTCGGCGGATGTGCGCCTGCTGGAACTGCTGGCCGCGCAGGTAGCCGTCGCCATCCAGAATGTGCGCCTGCGGGAGGCGCTGACCGCCTACAACTGGGAGCTGGAAAAACGCGTGGCCGAACGCACCCAGCAACTGGAGGAAGCCCGCACCCGCGCCGAATCCGCCGACCGCGTCAAATCCGCGTTTCTGGCCACCATGTCGCACGAACTACGCACGCCGCTCAACTCCATCATCGGCTTTACGGGCGTGCTGCTGCAGGGGCTGGCAGGCCCGCTCAACGCGGAGCAAAGCAAGCAGATGGGCATGGCGCGCGACAGCGCCCGTCACCTGCTGGCGCTGATCAACGACGTGCTGGATATCTCCAAGATCGAGGCGGGACAGTTGGAGATGCAGCGCGCGCCCTTCGACATGCGCGCCGCCATCGAAGCGGCGCTGAAACTCGTCCTGCCGCAGGCGCAGAAGAAGGGGCTGTCCCTCGCCGCCGCCATCGGCGCGAACGTCGGCGAAGTGGTGAGCGACCGGCGCCGCGTCGAACAGATCCTGCTCAACCTGCTCAGCAACGCGGTCAAGTTCACCGAACGAGGGGAAGTGCGGCTGGAATGCCGCGCCCGCGCTGGCTTCATCGAAACCAGCGTGCATGACACGGGCATCGGCATCCGCGCCGAAGATGTGGAAAAACTCTTCACGCCCTTCCGCCAGATCGAAATGGGATTGAATCGCCGCCACGAAGGAACAGGATTGGGATTGTCCATCTGCAAGAATCTGGTCGAGATGCTCGGCGGCGAAATCCGCGTCGCCAGCGAATGGGGCAGGGGCAGCGTATTCACCTTCACCCTGCCGTTGGAAAAAACGTAGGGGGCGACCCTGCGTGGTCGCCCCAATAACCACGCGTGGTCGCCCCAATAAGGGCGACCACGCAGGGTCGCCCCAACAGCCACGCAGGGTCGCCCCAATAAGGGCGACCACGCAGGGTCGCCCCAACAGCCACGCAGGGTCGCCCCAATAAGGGCGACCACGCAGGGTCGCCCCAATAGCCACGCAGGGTCGCCCCAATAAGGGCGACCACGCAGGGTCGCCCCAACAGCCACGCAGGGTCGCCCCAATAAGGAGAAACAGGTAATGAAATACGATCCATCCAAACATCATCGTCGTTCGATTCGCCTGAAGGGTTACGATTATTCGCAAGCGGGCGCGTATTTCGTCACGATCTGCGCGCAGAATCGCGCGCGTCTGTTCGGCGAAATCGTAAATGGTGAAATGCAATTGAATGACGCGGGCGCAATGATCGGACGATGGTGGAATGAATTGGCGAATAAATTCCCAACCTTTGAATCAGACGCGTTTGTTGTGATGCCCAATCATATTCATTGCATTGTCGTCATTACGGATGTGGGACAAGGGCAGCCACACAGGGCTGCCCCTACCGATCCTCCTACCGCCCCTACGCGACCCACGTTGGGCGACATGATGGATTGGTTCAAGACGATGACAACGAATGAATACATTCGCGGCGTCAAACAACTCGGCTGGCAACCATTTGACAAGAGGGTTTTCCAGCGCAATTATTACGAACACATCATTCGCAACGAACGCGCATTGAACGCAATTCGCGAATACATCCAGAACAATCCTGCCAATTGGGCGGAGGATATGGACAATTTGAAAAACGTCCGCCGCTTACCTCCGCCAGAAATCATTGACGATTATTTGCGGGATGTCGGAATCCTGTAGGGGGCGACCCTGCGTGGTCGCCCAGAACTGCGTGGTCGCCCAGAACAGGGCGACCACGCAGGGTCGCCCCAACAACCACGCAACCACGCAGGGTCGCCCCAACAACCACGCAACCACGCAGGGTCGCCCCAATAAGGGCAACCACGCAGGGTCGCCCCAACGAGAAAAATCCTATGGCACACATCTTGATTATCGAAGACAATGAACAAAACCTATACCTGCACACCTTCATCCTCGAAAAGCATGGCCACCGGGTCACCCCGGCCCGGGATGGGGAGCAGGGCATTCATCTTGCCCTGGAGGTGCGGCCGGACATAATCCTGCTCGACATCCAACTGCCGGTCATGGACGGTTACGCGGTGGCGGACGAACTGCGCCGCGCTCCCGCGCTGGCAGGGATTCCCATCGTGGCGGTCACATCGTACGCGATGGCCGGCGACCGCGAGCGGATTCTCGCGGCGGGCTGCAACGGCTACATCGAAAAGCCCATTAACCCCGAAACCTTCATGGACGAAGTCGAAGCCCATTTGAAAAAGTGAGACGCGTATGAGCAACATCCTGATCGTTGACGACAAGGAAGAAAACCGCTACCTGCTGCACACGATCCTGACCGCAGCGGGGCACGCGACGCGGGAGGCGACGAACGGCGCGCAGGCGTTGGAAGCTGCGCGCCGCGAGCCTCCCGACCTGATCATCTCCGACATTCTGATGCCGCAGATGGACGGCTTCGCCCTGTGCCGCGAGTGCAAGCGCGACGAAGCGCTGCGCGATAGTCCCTTCGTTTTTTACACCGCCACCTACACCGATCCGCGCGACCGTGATCTCGGTCTGCAATTGGGCGCGGCGCGGTTCCTGGTCAAGCCGATGGAAGCGGGGGAATTTTCCGCCATCATCGCGGAGGTGTTGAAGGAACACGCGCAGGGAAAATCGAGCGCGCCCCCGCCCCCCGCCGAAGACGAAACCACGATCTACCGTCTGTACAACGAAGCCCTGGTACGGAAATTGGAAGACAAGATGCTGGCGTTGGAAGAGACCAATCGTGCGCTGCAATCGGAAATGATCGAACGCGAACGCCTGACGGATGAAAGAGCCCGCCAGATGCAGGTATTGGAGGCAAGCCTGAATGAAATCTACATGTTCGCCGCCGATTCGCTGCGGTTCACCTACGTCAATCTGGGCGCGCGCAAAAATCTCGGTTACACGATGGATGAACTCTTCCAGCTCACCCCGGTCGATCTCAAACCCGAATTTACATTGGAACAATTCCAGGACATGCTCCGCCCCCTGCTGTCGCATCAAGAGGAGGTTCATGTATTCGAAACCCGCCACCGCCGGAAGGATGGGACGCTGTACCCTGTCGAAGTTCATCTGCAATTGGTCGGGGCGCTTTTTGTGTCCATCATCCACGACATTAGCGAACGCAAACGCGCGGAGGATGGAATCCGCCTCCTGCAAACCATCGCGCTTGGCATCGGCGAGGCGGAGAGTCTCGACGCGGCATACGCCTTCGTCCTGCAAAAGATTTGCGAAACCACCGGCTGGGACATGGGCGAAGTGTGGCTGCCCAGCCGCGACAGCCAACAGATGATCTGCCATCCCGCCTGGCATAGCCGGGTTTCGGGATTGGAGGAGTTCAGGCAGGCGAGTCAGAACTGCGTCTTTGCGCTTGGAGAGGGACTGCTGGGAAGCATGTGGCAGACCCAACAACCGATATGGATCCCGGATGTAAGCGCCTCGGACAACTTCCCGCGCAAATTCGCCGCCGCGCCCGCCGGTCTCCGGGCGGCGTTCGGAGTTCCGGTTCTCGTGCGCGGACAGGTGGTGCTGGCGCTGAATTTCTTTTTGCGCGAGCCGCGCGCGGAAGACCAGCGGATGATGAAACTCGTCTCGGTGGTCGCGTCCCAGATTGGCGCGCTGATCGAACGCCGCCAGGCGGAAGCCCAGGTGGAGGCGAATGAACGACGCTTCCGCGCCATGACCGAAAAGATGAGCGACACCATCGCCCTGCTGGATGGCCGGGGGATCCTGCTCTATCGCAGCGAATCAGGCGAGGGGCTTTTGGGGTATGCGGAGGAAGAAGTGCTGGGACGCAGCACTTTGGAATTGATCCACCCCGATGACCTGCCGCGCGTGGCGGAATTGTTCGCCCAATTAGCCGCGAGTCCCAGGCAAAGCAGGACGGCGGAATTCCGGTACAAGCATAAAAACGGAAACTGGCTGTATGTGGAAACCTCCGCCACCAACCTGCTGAACGATCCCGACGTCGAGGCGATTGTCGCCAACTACCGCGATATCAGCGAACGCAAACAGACCGAAGAGGCCCTGCGCCAAAGCGAAGAACGCTTCCGCCTGATCTCATCCACCACTTCCGATTATATGTTCTCGACCGGTCTGGACGCGGATGGGCAACTGCGCCTGAACTGGGTGGCGGGCGCGTTCGCAAGGATCACCGGCTACACCATGGAAGAGTTCGTGGCGCGCGGGGGCTGGCGCGCCACCTTGCATCCTGACGATCTGGCCCTGGACGACCGGGACATGGCCCTGCTGCGCGCCAATCAGCGCATCGTCAGCGAGCTGCGCACCCTGACCAAGGCGGGGGAGCTGTGCTGGGTGCGCGTCTACGCCCAGCCCGTTCTCGATCCCCACAGCGGCGAGATGGCCAGCATCTACGGCGCGGTGCAAGACATCACCGCGCGCAAGCGCGCCGAAGAGGAGTCGCGGCTGCTGCAAGCCATTGCCCTGGGCATTGGCGAGGCCGCAGATCTCAACGCAGCCCTGGGCTTCGTCCTTCGCCAGATCTGCGACGCCACCGGCTGGGTGATGGGGGAAGCCTGGGCCCCCGCCCCGGACGACAGTAAGTTGATCAGCTTGCCGGTCTGGCACAACCGCGTGCCCGGGCTGGAGACATTCCGCCAGGCCAGCCAAAACCACCAGTTTGCGCCCGGCGAGGGGCTGCCGGGCAGTGTGTGGCTGCGTAAAAAAGCGCTGTGGGTCGAAGATGTGAGCACTGCGACCAACTTCCCCCGCCAGCAAGCCGCAATGCGGGCCGGCGTCAAGTCAGCGGTGGGCATTCCAGTGCTGGCCGGTGAGGAGTGTCTGCTGGTGATGAATTTCTTTCTCTTCGAACCGCGCCCCCAAGATCAACGGATGTTGGAGGTGATCTCAGCGGTAGCGGCGCAAGTTGGCGTGCAGATCGCGCGCAAACAGGCAGAGGAAAGCCTGCACCGCCGCCTGGTCGAGTTGGAGGCGGTCGCCAAGATCGCCGCGGCCCTGCGCACGGCGGAAACGGTGGAGGAACTGCTGACCAGCCTGTTGGATGAGACCCTGGCCCTGTTCGGCACCGATTCTGGCTCGATCCGCCTGTACCACCCAGGCGCCGGCGTTCTATACAATGCCTTGGCCCGGGGCTGGTTCGAGCCGCTGCGCGCGGCAGCGATCCGGCCGGGCGAAGGGATCGTCGGCGCCGTCTTCAGCAGCGGGCAGGCCCACATCTCCCGCGAGTTCACCTCCGACCCCCTGGCCCTGCCCGAATCCAAAACCAAAATCCCGCCGGGATGGGGCGGCATTTGCGTGCCCCTGCCCGCGGCAGCGGAAGTGGTGGGCGCGATGTTCATCGGCGTGCCCCTGCCCCGCGAGATCACGGCTGCTGAAGCCAGGCTGCTCACCTCCCTGGCCGAGATCGCGGGATCGGCCCTGCACCGCCTGCGCCTGCACGAGGAGACAGTGCGCAGTTTGCAGCAGTTGATCACCTTACGCACGATCGATCAAGCGATCAGCAGCAGCCTGGATCTGAAAGAAACGCTGGAGGTGCTGGTCTCGCAGGCGGCCGCCCGGCTGCACGTGGACGCGGCGGCGGTGCTGCTGCTGCCCCCGCAGACCCGGCTGCTGGAATTCGCCGCCGGCTACGGGTTCCACTCGCCGGCCATCAGCCACAGCCGCCTGCGCCTGGGCGAAGGGGAGGCGGGACGCGCAGCCGCGGAACGCCGCACACTGCAATTCCCCGCCTGGGGTGAGGGCGGGACCCCTTCAGCGCGGGCGGCGCTGCTGGCAGATGAACAGTTCGTGACGCACCATGTCACGCCCTTGATCGCCAAAGGCGAGGTGCGCGGGGTGCTGGAGGTGTTCCACCGCACCCGGTTCGAGCCGGACCCGGACTGGCTGCGCTTCTTCGAGGCGCTGGCCACGCAGGCCGCCATCGCCCTGGAAAACGTCACCCTGTACCAGGCCCTGCAAGAGCACGCGGCCGAGTTGGAGCGCCGGGTGGCGGAACGCACCGCGGCCTTGGAGGCCGCATCCGCGCAACTGCGCCAGGCCCTGGCGCAGGAACGGGAACTGAACGAGTTGAAAACCCGGTTCATCTCCATGGTCTCGCATGAGTTCCGCACTCCCCTCACCGCCATCCTCTCCTCCGCCGAACTGCTGGATCGCTACAGCGATCGCCTGACCACGGAACGCCGCCAGATCCACTTGCAACGCATCGCCGCCACAGTGCAACACATGACCGCGCTGTTGGAAGATGTGCTGCTGATCGGTCGGGACGAGGCAGGCCGGCTGCAACCGACCCCCCAACCTGTGGATATCCTCGCCTTCTGCCAGGATCTGATCGAGGAGTTACAACTGGGCGTGGGCGCGCGCCATCAATTACAGCTCGACCTCAGCGGGTTGGGAGAACGCAAAAGCCTGCCGGCGCTGATCGACGAGCAGTTGCTGCGCCAGATCGTGGGCAATCTCCTCTCCAACGCCATCAAATATTCCTCCCCGGCCACCCTGGTGCGGCTGGTGGTGCAGCGCCGCGCCAATCAGATGATCTTCCAGGTGATCGATCAGGGCATCGGCATCCCCGCGACCGATCTGCCACACCTGTTCGAGCCTTTCCACCGCGCCGCCAACGTGGGCTCAGCCCCCGGCACCGGCCTGGGGCTGAACATCGTGCGCCGCGCTGCCACCCGCTGCGGCGGCGAGGTGACAGTGCAGAGCGCGGAAGGCCAGGGGACAACCTTCACAGTGACGCTGCCGCTGTATCCCCCCGCGCCGCCCCGGCAGGGCAACGCCGCCCCCCAGAGGCGGGCGCCATGAGGGCCAGCCGCGCCCGCGTGGTTCATCAATTATTAATGATTAATGATTAATGATTTAGTTATAGTAACAGTTCACCTAATGTGTCATTGCGAGCGCAGCGAAGCAATCTCCAAGGTGGCTCGTCAATTTTGTGGCTGTCAATCAGCGTTGGGGATCGCTTCGGGGCTATCGTCCCTCGCAATGACAAAATAAGGTGAATTGTTACCTTTAATCTTTAATCGTAACAGTTCACCTAATGTGTCATTGCGAGCGCAGCGAAGCAATCTCCAAGGTGGCTCGTCAATTTTGTGGCTGTCAATCAGCGTTGGGGATCACTTCGGGACTTTCGTCCTTCGCAATGACAAAATAAGGTGAATTGTTACCTTTAATCTTTAATCATAAATCATTTATCAAAGACAGATTGCGGTGAAATGAACCATGTCTCTTTAGCGGAGGCGGGCGGGCCGGGGGCAAATGTACCGCCGGTGGGAGTAGGAACTGTGGGAACTTGGGGGAAAGGGGGAGCGAAGGATCGGACGGGAGGCCAAAGAGCAGTTGACAAACCGCGGCGCCGGTTGTATGCTCCGGGTGTGACAAATGTAGAAATGCCGTAATGAACAATTCTGGAGATGTTGCTATGCGCCTGCTCAACCTGACATACGACGTTGAACTCCAGCCCGGTGAGAAACTGACCCTGCCGGCCGCACTGATCAACGCGGTGGATGCCGGACGTTGGCTGATTACGATACGACCCTATACCAGCGCAATCCTGTCCGCGCCCTCCATCCGTGACCATCGCGCCTTTCTGAACGGTTACGCGCCAGAAGACGAGGGGTTGTACGATGAATTGCCAACCCGGTGACTTCTGGGTGGCGGAAATCCCCTTCACAGACGGGAGTGGAGCCAAGCGGCGTCCCGTCCTTGTGCTGTGGCTAGATGGACAAGACGCGGTTGTAGCGGTCGTGACCTCGGCTGCGCCGCGCACGCCGACAGACGTATCGCTGGCTGATTGGCAGAGGAGCGGTTTGCGTGTTGCCTCCACCGTGCGCCTATCTCGCCTGGATTGTGTGGAACAATCCTTGCTGATCTTCCGACTGGGTCAGGTTTCCAAGGCCGATGCCAGACGCCTACGAGAGACCTGGACCGCACACATCAGCCTGCAATTCTGATTCGCCCCCTCACACACCCGCCGCAGGATATTCGTCTGCACCGGGGAAACACTGACCAGCATATCGAATGGGCGGTGGGCGGTGTGTCCGGATGACGCAAGGGGTGCTGGACAGGCTCAAGGCACGGGAAAATAGGCCACCGGCAGAGTGACCGGATGGCCGCCCATCGTTTCCAGACTATCTACGGTGTGCACACCGGCCCAGGCGCTGGCAGGGCTTGGCTGAGCAGTCACCAATCATGAATCATTTATCAAGGACAGACTGCGGTGAAATGAACCAGGCCAGCCGCGCCCGCGCTATTCCCGCACCCGCGCCAGCGTCAGCGCGCCCGCGGCCATCAGCCCGGCAGCCAAAGCCCACACCCAGCCGAAATCCTGGCCCGACCAATCGAGCAGCAGCCCGGCCACCTGCGGCCCTGCCGCGGCTGCGGCCGATGTCACCGTGTAATACAGCCCCGTGAACAGGCCGGCGCTGCCCTCGCCCCCCACCTGATAGAGCAGAGGAAAAAGGTTGATGATGATCAGCGCCCAGGCCGCGCCCGCGGGCACCAGCAACCCCATGAGCATGGCCTCGCTCTGCACCCACAGCCCCGCGGCAAAGAGCAAGGCCAGCGCCAGCATGCCCGCCGCCATGGCCGGACGATGTCCCAGCCGCGCCCCCAGAAAGCCCGCGGGCAGGGCGCTGGTCAGCAATGCCCCCGCAAACACCGCCAGAATGAAGGGCAGCCGCTCCGGCGCCACGCCCAGGGCATAACGACCAAAGGAACTGACCCAGGTTTCCAGGATGTTGAAGCCGCTGAAGCTGAAAAACGCCGCCAACAACACCAGCGCCGCCGCCCGATCCTGGCCGCGAGCCATGCCCAGCAGCCGCCGCCACACCCCACCCACGCCCACGCCGGCGGAACTGCCCCACGAGCGCCGCTCGTGCACCAGCAAGGCAAAGACCAGGGCGCTGGCCACCAACAGCAGCCCGCCCAAGCGGTAGGGCAGGGCCGCGTCACGGGCCGCGAGCAGGCCGCTGCCCACCAACGCCGCCAGCACCCCCAACCCACCCAGCAGATTGATCAGACCGCTGGCCTTGGCCCGCTCTGCCGGCGCGAACAGATCGCCCAGCAGGGCCAGCCCCGGCGCCCGCAGCAACGACAGGGCCAGATTGGCCGCCAGGATCACCGCCAGCAGCCCGGCCAGCGTCCGCATCTGCGGGATGGCTGCGAAAAAGAGCGCGGCCACGGGCGCGGCGGCCAGCACCCAGGGCTTGCGCCGGCCCCAGCGCGTCCAGGTGTGGTCGGAGCGGGCGCCGGCCCACGCCGGCAGGAACATATTCAGCACATTGTCCCAGGCCATGACAAACCCCACCAGCCCCGCGCTCAGACCCAGATCGCGCAGCAGCAGCGGCGTGTAGGTGTTGTAAACCGGGCTGACCGCGGTGACGCCGAAATAGCCCAGGCCCAAGATCAGCCCAAACGTCCAGGGCAGCCGCCGTGTGCTCATCATGCCACGTGACAGAGGCAGCCCTTCAGGTACGCCGCCTCAGGAAAGGTGAGCAACACCGGGTGATCCACGGCCTGCGAAAACTGCCGGAGGATGCGCGCCTCCCGGCCCGCGTCCAGCGCCGCCGCGAACAGGATCTTCTGGAAGAGATCGCGGTCGATCAGGCCGGAGCAGGAGAAAGTGGCCAGCAGACCGCCCGGACGCAACAGGCGCATGGCTAGCCAGTTGATATCTTTGTAACCGCGGGCCGCGCGATCGATCTGCCCGCGGCTGGACGCGAATTTGGGAGGATCGAGGATGATCAGGTCGAACCGGCGGCCCCCGGCCTGCGGATCGGCGTCGCGCCAGACGCGCAACTGCGTGAACACATCGGCCTGCATCAAGGCCCAGCGTTCAGGGCCAAAGCCGTTCAGGGCCAGATTGCGCGCGGCCAGATCCAGCGCCTCGGCGCTGGCATCCAGATTCAGCACATGCCGGGCGCCCGCGGCCAGAGCATAGACGCTGAACGCGCCGGTGTAGCTGAAGGCATTCAGCACCTCGGCCCCGGCGCAATAGGGCGCCAGATCGGCCCGGTTGCCGGCCTGATCGAGATAGAACCCGGTCTTCTGTCCCCCGGCCAGATCCACGAGGAAGCGATGGCCCTGCTCGTCGATCAGCGCCGGCTCGGCCGGGGGCTGGCCGTAGAGCGCGCCCGCGGCCGGGGGCAAGCCCTCCTTGCCGCGCATCGGATCATCCCGCTCCACGATGCTGGCCGGTTGCAGCAGGTCGACAAGATGGCGCACGGTCTCGGCCTTGCGCGCCTCGGCCCCGGCGGTGAGGGCTTGCAGCACGAGATGCGGGCCGTAGCGATCGACGATCAGGCCGGGCAGGCCGTCGCTTTCGGCAAAAACCAGGCGGCAGGCGCCGACTTCGGCAAACGCCGCGGGCAAAAGCTGGCGGCGGCGGGCGATGCTGGCAGCCAGCCGCGCCCGCCAAAAAGCCTCATCCGGCCACGCCTGCTCCCAACTGATCGCCCGCGCCCGGATCTGCGAGTGGGGGTTGAACTCGGCCCAGGCCAGCCAGGCGCCATCCGCGGCGTGCACGGCCACGATCTCGCCGGGGGCTGGCTGGCCCTGCACCCGCTGGATGGCGCCGCTGAAGATCCAGGGGTGGCGCTGGCGCAGCGGCTTCTCCTTGCCGGGGCGCAGATGCAGGCGTGCGCTCATTCCACGCCCTCCTCGACCCGCTGCACGTGCAAGGCCCAGGCGGCCGTAGCCTG
>JABWBG010000262.1 GCA_013360575.1 Caldilineales bacterium
CGAGGAAGCGGTAGACGGCGAGGAAGTCGCTCTCGAGTTTCCGCTTCACAAACTTGTTCCAGAAGAGCGGCGTCCGCTGTTTCAGGTCCTCGACCGACTTGAAGGCACGGCGCGATGGTGAGAGGTGGATGAAATCGTCGGACTCCTTGAACTCGTGGTAGAGGATCTCGAGCTCATCCGGGTAGTCCGGGGCGGCCATCTGGCCGAGATAGTCCGCCGTGGTCACGGCGCAGCCGATGATGCGCTCCACGGGCTCGCGAAAATAGAGGCGGCTGATGTCCTTCGACGGTCCGGTGCAACTGATCGCGCCGAGCACTGCTTCGACTTCGTAGTCGTTGGCCCCCAGCACCGGGAGGTAAGAAGCGGCGAAGGCGCAACTGCGCAGGACGTGGCAGAAGGTGTACTTGGCGCCGGTGCCGGCGACGTCCGAGCGCAGGCGCAGGTAGCCGGCGTCGTGCAACAGGATGGCGGACAGGGCCAGTTCGAAGTGGCGGGCATCGACCGCCGGTTCCACGCCGGCAAGGTGCCGGCCCTCGAGCAGCAGCGTCAGGCAGACGGCCGCCTGCAGCGTGTGTTCGAGATCGTGATACTTCAGGTCCACCGCGGCGTAGTCCGGGTGGCGGCCGCAGAAAAGCCGGTCGATGTCCTGGAAAATCGTCTGGAGCCAGGTCAGGCTCGCGTGCGGATGCATCGCGGCAAACTTGGCCTCGACGAATGCCTGGACGGCGGAGGCATCCTTCGTATCGACGGGGGGAAAATCGGCCCGAGCGGGGATTTTTTTGGATTTCCGTTTCAAGCGGGGTCGGGCGTTGGTTGGCCGGAGATAAAGGATTTGCGCAAATGATGGGCAAGACCAAACCTGAGGGAAAACTACTATGCTGAAGGTGGGTATTACGGGAGGCCTGGGGTGCGGCAAGTCGACCGCCTCCCGCTTGTTCGAGGCGCACGGTTTTGCGCGGCTATTTCCACGCCGCGGCGCTGCCGGAGGCTCGCGCCCAGACCGGGCAGCCTGGTTTCGCCTGGCCCGCCATTTTGGCCGCGGCCATGGCCGAGGGGGTGGCCCCTTTTTTGCATCTGCTCCTGCGGGAGCAGGAGTGGACACCCGCGACCGTACAGGAATCGTTGCGCCAGGCCTATATCGACACTGCCCTGCGCAACGCGTTGTTGCTGGATGAGCTGGGGCGGGTGCTGCGGCTGTTGGCGCAGGCCGGCATTCCCGCCATCATCCTCAAGGGTGCGGCCCTGGCCGAGGCAGTCTACGGCAATGCCGCCTTGCGCCCCATGCTCGATCTCGATCTGCTGATCCCGGCGGAGAGGGTGGCCGAGGCAGTGGCGCTGCTGGAAGAGATCGGATATCAATCGGCAGGCGTCGAAGTCGCGGCGGGCGTCACCCTGGCCTATGAAAATGAGGTGATGCTTGGCAAGAACGACTGCACCGGCACCGCGCTGGAACTGCACTGGAGCTTGATCGACTCGCCCCATTACCAGCGCACCCTGGCCATGGCCTGGTTCTGGCAGACCGGGCAGCCCGCGATGGTGGCCGGCGCGCCGGCCCGCGTGCTGGGGCTGGAAGCGCAGGTGTTGCATCTCTGCGCCCACCTGCTGCTGCACCACCGGGGCCGGGGCCTGCTCTGGCAGATGGACATCGTGGCGCTGCTGCATGCCTGGGGCGGTCGGATCGATTGGGATCTGGTTCTGGCCCAGGCTGCTGCCTTTGATCTGGTGCTGCCGCTGCGCCAGGTGTTGGCAGAGTTGGCGGCGACGTGGCACGCGCCTGTGCCGGCGTTGGTCTTGCACCGCCTGGCCGCGCTCTCCCCCTCGCCGGCAGAGCAACAGGTGGTGCAGCGGTTGACCGCGGCTCAGCGCCCCACGGCGCGACGGTTCTGGGCCGACCTGGCCAGCCTGCCCACCTGGCAGCAGCGGTTGCGCTTTGCCGGGCTGCACCTCTTCCCTTCGCCCGCGTACATGCGCCAGCGTTACACCCTCTCCCATGCGGCCCTGCTGCCGGCGTATTATCTCTATCGCTGGGTTTCAGGCTTTTTTGATATCGTATTCGTGAATAAGAACGAAAAAGCTGCTAAAGTGATAAATATTGATAATTAATAATTAACAATCAACAATCAACAATCGACAATCAACGGTTGACGGTTGACGGCATAAGGCTCCTCCCGATTTGTCTGCTCTTGCCCCACCGCCAGCAATGTGCTATAGTCGCTTTCCTTCCGGGTCTCAGGCATGGACCGCGGCAAGATATCTCCCGCTTTTACGCTCTTTACGGTGCAAGATAAAAACCGAATGCCCATGCTTTCTCGCCGTCAATTCCTCCACCTATCCCTCTTGGCCGGCGCGGCGTGGCTGGCCGGTTGCAGTAGCGATGACGCCGCCCAGCCGCGCGAGGCTCAGAGCTCTGGTCTGGCCCTGACTCAGCCCATCTACTGGCCGGGGGATGAGCGCATCGCTGCCTGGCTGCAAGGGGCTGAAACCACTTACGATGCCTCTTTCAGCCCACAGATTACCGCCCCTCGCCTGGCCGAGGTGGCCACAGAGGTGCAGACCGGGGTGGCAGCGCCGCTGGCCGCCGCCGCCGATCACTACATCCAGCGCCTGATCCTCTACGACCCGGAGAGCCTGGTCAAGGTGAAATTCGTGGCCACTTTCTCGCCCCATGTGCTGGCAGCCGACGTTTCCTGCCCGATCAAGATGCTGCGCAGCAGTCAGTTGGCTGCCATCGCCGAGAGCAACGCCGGCCGGCGCTGGTGGGCCCAGTCCGCGCCTATAAAGGTTGATGTGGCCGGCTGTGGCGCGGGCGACGCCCCTGACTTCACCATGCCGGCCAATCCCCTGCGGGTGCGGTTCCAGGGGATTGAGGCTGCTGCGGGCAGCGCGGATCGGGCGCTGGTGCGCCTGGAAGCGCGGCTGCACCATCCCATGACCTCCGGCCTGCACATCGACGAAGCAGGCAATGTGACCCGCACCAGCGAGCCTTTTTTCGTGCAACGACTGGTTGCCAGCTATGGCGGCCAGCCCCTGGCCGACTTCGAACTCACGCCAGGCATCAGCGAGAACCCGGTGTTCTCCTTCGTGATGCCACGCCTGGGCAACGAGCCGGTCAGTGTGGCCGTGGTCAACAACGCCGGTCAGGAATTCAGCCTGAACGCGTTGATTGCTGTCTGATCTCCGCCCGCCGGCGCCGCCGGCCCCCCGCTTTCCCCGAAAAGGAGGTGATGTCCTGCTGCCAACCCCGCGCCACTGTCTCACCATCGTCCGAACCGAATGTTTTTTGGTCCATTGCAACGGCTGAACCGATCCGCCGAGAGGGACAAAACCCAACACAGATTTTTATTGATCATGACAGGTTTTCGTTGATCTTCCCAAATTTGTGTTGATCTGGACGCTGGTTTTGTCTGTTTCGCCGGACGCAGGCCCTTGCGACCCCCCACATCATGGAAGGAGGAACCATGACAAAGCGAAAACGCCAGGCGCGGCGTTCCCTCGTGTACCTGCCGATGCTGCTTATCGTGCTGGTCGCGATCGTGACTGCTTGCGCCGCACCGGCCGCGCCGGTTGCGCCGGCCGAGCCTACCCAGGCGCCCACCGAGGCGCCGCCGGCTGCTACGGCCACGCCGGAGCCCCCACCTACCCCCACCCCCGCTCCCAAGATGGTCAGCCCCCTGGCCAGCGCCAGCAGTTGCCAGGAATGCCACGGGGAGATCTACGACGAGTGGGCACAATCCTATCATTCCAAGACGCTGACGGCCATGATGGGCAGCTTCGCCAAGTACATCAAGTATGTGCAAAGCGAAAAGGGCGCGTTGACCTCGGCAGACATGATGGGCTGCCTGGGCTGCCACGGCCCTGCCATGCGCTTTGCCAGCGAGGAGGAAATGCTGCACCTGGCCACCCTGGTGGTAGACGGCCAGAAGGACGCAGTCAGCGACATCGGCGTCGACTGTGTGTCCTGCCACACCCTGGCTGCCAGCGGCGAGCCTTGGGTGCATCCTGAACAGCCGCTGACCGTCTACGGCCCCCTGCGCGATGCGGTGGAAGCGAAGGGGGGGGATGGCCAACTCGTGCATGAGTCGGTCTTTTCCGCGGACATGGGCAAATCGGAGATGTGCGCCGCCTGCCACACCTACATCACCCCGGATGACATCCATGTCGAGGGAGGAACCTGGGATATTGTCTGCTCCTTGACTTACGATGCCTGGGAGGTGGCTGCGAAAGGCAAGGCGACCGGCAACCAATGTCAGGATTGCCACATGCCCAAGCGAGATGGCTTCGCCGCGCAGGTGTCTGGCGTGACTATGCCGGCGCGCGCCGTGCCCAGCCACACCTTCCCCGGCTGGCACTCCGATGCGAAACTGGCCGGCGCTACCGACATGAGCCTGGCCGCCAAGGTGGAGGGCGGTACACTGGTGGTGACTGTGACCATCGTCAGCAAGGTGGGCCACCGCATGCCCGACACCTGACCGTGGGGCGCGAAAGTGCTACTGGATGTAGCCGCTAACGACCCCGCCAACAAGGTGCAACTGTTCGCTGAGACCAAGGAGTTCTTCATGCAGGGCTACACCGGCCCGAATCTCACCGGCGAGAAGACGGCCGACAACTGGCTGATCCGCAGTTGGGAGGATTTCGCGCTGCCCTCTGGCGAGAGCAGCTACACATTCACCTTGCCGATCCCCGAAGGGGTGGCCTCGGCTGACGTGACAGCCGCCCTCACCTACAAGGTCGGCGACAACGTGCGTGTCTTCGACGAAGCAGCCGCGTCCTTCCCCACCCAGTAACGCGCGCCGCGATCCGCGCCGCGCCCCGCGCCGCACCCCCACGCCCCGCCAGACCCCACCATTCTGGCGGGGCGTGGTTTGTTGTCTAAGGGTTCGGACCCTAAGTGAGTTGCACGACCGCCCAGCGATTCAGCGCAATAGCGAATTGCTGCAGGCGGTCGTGCAACTCACTTGCGAGGTCGTTCTGCACGACCGCCCAGCGATTCAGC
>JABWBG010000263.1 GCA_013360575.1 Caldilineales bacterium
GTGGTGGCCGCGCCGCAGCCGGCCAGGAAGGCCGCCGCGGCCGCGCCTTGCCCGCCGATGATCAGAAATTCACGTCGGGAAAGCATACGCTTCTCAGTCATGGTGGTGAATACTCCTGTGAAGGGTGGGGGTGGGTTGAGGATGGGAGGGGGCGGTGCGGTTGATCAGGGGCGATGCGGCCTGTTCATGCCTGGGTACCCGGTAGCCACGAACAGGTTGCATGCGCTGCAGGGGGATGACCTGCGGCAAGATGGGTTTGCATCGGTCGATAGGCGGCCTCCATGAATAGTCATGGGTCAGGGGTCGTTAGTCAGTGGGCCATCGGCCACCGACCCTGAAGTTAAAGCTGCAAGACAGGCAGATCGAGCAGTCGGGCCAGCGCCAGCAGCGCGGGCGCGTGGTCGCCGTAAGTGAGGGAGATGTGATGTTCGAGGCCCTCACCCAGCAAGATGTCGAGAATTTCGACCGCGGGGCGGTCGAAGCGCAGGGCGCCGGTGGTGCCGGTGAAGGCGGGCGGGGCTTGCACCATTTCGCCAGTCCCGATCACCAGCCTCAACTCGCCTGTGGCCTCGCTCAGCCGCGCGGCCGTCACCCGGCCCGGTTTCAGCGGGAATTCCATGAGCAGAGGCAGACGGCGGTTGGAATGGATCGTCGCTCGCGGCGTCGCGGCCGGGTCGGCCATGGCCAGCGGGGCCAGCCCGCAATGCCAGAGGATGACCGCATCCCGCTCCGGGTCCACCGCCACCAGATCCGCCCCAAACGCCGGCTCATCGCTGAGCGCCTGCAACATGAACTGCGTGATCGTACCGTTGACATCGGCTTCGCAGCCGCAGGGCGTGCCCTCATCGCTGAGCATCGACATCGCCCCGCAGGCGGCGCAGCCCAATTCGGTGAAGAATTCCGGCCAGCAGCGCACGGCCAGCCCGCTCAATCCACTTGTTTTCACTCTCTCGGCCAGGGCCACATAGACGCCGAGCGTGCCCTGCAACGCCTGCTGATCGACAGCCTCGAGGCCGGCGAGGCGTGGGGCCAGTCTGGCCCGCACCGGCTGTGTGCGCTCTGGCCCCACCGCCCGCATGTCGGCGAAGGCGCTGTCCAGGGCGATGGGCAGGATGTCCACGCCCAGGCGACGGCGCAGATTGGCCGCGTCGTATCCGCAGCTATCGAACCCGGCCGGATGCTCGCCCACCACGCCGATGCGCGTGCCCGCCAGCAGGCGGCGCACCCGCCCGGCCTGGGCCAGGGGACCGATTTTAGCCAGCGCCGCGGGGTCGTCGGGCGGGGCGTAGATGGTATCGTAGCGGAATCCGGCCCGGCGCAGGGCATGGCCGCCCAAATTGATGCCGCACAGCGAGTTCAGGCGCAGGCGCCCGCCCACCCGTTCTTCGGGCACGGCCCACAGCAGCAGGGGCGCATCCACCGTCTTGGCCAGGGCCAGGGTCATGGTCGAATCGGCGAAGCTGGCTTGCAGCAGCACCAGCAGATGCAGATCCTGCCCTGCCAGGGCCTGCGCTGCCGTCGCCGCTTCTTCCAGGCTCATGATCAGCGCTTGCGGCCCAAGCAGCGTGCAGCCTGTGGCGGCCAGTTGCGCCCGGCCCGCCGCAGCCATCTCGGCGGCCAGCGCCGTATCGAACGTGGGCCGGGCCAGGGCAATCAGCCCGATGCGAAGTTTGGTGAAGTCGCTCATACGGTCGCTTGCAAAACAGGGGTTTGAACGGAATGGGGCACACGCCCGGCGCTATAAAAAAGGGTGTCGAGAGCCAGCGCCGCCGCCCCGATCATGCCGGCCTGGGCGCCGAAACTGGTGGTGCGCAGTTGCACAGCCTCGCCCAGGTCGGCAAAGGCGCGGGCGCGTAATGTGGTTTCAATGGCCGGCAGCAGCAGATCTGCCGCCTGGCTGAACAACCCACCCAACAAAATCAGATTGGGATTGAGCACATTGACCAGATTGGCCAGGGCGATGCCGGTATAATGCCCCCGCTCCTCCAACATCGCCAGCGTGGGCGCGTCCCCGGCCCGCGCCGCCGCAAACACTGCGGCCAGACGGGTCTCTTCTGCCGTCGCCTGGCGCAGATGTTGCGCCAACAGGCCATCCGGCGCTTGCGCGGCCACTTCCGCCGCCAGCCGTAAGATCGCCGGTTCCGAAACCAGCGTCTCCAGGCAGCCGTGGTTGCCGCAGCGGCAGGGTTCGCCGCCATCGGGCAGGATGGTGATGTGCCCGATCTCGCCGGCCCCGGCGCCGCTGCCCCGAAAAAGCTGCTGGCCGACGATGATGCCCGCGCCCACGCCGATGCGGGCATAGATGAAGGCCATCACTTCCGCATCGCGGCCGGCCCCGAAGCGGGCCTCGGCCAGAGCCATGGCCCGCACATTGTTATCCACCACCACCGGCAGCCCCAGCCGTTGTTCCAGCAGATCGCGGATCGCCACATTTCGCCAGCCCAGGTTCGGGGCCAGCACATTCACCCCGCTCTGGGGATTGACCAGCCCGGACGCGCCCACGCCCACGCCCACGATGCTGTCAGGCGGAGCCGCGTGGGCGGCGAGCAGCGCCTCGATCTGCCGGGCGGTCTCGGCCAGCACGGTTTCGGCGGGCGTGGTCAGGTCGTGGCGCAGCGCCCGGTCCGCGACGATGCGGCCGCAGAGATCGGTGAGGGCGATGCGGATGTGCCCGACGCTGACATGCACGCCCACGGCATGGCCGGCTTCGGGGCGCAGGCGCAGGGGGGTGCGGGGCCGGCCCACGCTGCGGCTGCCATTCTGCGGCGATGCCAGCTCGGTCACCAGCCCCGCCGCGGCCATTTCCGCCACCAGATTGGTGATGGTGGTGCTGGAAAGCCCGGTCAACTCGGCCAAGCGCGCCCGCGACAATTCGCCGTGGCGTAGGAACGCCATCAACACCGCCCGCATGTTCTGCGATTTCATGCGGGTGGGATTGCTTCCGCTCAGCGTAGTGCGCCGCAACATGTTGTGTGCTGCCTCTCCTCACTGCGAACCAGGTACAGCCACGGCTGATTAATTCTTCAAGAGGAAAAATTAATTATCTACATTGTAGCGAACAACCCGCCGGCTGTCAAGATGCCGGCGGGGGTGGGCCGGGCAACTGTAGGGTCGAGGGCCTCCTCGCCACCCCAGCGGTCGGAGCGCTGCGAGCGCTCCAACCGCTTGACCTGCCGCGCCCGCCCCCCCTGTTGGGAAATGCCAGCCGCCGCGGCTATAATGAGCAGCGTTTGTAACTAAAAACCCTAAAAGTTTTCAAAACCTTTAGGGTTTGGGACGTATTCAGTGTTCAGTATTCAGTATTCAGTGTTCAGTGTTCAGTATTCAGTAACCAACAAACAAACCAACAAACCAACAAACCAACCAACCAACAAACAAACCAACCATGAACACCCTGATCGAGCACGCCACCATCGTCACGCTGGATGAAGCAGGGCGGGTGCTGCATGACGCGAGCATCGCCATCGCCGGGGCCGAGATCGTAGCCGTGGGCGACATCCCCCCCACCTTCTCGGCGGATGAGCGCATCGACGCGGGGCAGCGCGTGGTCATGCCCGGCCTGTACAACGCGCACACCCACGCGGCCATGACCTTCGCCCGTGGCTACGCCGAAGATCTGCCCCTCGACCGCTGGTTCAACGAGCGCATCTGGCGGCTGGAGGCGGGCCTGACCCCAGAACTGGTCTATTGGGGCACGCAATTGGCCATGATCGAGATGATCCGCGGGGGCGTGGTGGGGTTCGCCGACCACTATTTTCACATGCATGAGGTGGCGCAGGCCGTGACCGCGGCGGGCATGCGCGCCAACCTGGCCTGGGCCGTGTTCGGCGGGGAAGAGGAGGTAGGCATCGCCATCCGCGACACCGTGCCCTTTGTGCGGGCATACGATGGCGCCGCGCAGGGCCGGCTGCGCGCCATGCTCGGCCCCCACTCTCCCTACCAATGCCCCGATGCTTTCCTGGCCCGCACCGCGGCCGTGGCCGTGCGCGAAGGCATCGGCATTCACATCCACGCCGCCGAGACCGCGGCGCAGGTGCAGGACTCGCTGCGCCGGTACGATCGCACCCCGATCGAGCTATTGGCCCATCGCGGTCTGTTCGAGACGCACACCCTCGTGGCCCATGCCATCCATGCCACCGATGTGGATCTGGCGGTGCTGGCGCAGAAGGATGTGAATGTGGCCATCTGCCCCAGCACGCACATGAAATATGGCATGGGTGTGCCGCGGCTACCAGAGATGCTGGAAATGGGCGTGAATGTGGCCCTGGGCAGCGATGGCGCGGGCAGCAGCACCGCCCTGAACCTGTGGCGAGAGCTACGGCTGGCCGTGCTGATGCAGCGGCAGGCCCGGGCCGACGCCACCCTGCTGGCCGGCGATACGCCGCTGCGCCTGGCCGCGTGCAACGGCGCCCGCGCCCTCGGCTTCGAGCGCTGCGGGATGCTCAAGCCCGGTTTTCAGGCCGATCTGATCCTGATCGACAGCGCCGCCGCCCATTTTCAGCCGCAGCACGACATCATCGCCAACCTCGTCTGGGTGACAGAGCCGGGGGATGTGCAGGATGTGATGGTGGCGGGGCGCTGGCTGCTGCGCCGCGGCCGCCTGCTCACCCTGGACGAGGCAGAAGTGGTCGCCCACTTCAACGCCCAGGTGCAGCAGCTGCAACGGCGGGCGCCCCAGGGGCCTTTACAACGCTACGCAGTTGGCGAGAGCCTTTGACAGGCCGCCCCCCCATCCGTTAGAATGGCCACGTCACCGCCAGCTCTGGGCAACCGACCGGGCAGGCGGTATTTTTCGGTCAGGCCACAGTCGTTAATGATTAAAATGATTAATGATTAATGATTGATTTCGGCGAAAGCACCTCAATTTTTAATCTTTAATCTTTCTGAGTAACAGTTCACCTGATATGTCATTGCGAGTGCAGCGAAGCAATCTCCAAGGTTGTTCGTCAATTTTGCGGTTGTCAATCGGCGTTGGGGATTGCTTC
>JABWBG010000264.1 GCA_013360575.1 Caldilineales bacterium
CGAGGACGCGCCCCCGCGGCTGCGCCGCCTGCCGCCGCTGCCGACTTCGGCGAGCTCGGTCGCGCCACAGGATGGCTGGGGCGCGTTCATGGTCTACGTTGGGCTGGATGGCAGCCTGGCGCCCGCGGACGGGGCGCTGCACCATCAGGTGATCGTGCGTGAGCCGCTGGGCGAGGGCAACAGCATCTTCCTCTCCCTCAGCCCGGCCTGGGATGAGACGCGGGCGCCCGCAGGCCGCCGCGCCCTCACCATCAGCACGCACACGGCCCTGGCCCCCTGGTGGACGCTGTACGAACAGGATCGTCCGGCGTACGAGGCGCGCAAACAGCGTTATCTGGCCGCGGTGCTGGACGCGGCCGAGCAGGTTTTCCCCGGCCTGCGCCAGGCCGAGCTCATCCTCCCCGGCACGCCGGTGACCTTCGAACGCTTCACCCGGCGGGCAGGCGGCTGGGTGGGCGGCTTTCCCCAGACCAGCCTCTTCCGCGCCTGGTCGCCGCGGCTGGCCCCCGGCCTGTGGATGGTGGGGGACAGCATCTTTCCGGGGCAATCGACCGCGGCGGTGGCCCTGGGCGGGCTGCGCGTGGCCGCGGCCGTTGCCGGCGACCGCTGATCCCTATCCCCTCCCTTCCCATTCTGCCTGGATGGTGTAACGCAATGACCACAACGATTTGGTGGATCCGGCGCGATCTGCGCCTGGGCGATAACCAGGCCCTGCACATGGCCCGCAGCCTGGGCGATCAGGTCATCCCCCTCTACATCCTCGACCCGGCCCTGCTGCACTCGCCCTACGTGGGCGAAAAGCGCCTGGCCTTCCTCTTTGCCGGCCTGCGCCAACTGCGCCAGGATCTGCAAGCTCGCGGCAGCGATCTCCTGATCCAGACAGGCGCGCCGCAGCAGGCGCTGGCCGCACTGCTGGCCGAGACCGGGGCCGCGGCCATCTGCGCGGAGGCCGATTACTCGCCCTATGCCCGCAGCCGGGATGACGCCATCGCCGCCCGGCTGCCCCTGCACCTCACCGCTGGCCTCACCGTGCACCCACCTGACCTGATCACCAAGGGGGATGGCCAGCCATACACCGTCTACACCCCCTTTTCCCGCGCCTGGAAAGAGCGTGTAGGGGCGATGCCCGCGGGGCGAGAAGCAGGCCAGCAGCGAGATGGTCTTCCCGCGGGCATCGCCCCTACGCTGCCCGCGCCCGCGACGCTGCCCACCCCCCCGCTGCCGGAGGGGGCGAGGCCAGCGGGAGAACCGGCCCTGCCTGCAGACGCGCTCTTCCTGCCCGGCGAGGCCGAAGCCCAGCGCCGGCTGCAAGCCTTCGGCGCCGGCCCCGACGCGGCCATCACCCGCTATGACGAGGGGCGCAACCGCCTCGATCTGGAGGGAACATCGCAGCTCTCGCCTTATCTGCGCTTCGGCATGATCTCGGCCCGGCAGGCAATGGTGGCCGCGCAGGAGGCATGGGCCGCGGCCCGCACCCCCCAGGCCCGCCAGGGCGCCGAAACCTGGCTGAACGAGTTGATCTGGCGTGAGTTCTTCATCGCCATCCTCTATCACTTCCCGCACGTGCGCCAAGGCCCCCTGCGGCCCAACTGGCGCCCCATCCCCTGGCGCAACGACGAGGCCGAGTTTGCGGCCTGGCAGCAGGGCCGCACCGGCTACCCGGTGGTGGATGCGGCCATGCGCCAACTGCTGCACAGCGGCTGGATGCACAACCGCGCCCGCATGATCGTCGCCTCCTTCCTGGTCAAAGATCTGCTGATCGACTGGCGCTGGGGCGAACGCTGGTTCATGCAGCACCTGATCGATGGCGATCCCGCGGCCAACAATGGCGGTTGGCAATGGAGCGCAGGCTCCGGCGCGGACGCCGCCCCCTATTTCCGCATCTTCAACCCCACCTCGCAGGCAAGCAAGCATGATCCTGATGGGGACTACATCCGCCGCTGGCTGCCGGAGTTGGCGCGCGTCCCCATCGCCTATCTCTACCAACCGTGGACGATGCCCGCGGCCATCCAACAGCAGAGCGGCTGCATCCTGGGCGTGGACTATCCCCGGCCGATCGTCGATCATGCCGCGGCCCGTGCGCGCGCCCTGCAAACCTATGGGCTGGCCGGCGGCTGAACTCAGGTCGAAGCCTGGTACAGATGGCTTCTTTTACCTTCCCGCTGCGCCCCGCGGTGGTGTATAATGCCCCGGTTTGCGACGCTGGGGGGCTAGGCGCAAAGCTCGCCCCTTGACGCAGCGCCCGCTCCCCCTGCTATGGAAGAAGCCCCCTCTAGTTTTGGCCGGCATAGCCCGCAAGCCCGTCGCAATGCGCTGATCCTGGTGATCGGGTTTGCCCTCATCATCCTGATCGGCGCCATCCTCCTGCGCCTGCCCGCGGCCGCGACGCACCGCCCCCTCACCTGGGAAGAGGCTTTCTTCATCTCCACCAGCGCCACCACCGTCACCGGGTTGGTGGTGATCACGCCCGCCCTGGATCTCTCCCTGTTCGGGCAATTGGTGGTGCTGGTTTTGATGGAAGTCGGCGGCGCCGGATTCATCGCCTTTTCGGTACTGCTCTTCATCCTGATCGGGCGGCGGGTGGGGCTGGCCAATCGCATGCTCATCCAGCAGACGCTGGGCGTGTTCGAAGGCGCGCACATCGCCCGCTTCACCCTGATGGTGTTGACCACGGTGTTCAGCATCCAGCTGGCCGGCGCGGGGCTGCTGTGGCTGCGCTGGCGTGAGACCTTGCCCGGCGCGCAGGGCGCGTATCTCGCCCTCTTCCACTCGATCAGCGCCTTCAACAACGCCGGGTTCGATCTCTACGCCGGCACCAACAGCATCCTCTTCGGGTATGATAGCGACCCCTACACCCTGGTGGTGCTGATGCTGCTGATCCTGATCGGGGGATTCGGCATCGTCATTGGCATCGATCTTGCCACCTATCCCTGGGACAGGCGGCTGATGGTGCACACCCGATTGACTCTCACCATCTCGGCCATCCTCATCCTGGGCGGCATGCTGGTGCTCCCTGCCGATTCCTTGTTCGAAGGGGCGGCGTTTGCGGGCATGCCCCTGGGCGAACGGTTGTGGAAATCGCTGTTCAGCGTGGTGGCGGCCCGCACTGCCGGGCTCACCATCATTTCCCTCGACCAATTGGGCCATGCCAGCGCCCTGACACTGATGGTATCGATGTTTATCGGCGGCGCGCCGGCGTCCATGGCCGGCGGCGTTACGATCAGCACCGTGGCGGTGCTGATCGTCTCGGTCTATTCCACGGTGCGCGGGCTGCCCCAAGCCATTGTCTATGGCCGCACCATTCCCCTGGAAACGATCGCCAAAGCCGTGGCCATTATGACTGTGTCCACCCTGCTCTGCCTGCTGGCATCGATCCTGCTGCTGGTCGACATGCCCACGGAGTTCTTCGCCGTCATCTTCGAGGTGGTCAGCGCCTTCTCGAACACCGGCTATTCTCTCGGCCTCACCACGCAGCTGGGCACAGTGGGCCGCGTGATCATCGCCTTCCTCATGTTCTGGGGCCGGTTAGGCCCCCTCACCCTGGTCGTCCTCCTCGCCCAACGCGAGCGCCCCCTCCACGCCCGTTACCCCCACGAACAGATCGTCATCGGGTAATGGAAAGGAAGGACGAAAGACGAAGGACGAAAGACGAAGGCGATCCTCCATCAACACGTGATCCTTCGTCTTTCGTCCTTCGTCCTTCGTCCCACCTCTTACAGCTAACGAACTGATTACTGACCACTGACCACTGACCACTGACACCTGACCATGGCTACACCACGCATTACCAACCTCACCCAGGCCCTGCGGCGGCGACGGACGCGCGAATTTCTGGTCATCGGCCTGGGCCGCTTTGGGGCCAGCCTTTCCCGCGCCCTGATCGAAAATGGCCACGATGTCCTCGCCGTAGACCGCGACTTTGCCACCGTGCAGCGCTATGCCGCGGAATTACCGCACGTGCTGCAGATCGATTCCACCAACATCGACGCACTGCGCGAGATCGGCGCCGACCATTTCGACACCGCCGTCGTCTGCATCGGCACCGATTTCGAGAACAACCTGCTCACCACGGTTTCGCTGCGCAAACTGGGCGTGCGCCATGTGATCACCAAAGTGCGCACCCGCACCCAAAAAGAGATCCTGCTGCAAGTCGGCGCGGACGAGGTGATCCTGCCCGAACATGAGGCCGGCGTGCGCCTGGCCCGCCGCCTCACCGCCGTCGATTTCGTCGATTATCTCGAGATCAGCCCCGATATCAGCCTGGTGGAAATGCTGGCCCCAGAGCGGTATTATGGTCAGAGCCTGGCCGCTACCAACATCCGCCGCAATTACGGCCTCACCATCGTCGCCATCCGCCGCGGGGACGCGGTCATCGCCAACCCACCGCCGGATACGATCATCGAGCCGCACGATGAGTTCCTGGTGGTGGGCAACATGGAAGACGCCGAGCGCCTGAGCGATTAAGGAGCCTTGATCATGCCTGTCCATGCCGCCTTCCCCCTCATTCCCGCCCTGCACATTCCCGATGGCTTTCTCAGCCTGACCGTGGCGGGCCTTTTCTGGTTACTCTCTATCCTCTTCATCCTCGCTGCCGTGCCGCGCGTGCAGCGGAGTTTGGGCGAACGCCACATCCCGCTGATGGGGATCATGGCCGCGTTCATCTTTGCAGCGCAGATGATCAACTTCCCGGTGGCGGGGGGCACGTCTGGGCACCTGCTGGGCGGGGCGCTGGCCGCCATCGTGCTGGGGCCGTGGGCAGCGATCCTGGTGATGACCGCGGTGGTGGCGGTGCAGGCCCTGCTCTTTCAAGATGGCGGCCTGGTGGTGATGGGCGCGAACATCTTCAACATGGGCCTGCTCACCGCCTTGATCGGCTTCGGCGTCTACCGCAGCGTGGCGGGGCAGGGCCGACTTCGGCAAGCGCAGTCGGGCCGACGACTGCGCCTGCTGGCCGCGGGGGCCGCGGCCTGGCTGTCG
>JABWBG010000265.1 GCA_013360575.1 Caldilineales bacterium
GTGGCAGACAGGGCCGGGCGCGGCGTGGGCGAGGCGGTTGCCGTCGCTGTGGGCGAGGCGATCGGCGGCTGGCAGGCCGCGGCCGCCGCCAATAACAGGAATGGGATCATCAGACGAGGGGGTACAGTCATGGGCCGGTGGGGCGGGGAGGTTCATACACGCGGACGGCAGCGGCAGCCAAAACGTTCCCCTCGCGCCCGGATCAGGTCGTGGCGAGCAAGCGCCCGCAGATGGGGCAAGTCACCAGATCGTCGCCATAGGCCTGCTGCCGGCGGGCGGTGGGCAAAAGTGAGCCGCACCCGCCGCAACTGGCGCCATCGATCTTGACCACCGCCACGCCATTTTTCTGCTGGCGCAGTGATTCGTACTGGCGCAGGGCCTGCGCCGCGATCTTGGGCGCGGCGCCATCTCGTTCCGCCTTGAATTTGCGCGCTTCCTGAATCACCTGTTGCAATTCCCCTTGCAACAGGGCCTGCTGCCGCCGCCACGCGGCCGCTTCTGCCTGCCAGACCTGCTCCACCTCGGCCAGGGTGGCGCTGCTCTGTTCCACTTCCAGCAGCGCGGCCAGCGCGTCTTCCTCCAGCGCCGCGTGCTGCCGCTGCAAAGCCTCGATATTGTGCTGCATGTTCACCTGTTCGCGCGCGTCCTTGATCATGCCCCCGTACAACAGCTTCTCCTGCTCCTGGATCTTGGCCGTCTGCGCGGCTACGGCCTGCTCGCGCTGTTTCTGCGTCTGTTGCCACTGCGCCACATGCTCTTGCAAGCCTTTGCGCCGCAGGGCCAGGGCTTGCAGCGTCTCGGCTGGCTGCAGTGCTGCCTGGATCTCGTGATAGCGCTGGCGGCAGCGGTCGATCTGCGCGTCCAGGGCCTGAAGGGCGGCCAGTTGTTCGATCAAGCGCATGGAAATCCTCTTGGGAGTGGGAGGGCGAGGCCAGGTGGGGCGCTGCGATGGCAAAGGGCATTGTAACACAGCCGCGGGATCGGCAAAAACGCCCCGAATCCGCAACGCTGCGAACTTTCATTGCCCCCGCGCCTGTGCTAGAATGCCGGGGCTTTTCAGTGGTCAGTATTCAGTGGTCAGTATTCAGTATTCAGTATTCAGTGTTCAGTTCTGCGGGTATCTCTTGCAACCGATCGTCATCATCCCCACCTTCAACGAAGCCGAAAATCTGGAGCCGCTGGTCGCGAACCTGCTCGGGCTGGATGTGGGGCTGCACATCCTGGTCGTGGATGACCATTCGCCCGACGGCACCGGCGAGATTGCCAGGCGCCTGGCCGCGGAGGATGCACGCGTCCAGGTGATCCACCGGCCCGGCAAGCTGGGGCTGGGCACCGCGTACAGCGCCGGATTTGCCCAGGCGCTGGCCCAGGGGTACGATCGCATCCTCACCATGGACGCGGATTTCTCGCACAACCCTCGCTACATCCCGACGCTGCTCGATCTCTCCACCCAGAGCGATCTGGCCATCGGTTCGCGCTATGTGCCTGGCGGTGGCGTGCGCCTGTGGGGACTGCATCGCCGCGTCCTCAGCCGCGGGGCCAATCTCTTCGCCCGCGTCCTCCTCGGCCTGCGCGCCCATGATTGCACTGCCGGCTTCCGCTGCTATCGCGCCGAGGTGCTGACCGCAGTGGCGCCCAATTCGATCCGCGCGGATGGCTATTCCTACCTGATCGAGATGTTGTGGCGGGTGCAGCACGCCGGCTTCGAGGTGGCCGAAACCCCGATCATCTTCACCGACCGCCGCCGCGGCGCTTCCAAAGTCTCACAGACCGAAATCTACAAGGCCGGCGCCACCGTGCTGCGCCTGGCCCTGACACGGGCCAAACCTCAACCGGCCTTTCACTCCTGATCCCAAAGCTATGCGACCCTCAGGCTCCGATCCATCCCCCGAAAGCGGCCAGAGCGTGGTCGAATACGCGCTGATCCTCCTGCTCATCGCCATCGTCATCCTCGCCATCCTGCTGATCCTGGGCGATGATCTGCGCGCCTTCGTCTTCGACCTGCTGCGCACCTGGTTCCCCGAACGCTTCAGCCTGCCCACGTTCCCCACACAGTGGGCCTAAGCCCGCGGAGGCAGCGAGATGCTGCGCCAGGCGCTGCGCCGATCCCGCGATGCCCTGCTCGATCTCCTCTTCCCCCCGCGCTGCGCGGGCTGCCGCCGCCTGGGCGCGCTGCTCTGCCCGGACTGTCTGCAAGCCTTGGCCCCGGTGGGCGAGGCGATCTGCGTACGCTGCGGGGTCGCGACCACGGCCCGCTGCACCTGCATCACTTGCAAGAGCGACCCCCCCGACCCCCTGCGCGGGATGCGGGGGGTTGTTTTTTATGGCGGAGTCGCGGCCGCGGCCATTCAGGCCCTCAAATACGAGGGCAAAAAGCAACTTGCCGCGCCGCTGGGCGATCTGCTGGTCGCCTATCTCGACGCGCATCCTCTCCCCTTCGATTGTGTGACGCCGGCGCCGCTGCACGCCAATCGCCTGGCCGAGCGTGGTTTCAATCAGGCTGAATTGCTGGCCCGCCGCCTGAGCGAGGTGAAGGGGCTGCCGCTGCGCACAGATCTGGTCTTTCGCCAGCGCCACACCTCGCAGCAGGTGCATCTCAACCGCCAGGAGCGCCGCGCCAATATGATCGACGCCTTCGCCCCTCAGCCCGGCGCCGCCCTCTCCGGCGAGCGCGTGCTTCTGATCGACGATGTCTGCACCTCCGGCGCCACCTTGCGCGCTTGCGGCCAGGCGCTGGCCGCGGCCGGCGCGGGCGAGATCTGGGCGCTGTGCGTGGCCCGCGCTCACCCGCCCATCCCCCTCGAGCCCTGGCAACAGGGCCTGACCCCGGCGCAGCTCTTCATGACGGTGAGCGGTGATGCGTGACAAGATGAATCATCAATCACCGCTGATTAAGCATGGCGGTGTGTTGCTGCTGCTGGCGATATTGAGTCTGGCCCTGACTTGGCCGCTGCTGCCGCACATCCTCACGCACGTGCCCGGCGACGGCATCGACGACCCTGCCCTGGCCTGGAACCTGTGGTGGGCCAAGGAAAGCTGGGTGAATCGGGCAGGGCTGGACGGGCTGGCGCACCCTGTCTTCGCCGCCGATGTCATGTTCTACCCCATCGGCATCAATCTAGCGTTCTACACCCTCACCCTGCTGAACGGCGCCCTCAGCATCCCCCTGCAAACCGCCTTCAACCTCATCCTCGCCGCCAACCTGCTCACCCTCAGCAGCTTCATCATCGGCGGCTTCGGCGCGTACCTGCTGGCGGTGGACTTGTTGGGGGGGACGGTGGACGATGGACGAAAGACGAAAGACGATGCGCCCGACCACGCACCACGTACCACGCACCACGCACCACGCACCACGCCCCACGCCCCACGCACCACGCACCACGCCGCTCTCCTCGCCGCCCTGCTCTACGCCTTTGCCTCGGCCAAGCTCTTCTACGTCAGCCTGGGCCAGTTCAACATCGCCTCCTCGCAGTGGCTGCCCTTCATCGCCCTTTATCTCGCCCGCATCCTGCGCCCGACCGCCCGACCGCGCGATGGCGTCATGCTCGGCCTCTTCCTCTGCTTGCAAACCTGGGCCGAGCTGACCTACGGCACATTCGGCGTGCTGCTGGTGGCGCTGGTGGTCATAGCCGTTAGCGGGCGGCGTTTAGCCAGTGGCGTGTGGCGACGAGAGACCATGCGAAGTCTGACCTCTGATCTCCGGCCTCTGATCTCTGCTACCGCCATCGCCGCCGTCCTGTTCACCCTCGGCCTCGCCCCCTATCTCGCCCACATGCTGCCCGACATGGCCGCAGAGGGTGATTTCCTGGTCGAAGGCGGCGGCTTCTCCGACATCTTCAGCGCGGATCTGGCCGGTTTTCTGCTGCCCACGCAACTACACCCCCTGTTCGGCGACCTGATCCGCACCCTCGCCGACGACTCCGCCCTCCGCCCCGACCGCTCGCAATTCCAGGTGAACAAAGGCCAGCACCTCTTCTTCGGCTACACCGTCATGCTGCTGGCGGCCTGGGGCGTGTGGGCCAACCGCCGTCGGGCCTGGGCGCGGGGCGTCGCCCTCCTCACCGGGCTGTTCTGGCTGATCTCGTTAGGCCCGACCCTGCGCGCAAACGGCTACGACACCGGCATCCCCGGCCTCTTCCCCCTGCTGCTCAAGATCCCCTTCTTCCAGGCCAACCGTTACCCCAGCCGCTACAGCGTCCTCATCCTCCTCGGACTCAGCCTGCTCCTGGCCCTGGGCGGGCGCCGCCTGCTGCAAACGCGCCGCGCCGCGGCCCGGCCTCGCCTGACCGCCGCCCTCCTCGCCGCCCTGCTCCTCTTCGAGCACCTCTCCATCCCCCTGCCCCTCTCCGACTTCCGGCCCCCCGCCCCGTATCTGGCCCTCGCCGCCGACCCCGCGCCCGGCGCCGTGCTGGATCTGCCGATCGGCTGGCGCAACGGCTTCAACGTCTTCGGCAAGTCCGACACCATCATCATGTTCACGCAGTGGTACCAGACCTACCACGGGCGGCCGCGGCTGGGCGGCAACACCAGCCGCAACCCCGAACAGAAATTCCAATATTTCCTGGAGCACCCGGTCATCGGCGTGCTGGCGGCGCTGCAAGATGGCCGTGAAGTCTCTGCCGCGGATTTCGCCCACGCCCAGGCCCTGGCCCCGGCCTGGCTGCGCCACCTCAACCTCCGCCACCTCATCATCCACCGCGACGAAGTCCCGCCCGATTTCGAACAAAAGCTCGCCCGGCTCTTGCCGCTGGATTTCGTCGCCGCGGAGGGCGGAGTCGCCCGGTACATCGCCCGCTGGCCGCAGGAACAGAATCAGGTCGAGATCAGCGCCGGCGACCCCGGCATCGCCGCCTATCTCGACCGCGGCTGGGGCGCTGCCGTTGTCTTGCCCGTCGCCGCCCCCTTCTCCGGCCAGAGCGTGCGCTGGGCTGGGCGCGCCCGCCCCACCCTCATCCTCCCCGGCCTGACCCG
>JABWBG010000266.1 GCA_013360575.1 Caldilineales bacterium
CGCATCCAGAAACGAGTGCTTCGGGCTGCGGCCGCATAACAACTCGCTGGGGTAGGGGAACTCTATCCTCCTCCGCTATTCAGCAACGACTCTATTGATCGGTCAATCTGTCAAAGGGTTTTGAAATGTAGTTTATGTTTGCCGCCTCCCGCCCCGCCGGCAGGAAGGCGCGGCAAGGCGGCGGGTGCACGACCCGCCGCCAGCTTTTTGATCAAACGGTGGCGCAGCCGGTAGCCCCCGGCCCGCTTACCACCCCCGCACCGCGATGCGTTCGCCCTCGGCCAGAGATTCGACCGTGCGCCCCACCATCGCTTCGCCCAGGTTGCGGCTGACCTCGGCCAGGATGCGCGCATCCCGGTAGTGGGTGACGGCCTTGACGATGGCCTGGGCGCGGTGCGCCGGGTTCCCGCTCTTGAAGATGCCGGAGCCGACGAACACGCCATCCACGCCCAATTGCATCATCAGGGCGGCGTCGGCGGGGGTGGCCACGCCCCCAGCCGCGAAGTTGACCACCGGCAGCCGGCCCAGCGCCGCCGTCATCTTCACCAGGTCATAGGGCGCGCCGATCTCCTTGGCGTAGGTAAACATCTCTTCCGGGGCCATGGTTTGCAGCCGGCGGATCTCGCCGATCACGGCGCGGGCATGGCGCACGGCCTCGACCACATCGCCGGTGCCGGCCTCGCCTTTGGTGCGGATCATGGCCGCGCCCTCGCCGATGCGGCGCAGGGCCTCGCCCAGATTGCGGCAACCGCAGACGAAAGGCACTTTGAACTCCCATTTGTTGATGTGATGGGCTTCATCCGCGGGGGTCAGCACTTCGCTCTCGTCAATGAAATCCACGCCCAGCGCTTCCAGGATCTGCGCTTCCACAAAATGGCCGATGCGGGCCTTGGCCATGACGGGGATGGTGACCGCTTCCATGATCTCGATGATCTTCTGGGGATCGCTCATGCGGGCCACGCCCCCCTGCACGCGGATGTCCGCGGGCACGCGTTCCAGGGCCATGACCGCGCAGGCGCCTGCTTCTTCGGCGATGCGGGCCTGCTCGGCGTTGGTCACATCCATGATCACGCCGCCTTTGAGCATGTCGGCCAGCCCAGATTTGACGGTGAAGGTTCCGGTGCTACGTTCCATAAGGTTTTGAATCTCCAAAAAAAGGGGAAGTCAGGGGTCAGTATTCAGGGGTCAGTATTCAGTGGTCAGTGGGCGGTGGGCCTGACTTCGGGTGGGTTGGACAATGATGTCCCATTATACCCCCAGCAACCGGCGGCGTCTACGGCCAAAGGGTAGGAATTGGATGGGGCCAATTCCCGCCCCCTCCCCGGATCAGGCTGCCGCGAGCATGCGATCCACCCAATCCCCCATGATCATGTCCACGCCCAGGGCGCGCATGCGGGCGATGTCGGCCGGCTCGTTCACCGTCCAGGTGTGCAGGCGCTGCCCCCGCGCGTGTGCGCGGGCCGCCATCACCGGGGTGATCAGGCTGAATTGGGGATGCAGGGCCGCGGGATCGAGCAGCCGCCGCCACCAGCCCGCCCGCAGCAACCAACGGCTGGATGGCCCCCACAGCGCGCCCAGGGGGATGCGCGGCTGCAAGCGTTTGACCGCGGCCAGGGAGAGGGGGCTGAAGGAGGAGATCATGGCCCGGTCGCAGAGGTTCATGCGCCGGAAAAGGTCGGCCAGCAGCGCCTCGGAGCCATCGGGGCGGAGGGTGGGATTGACCAATTCGAAGTTGAGCAGCAGCCGGCTGCCCACTTCCTCCACCACCTCCTCTGGAGTGGGCATGCGCGCGCCGGTGAAACGGGCGTCGAACCAGGCGCCGACATCCAGCGCCCGCAGGTCGGCGAATTTCCAGTCGCGCAGGCGGCCGGACGCGGGCGCGGTGCGGCCCAGCTCGTGGTCGTGGTGGATGATGAGCTTGCCATCGGCGCTGATCTGCACGTCGAATTCGATGCCGTGCGCGCCCATGTCCGCGGCCAGGATGAACGCGGGCAGGGTGTTTTCGGGCGCGTGGGCCGAGGCCCCGCGATGGCCAAAGACCAGGGGGCGGGGCGCGGTAAAGGTGGGAAAAAGAGCAGGTCGGGTCATGGTTGGGGAGCAGGTGAGGGATCGGCCGCGAGCCGGCGGCGCAGCCAGGCGGGGTCGTCGGTAATCAGGGCCGCGGGCTGCCAGGCCAGGGCTTGCGCCAGCGCGGGCTCGTCGTTGACCGGCCACAGCCACAGGGGCCGGCGCAGGCTGCGGGCCAGGTCAGGGGCCAGAAAATCAAGTTCGAGATGCAGATCGTGCGCCGCCGCCCACCACCGCGCCAGCGCGCCCGCAGACCAGGAGGGCATGCCGGTGGCTTGCATGAGGCCGAGCCGCAGGTCGGGGGCCAGTTTGCGCAGGCGGCGCAGCAGATAGGGGTTGAAGCTGGTGACCGTCACCATATCGACCAGCCCCCGCCGCTCGATCTCGGCCCATACCAACTGCTCCATGCCCTCGCTGCGCAGGGTGTAGGATTTCAGCTCCAGGATCAGGCGAACGCGGCCGGCCAGCAGATCGAGGGCCTCGGCCAGGGTGGGCACGCGCAGCCCGGCAAAGGCGGGGTCGAACCAACTGCCCACATCCAGCGCCCGTATCTCCTCGCAGGTGTGGCTGCGGATGCTGCCGCTGCCATTGCTGACCGCGTTCACCTCCACGCCGTGCATGAGGATCAGCTCGCCATCGGCGGTGAACTGCACATCCATTTCGATGGCCTCCGCGCCCTGCTGCAAGGCCAGTTCGAACGCGGGCAGGGTGTTTTCGGGCGCGTGGCGCCGCGCCCCGCGGCGGGCGACGATCAGCGGCAGTTGAGAGGAGAGGCTGAGCATTTGGATATTGGATATTGGCTATTGGATATTGGATATTGGATATTTGGTAGTATTGGAAAATGGTTAATAGACGACAATTGAATATCTAATACCCAATATCCAATATCTAATATCTAATGTATAATCCCCAACTCCTTGCCCACTTTACCGAAGATGTCGAGCACGTAATCGAGTTGTTCGTCGGTGTGGGTGGCCATGTAGCTGGTGCGCAGAAGTTGGCGGCCGGGGGGCGTGGCGGGAGAGATGATGGCATTGACATAAACGCCGCTTGCCAACAGCGTCTTCCAGGCCATGAAGGTGCGCAAGTCATCGCCGATGATCACAGGCACGACCGGTGTGCAAGAATTGCCCAGATCGAAGCCCAGGCTGCGCAGCCCCGCCCGCATCTTGGCAGCGTTGCGATCCAACTGTTCGATGCGCTCCGGCTCCTCTTTCATCACCTGCAGGGCGGCGAGGGCGGCGGCGGCATTGGCCGGGGGGATGCTGGCGCTGAAGATGAGGCTGCGGGCGTTGTGTTGGATGTAGTCGATCACCCGCTCTTCGCCGGCAATGAAGCCGCCCAACGAGGCAAAAGACTTGCTGAAGGTGGACATGATCAGATCCACCTCGGCAGTGAGGCCGAAGGAGGCGGCGGTGCCGCGGCCCCCGCCCAGCACGCCCATGGCGTGGGCGTCATCCACCATCAGCCGGGCGCCATGCTTGCGCAGGATCGGCAACATCTCCGGCAGGGGCGCGATGTCCCCCTCCATGCTGTAGAGGCCATCGACCACCACCAGCCGGCCCTTGTCCGCGGGGATGCGGGCCAGAGTGTGGTCAAGATCGGCCATGTCGTTGTGCCGGAAGCGTTTGATCTCGCCCCAGCCCAGGCGGGCGCCGTCGTAGATGCTGGCGTGATCATCTTTGTCGAGGATGACGACATCGCCACGGCCCACCAGGGCGCTGATCACGCCCAGATTGACCTGCATGCCGGTGGCAAAGACCAGCGCCCGATCCTTGCTCACCCAGTCGGCCAGTTGCCGCTCCAATTCCAGGTGCATCTCCAGGGTGCCATTGAGGAAGCGGGAGCCGGTGCAACTGGTGCCGTGGGTGATCACAGCCTGTTTCGCCGCCTCGCGCACTTTGGGATGGGTGGTCAGGCCCAGATAGTTGTTGGAGCCGCACATGATCAGCCGCCGGCCCTGATAGATGGTTTCTGCGCCCTCATTGCCGCTCATGGGCAAAAAATAGGGGTAGAAACCGGCCTCACGGGCCTCGCGGGCGGTGGTGTAATTGAAGGCTTTGCTGAAGATGTCGTTCATACTTCCTCCACGAGTAGAAAGGTGGATGATGGACAGCGGGCGAGAGAGGCTAGACGCCGGCCAGATCGCCAGGGCCTAGCGGTTACGCATCTGCGCTACCTGTTTGAGCGCTTTGGCGTATTCCTGATCGATGATGCGGCGGGCGAGGCCGGGGAAGATGCGGCTGACCGGGCGCATCCAGCGGGCGTCGCCGACGAGGATCTCGAAACGACCGGCAGCGACGCCCCGGAGGATGGCCGCGGCCACTGCTTCGGGGCTGAGCAGCTTGTTGGTGTTGCTGGACATGCGGGCCACCGCGGGCGGTTTGGTGCGGTTCTCCTCGGCAAAGCCGGGCGTGTCGGTGTCGGGCGGGAAGGCCACCGACACGCGGATGCCCTCCTGCCGCAACTCGCTGCGCAGGGCTTCGCTGAGGCCGAAAAGGGCGTATTTGCTGGGGGTGTAGGTGGCATAGCCGGGGGCGGCGATGAACCCGAGGATCGAGGAGATGTTGATGATGTGCCCTTTGCCCGCGGCCCGAAAATGGGGCAGCAGGGCAAGGGTGGGCGCAAGCTGGCCGTAGTAGTTGGCGTGCATGTTGCGCTCGAAATCGGCCAGGGTGAGGGCATGCAGATCCTGGGGATAGGCATAGCCGACGGCGTTGAACAGATAGTCGGGCGCGCCGCGCTGGGCGATGAAGGCCTCCAGCGCCGGCTGCAGCGCCGCCAGATCGGTCGCGTCGCAGGCCAGAGTCTGCACAAAGGCGCCCGATTGGGCGCTGGCCGCGACCGCGACCGCGGCCGCGGCCAGCGGCTCCGGGGTGCGGGCGATGAG
>JABWBG010000267.1 GCA_013360575.1 Caldilineales bacterium
CGCATCCAGAAACGAGTGCTTCGGGCTGCGGCCGCATAACAACTCGCTGGGGTAGGGGAACTCTATCCTCCTCCGCTATTCAGCAACGACTCTACTGATCACTGAAAAGAACCTCTCCCATCGGTTGGAAGGGGAAGGCGTCGAGGAGGGCGCGCAGGCGGCGTTGCATGGCCGCGCCGGTGTTGTGGTAGAGGACGAAACGCTCACGCCGCGAGAGAGGCAGCCGGGGCAGGTCGGCGTCCAGCTCCCAGGGGTGGAGATAGAGCAGGATGGGGCCGCGACGTGCGGCTGCGGCCAGCCCGCGGCGGATCAGGCGCAGAGGCAACACCCGCAGATAGATGCCGCCGCACACCGGCAGACGCAGCCGGCCCAGCTGCCACACTGTCAGCGGCCATTCTTGCAGGGCCGCGGCAGGGTCGGCGTCGATCAGGTTGGCGGCGGGGCGGAAAGGCGTGGTGGGCGCGCCGGCCACGCCGTAGATCGGGGTGCGCAGGGGAAAAAGACTGGAATCGTACGTGTAGCCGTGGCGGGCCAGCGCCTGCAACGCCCAGGCCGTGGCAGGCGAAAGGCTGAAAGTGGGTGCACGGAACCCACGCGGGCGCACATCGGGCAGGCAGCGGGCCAGCGCCCCCGCAAACTGCGCCAATTCCGCGTCGAACTCCGCCGGCGTCAGCTGCCACAGGGGGCGGTGGCTGAAGGTGTGACAGCCGATCTCATGCCCCTCCGCCGCCAGCCGCCGGATCAGATCGGGGTGGCGGTCGATCAGGTCGCCGACGATGAAGAAGGTGGCGCGTACGCCACGCTGGCGCAGCAGGTCGAGCAGCGGCGCCGTGGCCTGCTGCACACGGTCATCCGCGTCCGCCGGACGGCGGGTGCGCAGCCATTCGTGGTGCCAGAAGGATTCGAGATCGATAGAAAGGGCAGCGCGCATCCCTCACCCCCGGGCCAGCAGCGTGGTCAGGCGTTCGGCCAGGGTCAGATAATCGGGCTGATCCCCATAATTGTGGCGGATCTGGTCGATGACGCGGTAGAGCACATCAGAATTGACCTGGCCCAAGGCCCTGGTGCGCGTTTCCCAGCGTTTGCGCAGTTCGGGGTTGGCATGGTTGGCCGCGAGGTGCGCCACCTGGGCAGGGCTGATGGCGTTGATGTTCCAATCCGAGACATTGAGGCCCAGCTCGCGGCCGGCGTTGGCCCAGAAATAGGAAAGCATGGGATTGATCAGCCCCCGCATCCGCCCCCACAGCGGGTCATCCTCCTGCACCAGGTAGAAGAAAGCGAGATAATAGGGGGTGGAGCCGGCGTAATCGCGCTGCACCTGCGACAGCTCGCCCGCCTTGACCGAGGCATAGGAGGCCATGTACCAGCGCAGATCCTCCAACGAGGCGTTGGGATCGTTGGTTTCCAGCGCGTCCCATTGCAGGCGGCAGGCCATCAGATAGGTGCGGGCCGAGGCCGAGAAATCCTGAGAACGTTGGATCATGGCCCGCTTGGCCAGGGTTTCCGCCCGTTCCGGGGTGCGGGGGATGTTCTCCGGCACTTCCACTTCGGCGATGTCGCGCGCCAGCCGTTGCAGGGCCGGCTCGTTGCGGAAGGGGATGGGCAGGGAGCCGGGCAGGTGGTAGCGCCCTCCCTTCTTGACGATCAGCCCTTCCGCCTCCAGCCCGGTGACGATGTCGAGGATGTAATCCTTTTGGTCCGGCGCGTTGAGCAGCACCGCGGCCAGCGCGTCCGGGTCGAAGGGCAGGCCGGCGTTGATCACGGCGTAGATGAAGCCTGATTCGGCCAGGCGCACAAAGTCGGCTTCGCTGGCGATGCCGGGGGCCAGGGCCACCGGGACGCGCATCGACGCGGCTTGATCGCCATAATCGAAGGCGCGCTGGCGAAAGCCCATCTGCCAGACGCTGCGCAACAGGGTTTTGCTGCGTCCCAGGCCCTGGGCTTCGTAGCGGTCGCGCAGTTCCCCCAGCAAGGAATCGGTGGTGTAATGGTAGGGTTGCTCGTTCAAGGCCCGGTAAATATCGCGCAGAATGTCGCGGCGCGTGGCGAAATCGGCCGCGTCCATCTTCAGCCGGCGGTAGAGCTGGCGGTAATGCTCGCCGATGGCCAATTCTACGGCAGCCGGGGCCGGGGCCACGGCCGGCGTAGCCATCTCCAGCAGGGTGGGATCGCTGCTATCTACAAAATCTTTGGGCGCGGCGTACAGTTGCAGGTCTTTGACATACAGTTTGATCAGGTCGGCGTTGTCTTCCAGCCACGATTTGAACTGGCTGTAGCCAAAGTTGGCCTCGTTGAAGGTGGAATCGAGGGAAAGCATCGTCTGCTTGAGCCGCGAAGCCAGCACTGGCACATCCCCGCGCTGCCCGTGCGCCTGCAGGGCCTTGACCAGGAGGATGCGGGCCATTTCCAGGTCGGTGGCGGCCTGCTCGGTGACGCTGGCGGTCTCGCCCAGCAAGGTCTCCAGGTAGATGAATTCGTCGCACGATTTCACCAGCAGGCGGTGGGTGATGTTGCGCGGGCCGATGCCGAGGGTGTATTTGCCATACTCGCGCAGCTTGACGACCAGGGCGCCGAAGTCGCTATCGCCGGAGACGATGACGAAGGTGTCGATCTGGGGCCGGCTCATGGCAATCTCCAGGGCATCGACGGCCATGCGGATATCGGCCCGGTTCTTGCCCGCGCGCACGCTATACATTTGGATCAGATCGATCACATTTTCCATCAGATCGTCGCGATAGTGGCTGAAACGACTCCAATCGCCATAGGCCCGTTTGGCCACCACCGGTCCCCGGCTTTGCAGATACTCCATCAGCGGGGTCAATTCGAAGTCAAGAAAGGCCTCCTCGGCCCACCGCGCCACATTTTCGAAATCAATGAAAACCGCAATCTGTTCTGGCATGGCGCCTCCCTTACAAAAGCTTGGCGGAAAGTGGGTCTTGCGGCCGCACAAGCAACCGCAAGACCAGAGATCGGCAGGCCGGCTGCATCCTACAACCCGCCTGCCACCCAGACTGTAGGCGCGAATGGTTTGGGTGTCAAGTCGCAGGGATGGTAGAGTGCCGGCAGCAGCAGAGGCGAGCCGGCAGCCCCTCACTTTGACTCATTATTGGATATTGGATATTGGGTATTATTGTTCAAAATGTGCTAAATACCCAATACCCAATATCTAATACCCAATATGCAATACCCAACCTTTAACCATGTCCATCGCCCTTGTCCACGATTGGCTGAATCAAGTTGGCGGCGCCGAAGATGTGCTGATCGCGCTCAAACAGCTCTACCCTGAGGCGCCGGTCTTCACCTCCATCTACGCGCCGGCCAAGATGCCCGCAGTGATGCAGGGCTGGGACATCCGCGTCAACTGGCTGGACAGGCTGCCCGGCATCCACGATCACCACCAGCCCTACTTGCCCCTCTATCCCCTGGGCTTTGCTGGCGTGGATCTGCGGGCCTACGATCTGGTGATCAGCAACAAATCGGGGTTTTGTCATGGTGTGCGCACCGCGCCCGCCGCGGCGCACATCTGTTATTGCCTGGCCCCCACCCGTTATGTGTGGCAGTCGGCGGCGTATCTGGCCCGCGAGGGCATGCCCGCGGCGCTGGCGGCGGCGCTGCGGCCTGCCCTGGCTCTGCTGCGCCGCTGGGATTTCGCGGCGGCGCAACGTGTCAGTCATTTCCTCGCCATCTCCACCGAGATCCAGGCCCGCATCCGCCGCTACTACCGCCGGCAAAGCGATCTCATCCACCCGCCGGTCGATACCGACCGTTTCCGGCCCACCGGCAAGCCGCCAGAACCTTTCTTCCTCTCCCTGGGCCGGCTGATCCCTTATAAACGGGTCGATCTGGCCATCGAAGCCTGCAATCAGTTGGGCGCGACCCTGCTTGTGGCGGGGTCGGGCCGGGACGAGCCGGCGTTGCGGGCCATCGCCGGGCCTACCATCCACTTTTTGGGCCGCGTCTCCGACGCGGACGCGGCGGATCTGATGGCCCGCTGCCAGGCGTTTCTCTTCCCCGGTTTGGAAGATTTCGGGATCACGCCGCTGCAAGCGCAGGCCGCGGGCCGCCCGGTGATCGCCTTTGGCGGCGGCGGCGCCCTCGATACCGTGCTGCCCGGCCAGACCGGCGAGCACTTCGCCGAGCAGAGCGTGGCCTGCCTGGCCGCGGCGCTGGCCCGCTTCGATCCTGCGGCCTATGATCCGGCCCGCTGCCGCACCAACGCCCTGCGCTTCTCGGTCGAACGCTTTGCCCAGGCCTTCACCGCCTACGTCGCCCGCGTCCAGGCGGGCCAACAGCCACAATCGGCCTATGCGAGATGAGTGGGTATTGGGTATTGGGTAGTGGGTAGTGGATATTCGCTATTCTATATCCTATCGCTCAATACATAATAATTAATGATTAATGATTAATGATTATCCAATATCGAATATCCAATATCCAAATATCAACTCACCTGTCCGGCCAGGGCGATGGCCAGCAAGAGGCAGAGCAGCAAGAAAAGTTCCATGGCATCTCTCCAGAAACAAGGGAATGGCCAAGAGCATAGCAGGGTTGCCAGGCCGGCGCTGCACGCCCCCTGCACGCCTGATCGCTCCCTTGCCTACGCTTCTCCGGCGAATCGCGCCGTTTTTGCCCACGGCTGCGGCCCTCCTGTAAGATACAGTCATGCCCGACCTCCTGCTGCACGATCTCAGCCAGCGCCTGCAAGCCCTGTTCGCCGCAGAACAGACGGTTGCCGCGGGCTTTGCTTTGGGCCGGCACATCTTGCGTCACTATCCCCACCATCTCGCCACCTATGTGCAACTGGGCCACGCCGCGCTGCGCGCCGGCCTCTACGCCGACGCCGAGGACATTCTGCGCCGCGCGCTCAGCGCCGACCCGGAGAGTGCGGAGCTGTGGGCAGG
>JABWBG010000268.1 GCA_013360575.1 Caldilineales bacterium
GGCCGTCGCCGACCGGGCCGCCGGGCGCGTCCGCAGGCCGAACCCAAGCTGCCCAAAGCGGAGGTAGAGGCCTGGCTGGCAGAATTTCAGCAGCGGCAAACGGGGGGGGAGGGGTGAGGGTGAGAGATTGGTTTTTGCCCAGGCCCCAGGGTCTCTTTCGGTAGCACGCGGCCCTTTTTGCCCCGATTGTTGAGACAGATTCACGCCGATCTGCACCAAAAATCGACGGGAAGGATAGAATTTTTACGAATCTGCTTACAAAGTGGGGCCTCCCGGGTTCGAACCGGGGACCGGCGGTTTATGAGACCGCTGCTCTAACCTGTTGAGCTAAGGCCCCTGGGGAAATGGTTAATTGTCAATTGTCAATTGTCAATTGTCAATTGTCAATGGTTAATGGTTAATGATTAATGATTAATCATTGACAATTGACAATTAACCATTGACAATTGACAATTAGAAAGCGGGCGACGGGATTCGAACCCGTGATAACAGCTTGGAAGGCTGGTGTGTTACCGCTACACTACGCCCGCGGGGGGGGAGTTGGTTGGTTGGTTAGTTAGTTGGTTGGTTGGTTGGTTGGTGGTGTGGGGTGGGTTTGGTGTCTTTTGTGTGTAAAGTGTTGTTTTTGAGTTTCAGGTGTCGGGTGTCAAGTGTCAGGTGTAAAATACCTAATATCAAATATTGAACACTGAACACTGAATACTGAATACTGAACACTGAACACTGAAATCGGGGCGGCCGGATTCGAACCGACGACTTCTTGGACCCAAACCAAGCGCGCTACCGAACTGCGCTACGCCCCGGTAAGGCGGTGGTAGTATAGCGCCAGGGATGGGAAGGCGTCAAAACAGAGGGGCAGGGCGGCAGGTCAAGCGGTCGGAGCGCTCGCAGCGCTCCGACCGCTGGGGTCGCGGCAGGGGCGGGGGGCCATTCAGGGCGCCCAGTCGAGGCTGGCTTCTTGCCAGGCGGGCAGGGGACCGGGCAGGGCGAAGAGGCGCGTGACTGTCAGATCGCTCAGCCGCCACAGATAGACTGCCCACGCCCCCTCCCGGTTGGAGAGGAAGGCCACGGCGCCGCCATCAGGCGACCAGACGGGCAGGCCGTCCTCGCTCTCGCCCAGCGAAAAGAGAGGGATGTTGCCATTTTCGGCGTCGGCGACGAAGATATCCCAACTGGAACTGCGCCCCGCAGACATGAAGACGATGAGATTGCCGTCGGGCGACCAGTCCGGCTTGCTGTCGCTGGCCACGGTGGTGAGCTGGCGCCGCTCGCCGCCGGCCTGATCCAACAGCCACAGGCCGCAACGCTGGCCCGTGGCCGCATCGCAGCCGTTGTACACGATCCGGCGGCCATCGGGCGACCAGGCACCGTCGCTGCCCGGCCCCAGGTCGGTGATGGCGCCGCCGGCCAGGGTGAGCAGGTAAAGGTGCATCTCCTGGTCGGAGGAGCGGCTCTCGGCCTGGAAGAGGATTTGCTGGCCGTCCGGCGACCAGCGGGGGAAACTGTCGCCGGCGCCGGTGGTGAGACGCTGCCCCTCGGCCCCAGGTTCGGCAAAAAGGGTGATGCCGAAGCGAGAGGGCGTGGTGGCGCGGGCCGCAATCTGCCCGGTGGCGGCGAAATGGGGCTGCAAGGTGTTGGGGGCGATGATCGGGCCGGGCGCGCCGGCCTCCACCTGCCAGATCTGGGTGCTGTGGTAGGTGCGGGCGCTGTCGAAGGAGGTGAAGGCGATCTGGCCGCGGGGCGGGGCCGCGGCGCTTTCATCCGCGCCGGCGCTGCTCTCGCCCTCCTCGCCCTGGCTGAGATCGCTGCAGCGCAGGCGGGCGTCTTCCAATTTGGCGCGCACCTGCGGGTCGCGTTGCAGTTGCAGGGCCAGTTGGTAGCGCTCCAAGGCCGCGCAGGGGTCGCTGCGCCGCAGGCTGTCGGCCAGACCGGTGTAGGCGCGGAAAAGTTGGTCGGGGGTGTCCAGGAACGCAGGATCCGCGGCGTAGAGTTCGGAAAAGGCGGCGATGGCGGCCTCCCAATCCTGGCCCAGCGCCGCTTGCCCGCTGCGGTAGAGTTGGATGGCGCGCTGCAATTTCAGGGCCGCGGTGTTGCCGGGGCGCAGGTGCAGGGCTTTGCTCAGTTCCAGGGCGGCGCTGTCGATGTCGCCCGCGGCTTCATGTTGCAGGGCGAGGTTGTAATGGGCGTGGAAGAGCATCTGGCCGAGCAGGCCGGGCTGGTAGCCGGGGTCGCGCTCGGTCAGCGCGTGCAGTTGTTCGATGGCGGTGCGCCACTCGCCGGCGTCGAGCGCGGCCTGGATCAGGGTCAGAGCCTGTTCCGGGGGCAGGCTGTCGATGCGCGGGGTGGGCGAGGGCAAAGTCGGGGCCGGGGTGGGCGTGGCGGTGGGGGTGGGGCCGGTGGTGGGCGTGGCGGTGGGGGTGGGCGTGGCGGTGCGCGCGGGTTGCAGGGCCACCACCTGATCGAACTCCGCACGCGCGGCGGCGGTCTGGCCTTGCAGCAGGTGCGCCCAGCCCTGGCGATAGTGGGCGAAAGTGACGGCGGCGATCATGGACTGGCGCTCTTGCAGGCCCCGTTCCAGCCCCCACAGCCCGGCCAGCAGCAGGATGATCATGGCCGCGATCAGCCCCCCGCTGATCAGCAGCAGGCTGCGCTGTCGCGGCCCGCGTGGTCGCCCCAGTTTGGCCAGCCGGCTGATATAGCGGACGCGCGGCGCGGCTTCTTCCCACAGGATCTCGCTGCCGCAGGCGGGGCAAGGCGTCTGCGCCGGCTGGATGTCGTGGCCGCAATGGGAACAGGTGTAGGTGGGCATGGGGCTGTCAGGCTTGGATCAGGCGCAGCGCCGCGCTCACGCCGCGGATGAGCGCAGCGCCACGGCGATCTGCGCGGCGATGGCCGCGTTGTTCTGCAGCAAGGCCAGGTTGGCGCGCAGCGAGGCTTCACCGGTGGCGGCGGCGATCTGATCGAGCAGGAAGGGGGTGAGGGCTTTGCCGCGGATGCGGTTCTGGGCGGCGGCTTGCAGGGCCGCGGCAATGGCGCTGTCGGCCAGGTCGGCATCCAGTGCATGATCTGCCGGCACGGGCGCGGCCACCAGCATGCCGGCGCGCAGGCCCAACTGCCGGTGCGCCCGCCAGATGTCCGCAACCTGCGCGGGCGTGTCGCAGCGCGCATCCACGGCCAGGCCAGAAGTGCGCGTGTAGAACGCGGGCAGTTCGTCGCAGCCAAAACCGATCACCGGCACGCCCAATGTTTCCAAGCGCTCGCGCGTGCGCGGCAGGTCGAGGATGGCCTTGGCGCCGGCGCAGACGACCAGCACCGGGATCGTGGCCAGGGCGGTGAGGTCGGCGGACTCGTCGAAATCTTCGCCGCGGTGCACGCCGCCCAGCCCGCCAGTGGCGAAGACCTCGATGCCGTAGCGGTGCGCCACCCACATGGTGGTGGCCACGGTGGTGGCGGCGTCCAGGCCGCGGGCGGCGACGATGCCGATATCGCGCAGCGAGGCTTTGATCACCGGGCCGCGCGGGGTGTGGCCGCGGGCGAATTGTTCGATCTGGCCGGCATCCAGCCCGGCCACCGGCTCGCCGGCCACGAACCCGCAGGTGCGCGGCGTCGCGCCGCCCGCGCGGATGATTGCCTCGAGCCGCAGCGCCGTTTCGACATTGCGCGGATAAGGCAGCCCGTGGGCGATAACAGTAGATTCGAGAGCAACAGCGGATATATGCATTGGGTAGTGGATATTGGGTATTAGATATTAGATATTGGATATTGGATATTGGATATTAGGCGTTCAGCACCTAATACCTAATATCCAATACGCACCACGCACCAATCACGGCTCTGCGCCGACTTCGATGGAAATGTCGAGCTTTTCATCGTCGCGGAGGATGGAGAGCGTGACCGCCTGGCCCACTTCGGTGCGCTCGGCCAGATAGGCGTTCAGATCCTCCCAACTGCGCAGGGGTAGGCCGTCGATGGCGGTGAGGATGTCGCCGCCGGTGAGATAGCGGCGGTTGCCCACCACCACCTCCTGCGTGGCAGGACGGATGCCCGCACGCTGCGCCGGCGAATCCCGGTAGATCTGCGCCACCAGCAGGCCCTGGCTGACCGGCAGGCGCAGGGTTTCGGCCAGCCGGGGCGTGAGCGCGTAGCCCAATTCCTCGACGCCCAGCCAGGGATGCAGATAGCGGCCCTCGCGGATCAGCACCGGAGCCAGCCGCTTGGCCTTGTTGATGGGGATGGCCAGCCCCACCCCGGCGCTGGTGCCAGAGGGGGAGAAGATGGCCGAGGTGATGCCGATCACCTGGCCCTCGGAATCGAGCAGGGGGCCGCCAGAATTGCCGCGATTGATCGAGGCGTCGGTCTGGATCACCCCGCGCAGCACCCGCTGTTGATCCAGCTCGATGGTGCGGTTCAGGGCGCTGATCACCCCGGCGGTGAGGGTGCGCTGGAACTGGCCAAATGGATTGCCGATGGCCACCGCGGTCTGGCCCACGGCCAGTGCGTCCGAGTCGCCCAGGGGCAGCGGTTTGACGCCTGCGGGCAGCGCCTCTATCTTGAGCACAGCCAGATCATTGGGCGGATCCGCGCCGATCACCCGCGCCGGCAGGGGGTTGTCGTCGCCGAAGCTGACCTCGATCTGCTCCGCGCCTTCGATCACATGGTAATTGGTGAGGATGTGCCCCTCCGCATCCCAGACAAAGCCGGAACCGGAGCCGCTTTCGGGGATGGCGCCCCAGAAGAAGCTGCGGCGCAGCACCTGGGTGGTGATGTTGACCACGGCGGGGCTGGCGTGCTCGTAGAGCTGCACCAGCCGCTGTTCGGGATCGCTGCCTGTGGCGGGCGCGGCGGGGGCGGGGGCGGGCGTGGCCGTGGGCAGCGGGGTGGGCGGCG
>JABWBG010000022.1 GCA_013360575.1 Caldilineales bacterium
CACCTTATTTTGTCATTGCGAGGGGCGATAGCCCCGAAGCAATCCCCAACGTTGCTTGAATCCCCAAAAAATGACGAGCCACCTTGGGGATTGCTTCGCCATGCGACCTGCGGTCGCCCTCGCAATGACACATCAGGTGAACTGTTACTAATGATCAATGATTAATGATTAAAAGCCTTTCTCGTACACGCGCTTCAATCGTTAATCTTTAATCTTCAATCATGAATCATTTGTCAAGGATAGATTGTGGTGAAATGAACCATACCCCCCAAAAACACCCTGATCGACACTGGAGACTGATCCTATGAGCATGTTCACCGCAGAACACGAGACATTGCGGCGGGAGACGCGGCGCTTCGCCGAAAAAGAGGTGGCGCCGATCGCCCAGGAATTGTACAACGAAGGCGCGGAGATCCCGCTGGAGATCATCCAAAAGATGGCGGAGATGGGCTATTTCGCCATGGTCATCCCCGAAGCGTATGGCGGGCTGGGCATGGACAATCTGGCCGTGGCCATCGTCACCGAAGAATTGAGCAAGGCCTGGCTGTCGGTAGGGTCGGTGATGACGCGCATGCTCATCGCCGGCGGCCTGATCCTGGCCGGGGGCACGGAAGAACAAAAGGAACGCTGGCTGCCCGGCATTGCCATGGGCGAGATCTTGCCCGCGGCGGCCTTCACCGAGCCTAATCATGGCTCCGACACCGCCGGCATGCGGCTGCGCGCCACCCGCCAGGGCGATCATTACGTTCTCAACGGCCAGAAGACCTGGATCACCTTTGCCAACCGGGCGCATATGCTGACGGTGCTGGCCCGCACCGACCCCGATCCGAACGCCCGGCACAAGGGCCTGAGCATGATCGTGGTGGAGAAGGCGCCGGGCGATGCCTTCGCGCCCCCGCATCTGCTGGGCGAGCGCATCCCCACCGTCGGATACCACGGCATGAAGTCCTTCTCGCTCAGTTTCACCGATCTGGAGGCGCCGGCCGAGAATTTGATCGGGATGAAGGAAGGCCAGGGATTTTATCAGTTGATGGGCGTCTATGAGGTGGCCCGCATCCAGACGGCAGCGCGGGCGGTGGGCGTGGCCCAGGCCGCGCTGGAGGCCGCCATCCAGTACGCGCAGGAGCGGGAGCAGTTCGGCAAGCCGATCAGCGAGTTTCAGACGATCCAGCACAAGCTGGCCTATATGGCGACGAAAGTGGAGGCAGGCCGGCAGTTGTGCTATTACGCTGCCCGCATGAAAGATGAAGGGCAGCGTTCCGACCTGGAAGCGGGCATGGCCAAACTCTTCTGCGCCGATATGGTGGAGTATGTGACCAGCGAAGCGATGCAAATCCACGGCGGCTATGGTTATGCCCTGGAATATCCCGTTTCCCGCTACTGGCGCGATGGCCGCGTGTTCAAGATCTTCGAAGGCACCAGCGAAATTCAAGCGACAGTGATTGCGAGAAGGCTTTTGGAGTGATGCGTAAAGCGTAAAACGTAAAGCGTAAAACGTAAGGCGTGGTGCGTAAAACGTAAAACGCAAGGCGTGGTGTGTGATATTTGATATTTGATGTTCTGAAAGCAAGATTATTAGCGATAATTTTACGTTTTACGTTTCACGCTTTACGTTTTACGTTTTATGTTCTCATTTTGGAGAAATACTTGTGAATAAGACATTGTCTTCCGAATTACTCGATCCCATTACGGCGCGGGTGGCGGCGGCGAATGACGCCTTCCATGCCCGCTATCCCGGCGATTCGATCGATCGTCAGCCGGTGCACACCCTCTACGGCGGTGCGCACCTGTTCAAAGCCTCCACACCGCTGAAATTGGGCAGCCTGGGCCTGCGCAGCCTGGATGAATACGCGCCCAATTTCGTGCTCTTCGCCAAGATCCTGGGCATGCATGGGGCAGACACCCTGCCCGCCCAAGAGCCGGCCATCGCCGCCCTGGTCGCGGCCCTGCAACACGACCCCGACGCAGTCAAACGCGCCAACGAGCCGGCCTGGATCGCCTACACCATCTACCAACGGGTGCGCAACAAACTGGAACAGGAGCCGGTGGAAGACATGCGCATCGACTTCGAAGATGGCTATGGCAACCGCCCGGACGAGGAAGAGGACTTCCACGCCGTCACCGTGGGCGAGCAACTGGCCCTGGGCATGCGCCAGGGCGTGCTGCCCCCCTTCATCGGCATCCGCGTCAAATCCTTCTCGCACGAATGCTACGCCCGCGCTGTGCGCACCCTGGATCTGGCCCTGACCGCGCTGGCGCAGGCCAGCGCTGGCCGTGTACCCGACCATTTCGTCGTCACCCTGCCCAAAGTCACCCTGCCCGATCAGGTGGCGGCGCTGGCCGATCTGCTGGACATCCTGGAGCGCGCCCTGGGCATGGCGCCGGGAGGGGTGGGCATCGACCTGATGATCGAGACCACGCAGGCGATCATCAACCACAAGGGCGAGAACACGGTGAACGATCTGGTGCGGGCCGGGCGGGGCCGGGTGCGATCCTGCGCCTTCGGCACCTACGATTACACCGCCATCTGCAACATCACCGCCCACTACCAGACCCACACCCACCCCGCGGCCGACTTCGCCCGCCATGTGATGCAGGTCAGCCTGGCCCAAACCGGCGTGACCATGAGCGACGGCGCCACCACAATCATGCCGATTGCCCCGCACCGGGCCACAGCCGAAAAGCCCCTCAGCGCCCAACAGGTGGCGGAGAACCTGGCCACGGTGCATTTCGGCTGGCAATTACATTATGACAACATCAAACACTCCCTGCGCCACGCCTTCTATCAGGGTTGGGATCTCAACCCGGCGCAATTGCCGATCCGCTATGCCGCGGTCTATCATTTCTTTCTCGAAAGCCTGGCCGATGCCTCGGTGCGCCTGAACGCCTTCATTAACAAAGCGGCGCAGGCCACCCTCTCTGGCAACACCTTCGACGACGCCGCCACCGGGCAGGGACTGCTGAACTTCTTCCTGCGCGGCATTGCCTGCGGCGCCATCACCGAAGAGGAAGCGCTGGCCACCGGCATCACCATGGCCGAGCTGCGCAGCCGCTCTTTTGTCAAGATCGTACAGGGGCGGGCGCAGGCCTGAAGCCGCGCTGCCACGCTCGGCCCCTTTTCCCCACTCTCGGAGCCTTCTCCATGACTTACGAATTCATCCTCGCAGAAAAACCAGGCCACGGCGTGGGCCTGATCCGCCTGAACCGGCCCAAGGCCCTGAACGCGCTCAGCCCGGACCTGATGGCCGAATTGGGCGCGGCCCTGAAAGCCTTCGACGCCGACCCCGAAGTCGGCTGCATCCTCCTCACCGGCAACGAGCGCGCCTTTGCCGCCGGCGCGGACATCAAAGCCATGGCCCATGCCGGCGCGGTGGAAATGCTGAAAAATGACCTGATCAGCGTGTGGGAAACGATCCATCACATCACCAAACCGGTGATCGCCGCGGTCAGCGGCTTCTGCCTGGGCGGTGGCTGCGAACTGGCCATGAGCTGCGACCTGATCGTGGCCAGCGAATCGGCCCAATTCGGCCAGCCGGAGATCAACCTGGGCATCATCCCCGGGTTCGGCGGCACGCAGCGCCTGACGCACGCCATCGGCAAGGGGCTGGCCATGGAAATGGTGCTGGCCGACCGCCGGCTCAGCGCCGAAGAGGCCCAGGCCTACGGGCTGGTCAACCACATCTTCCCGGTGGAAACCTATCTGGACGAAGCCACCAAGCTGGCCGCCAAGATCGCGGGCCAGGCCCCGCTGGCCGTGCGTCTGGCCAAGGAGGCGGTGAACAAAGCCTTCGAACTGTCGCTACGCGAGGGCTTGCAGCACGAGCGTCGTCTCTTCCAGATGCTCTTCGCCACCGCCGACCAGAAAGAGGGCATGGCCGCGTTCGTGGCCAAACGCCCGGCCCACTGGACAGGACAATAACGTGAGCGATACCCACTCTCCTCGCCTGGCCGGCCTTGCCGTCACCGTCGGCGAACACCTGCCGCGGTTGCATCTGCCCAGCCTGGCCGGCCCCGATCTGGCGCCGGTCGACTTGATCGACGAAGGGGCGTTGGCGGTGTGCATCTACAACCCCGCCGCGGTCAATCCCTTCCCCATCCCCCCGCGCGGGGTCGATCTGGCCGCCCGCTTTGCCCAACTGCGCGAGCGCGGGGTCACGCTCTACGTGATCAGCGGCCTGGAACTGCCCCGCATCGCCAGTTGGATGGATCAGATCGAGCTGGATTTGTACGCGCTCAGCGACGCCGACGGCGCCTTTGCCCGGCAGATCGGCATCCCCATCAAACGGGTAGAGGGTCGCAACTTCCGCACGCACTGCGCATTTGTGCTGCAAGAGGATCGGATCTTGGCCATCCTGTTAGAAACGGACCCGGTGCATGATTTCGAACAGCTGCTGGCAGCGCTGGATGCAGCCGAAGGTCGCCAGCCCGGCCTCTACACCCTGCCCGACCGGCCCTGGTATGCCGAGCGCCGCGGCGGCGAAGCCCCATACGAGCCGGAACCAGAGCCAGAACCGGAGTTGGAGGCCGAATTCCCCTTCGAGACCGAGGCGGCGCCGGACTTCGACCTCGATTTCGAGGCCGAAAACAATGAATAGGAGCGCGGCCAGGTGAGCGAAGCGGATGCGCTGCCCCGACTGCACGCCCTGCACACCTATGTCCGCTCACCGCGCAAGGCGCAAGCGTTTTGGGAGCGGCACTTTGGCCTGCCCCTGGCGGCAGAAGGGGCAGATTTTGCCCTGCCCGCGGCCGGGGGCGGGGAGGTGAGTTGGCGGCTGTGGTCGGGGGGCGAGGCCTGCGGCACGCGCGGGCCGCACTTTGCCCTGCCTGCGTTTGCGGTGGCCGATTTCGGCGCGGCGCGCGGCTATCTGCACGCCCAGGGCATCCCCATCGTCTTCGAGGAGATGCTGCCCGGCGCCAACCTGCTCATCTTTCTCGACCCCGACGCCAACCCCTTCGAGTTGATCGAGATCACCTCTCCGCAGGCCTGGGATCTGGGGCAGCGGCGAGAGTTGCGCACGCGCCGCCGCCGGGACGCGGCGCCCGCCGCCCCGCTGACCCTTGGCCCCCTGCAAGAATTGACCATCTACGCCCACGATATCACTGCCAGCGGGCGATTTTACCGCGATCTGGTAGGGCTGCCGGCGGGCCTCTCCTTTTTCGGGCATCTCCATCTGGCCGCGGCCAACGTGCAGGTGGTGGTGCGCAGCACCCATTGGCGATGCAAGGCCCCGCAACAGCCGCACGGCAGCGAGCCAGTCTTCCTGGCCGCCAACCTGGCGGAATTGAGCGCGCGCTTGCAAGCCGCGGGCTATGCCCCCGACCCCATCGCGGCCCCCGGCCTGGCCTTCACCGACCCCGCCGGCCTGCGCGTGCACTTCACGGCGGCGTAGGGCGGCCCCGCCGGCCCTCCCACGCCACTTTGCATCTGTTCGGTTTTGCACGATGTGGGGGCATGCGGTATACTGCCGCTCACGGTCGTATCGGCCGTATCTGATGTCACCCGCTCCTCTGGCTGCTGCACCGCCAGGGGAGGCACGATGAAAGCAATGCCACAACGACAGCATGCAACGAAGCATCCTGCCTGGATGCGGCTGGCGATACGACTCGCAGTTTGGGTTGCGCCGGTGTTGGTAACGCCGCTGCTGTTGGGCATCCTCCTTGATACTTCCACACCCACCGCGCCCTGGGGCCTGCTGTGCGGGCTGACCACCGGCATCACCCTCGGCGCTCTCATCATCATCCGCACCATCCATGCCCAATTTCAGGCCCTGGCGCCTGATCCTGAGGATGCAAAGGAGCGATCGTAAGTGCGTAAACTGTTTCAGGGTACCAATCTCATCATTTTGATCGGTGTTTTGGCCGCGCTGCTTGCGTCGGCGCTGTTGATCAAAGTACCGCTGCCGACGATCCTACTGCCGGCGGAGAAGATCCCGGGACTGAGCATCGCCGGGTTCCCGATCACGAATACGCTGATCACCACCCTCATGGCCGATCTCACCGTGTTGATTCTGGGATTCCTGGCGGTGCGCAAGATCAAAGAAGTACCGCAAGGGCTGCAAAACCTGGTGGAATGGGTGTTCGAGGCCTTCAACGGCATGCTCACCGACATCGCGGGCAAGCAAAAAGCGCGGCAATGGTTCCCCATGTTCATGACCATCCTTCTCTTCCTGCTCTTTGCCAACTGGTGGGAATTGGTGCCCGGCTTCGACAGCATCGGCCTGATCGAACCGTTGGAAGTGGCGTATCACGAGTCGGGCGGCACGGTAGCCACCGGCTATGAGAAGGGGACCTTCCTGGGCTTGCCCTCGCTGGTGAAAAAGCCGGTAGCCCTGACCGCGGAACAGAAACACAAAGTCGAAGAAGAAGTGCTGGCCGCGGAAGCGCATGGCGAGGCCTACCACGGCCCGCACGACGAGCACGACGCGTCTGGCGGCTATGTGTTGCTGCCCTTTTTCCGCGCCGCGGCCACTGACCTGAACCTGCCGCTGGCGCTGGCCATCATCTCGGTGGTGATGACGCAGATCGTGGGCATGCGCATGCTGGGGCTCAAATACTGGCGGCGCTTCATCAACCCGGTCATCACCGGCATCAAGCCGATCGACATCTTCGTCGGCGTCCTCGAATTTGTTTCTGAGATCGCCAAAATCGTCAGTTTCTCCTTTCGTCTTTTTGGCAATATCTTCGCCGGGCAGGTGCTGCTGTTTGTCATGCCCTTCCTGGTGGCGCTGATCGTCCCCGTGGCCTTTTTCGGCCTCGAACTCTTCGTGGGCTTCATGCAAGCCTTCGTCTTCGCTATCCTCACCTTCATCTTCTTCGAGCAAGGCACCCACAGCCACGCCGGAGATGAACATCATTGATGGTTGGTTAGTTTGTTGGTTGGTTGGTTGGTTGGTTGGTTGGTTTTCGCTAATTAATCAATCAATTTACCAACCAACCAACAAACAAACCAACCAACCAACAAACAAACAAACAAACCAACAAACCAACCAACCAACCAACCAACACCCCCCCCACCCCCCACCCTTTCGGAGGAAAACACTCACCATGACTGAAATTCTTGCTCCTGGTCTCGCAATTGGTCTTGGCGCCATTGGCCCTGGCATCGGCGTCGGTCTGCTGGTGATGGGCGCGCTGCAAGCGATTGGCCGCAACCCGGAAGCCGCCGGCGAAATCCGCACCAACATGATTCTGGGTATCGTCTTCGCCGAAGCGATCGCCATCTACGCCCTGGTTGTGGCCCTGTTGCTGGTCTTCGTGGGTGCGCCCGGCCTGGGTTGATCCACCCGGCCCGCACTCCCCCATTCCACCAGCCACTGGAGGCGCCGCATGGACAAACTGGGTATCAATGGCCCATTTCTGCTCGCGCAGATCATCAACTTCATCATTCTTTATGTTCTGCTGAAGCGGTTCGTCTTCCCGCCCCTGCTGAACATGCTCGAAGCCCGCAAGCAACGCATCGCCGAAGGACTGGCCGCGGCCGATGTCGCCCGCAAAGAGGCTGAAACCGAGCGCGCCCGGCTCATGACGCAGATCGAAGCGGAACGCGCCGACGCCCAACGTCGCATCGCCGAAGCCTCGGCCCAGGCCGAACGGGTCAAGGCCGACATCCTGGCCGATGCCCGCCGCGAAGCCGAAGAGATCAAAGCTCGCGCCATCACCGATGCCGAGGCCGAAAAGCAACGCATCCTGGGCGACGCGCAGAAACAGATCGCCGAATTGGCTATGCTTGCCACCGAGCGTGTGGTGCGTCGCGGCATCGACGAAGCGGTGCAGCAGCAACTGATCGCCGATTTCCTGGCCGAAGTGAGTCTGAACTGATCATGGAAAGGACGCCTGAAGCTTACACCCGTGGCATTCTGGCTGCCGTCCTCGAACCCTGGATCGAAGGCCTGAACAAGGTCGGCTCGGCCTACCAGACGGATCGCACACTGCGCGCCCAACTCGATGACGCCAGCGTCGAGCCAGCAGCCAAACTCGCCCTGCTGGATGGGGTGATGCCTGCCCAGGCGCCGGCGGAACTGCGCAATTTCCTGGGCGTGCTGCTCATCCACAATGACTTCGGTTTTGTAGATGAAATCCTGGCGGCGCTGACGCGCGTCTTCCGCGCCGAAACGGCCGGGCCTCTGCGCGCAGTCATTCACAGCGCCGTGCCCCTCAGCAATGAGGAAAAGGAACGCATCCGCAACCATCTGGTCGCCCAGTTTGGCGCCAACCTCGAATTCCTGTACCAGACCGATCCCGACATTCTGGGCGGGCTGGTGGTGCGAGTGGGCGACAAGCTGATCGACGGCAGCGTGCGCGGGCGCCTGGACGCGCTGCGCAATTCGCTGGGCGTGCGCGCCTGATCGCCCGGCCCTACCAACGCCAATCTCGAGGAGTGACGTATGCCCGTCGCACTTGACGACTTCACCCGTCAACTAAAAGCACAAATCCAACATTTCGAAGCCCCCACCCGCATGGTGGATGTGGGCGCCGTGGTCGAGGTGGGCGATGGCATCGCCCGCATCAGCGGCCTGCAGAACGCCATGGCCAGCGAGCTGGTGCAGTTCGCCAATGGCGTGCTTGGCGTGGCCCTGAATCTGGACGAAGACACGGTCGGCGCCATCATCATGGGCGAGTACAGCGACATCCAGGAGGGCGATCTGGTGCGCAGCACCGGACGCATCGCCTCGGTGCCGGTGGGCGACGCCCTGATCGGGCGCGTGGTCAATGCTGTGGGCCAGCCGATCGATGGCAAAGGCCCCATCGAGACGGACACATTCCGCCCGGTGGAACGTATTGCCCCCAACGTCGTCACCCGCAAGAGTGTGAACACGCCGGTGCAGACCGGGATCAAGGCCATCGATGCCATGATCCCCATTGGCCGCGGCCAGCGCGAGTTGATCATCGGCGACCGCCAGACCGGCAAGACCGCGGTGGCCATCGACACGATCATCAACCAGAAGGGCAAGGATCTGATCTGCATCTACGTCGCCATCGGCCAGAAGCGGGCGAGTGTGGCGCAGGTGGTGGCCACGCTGGAAAAGCATGGAGCCATGGATCACACGATCGTGGTGGCGGCCACGGCCTCGGAGCCGGCGGCGCTGCAATATCTGGCCCCTTACGCCGGCTGCTCTATCGGTGAAGAGTTCATGGAGCAGGGCAAGGATGCGCTGATTGTTTATGACGATCTCAGCAAGCACGCCTGGGCCTATCGCCAGGTGTCGCTGCTGCTGCGCCGGCCCCCCGGTCGCGAGGCCTATCCTGGCGACGTGTTTTATCTGCACAGCCGTTTGCTGGAGCGGGCCGCCAAGATGGCGCCCGAATATGGCGGCGGCTCCCTCACCGCCCTGCCTGTGATCGAGACGCAGGCCGGCGATGTGTCGGCCTACATCCCCACCAACGTGATCTCGATCACCGATGGCCAGATCTATCTGGAAGCGGATCTCTTCTACGCCGGCATCCGCCCGGCCCTGAACGTCGGTCTTTCCGTCTCCCGCGTCGGCTCCTCGGCCCAGACCAAGGCCATGAAAAAGGTGGCCGGGCGCATGAAGGGCGAATTGGCGCAGGGCCGTGAGTTGGCCGCGTTCGCGCAGTTCGGTTCCGACCTGGACAAGGCCACGCAGCGCCAGCTCGATCGCTTCCAGCGCCTGACGCAATTGCTGAAGCAGCCGCAATACCAACCGGTCACCCTGGCCAATCAGGTGATGGTGATCTACGCCGGCACCAATGGCTATCTCGATGGCATCGCCGTCAACCGTGTGCCAGAATGGGAGCGCACTTTCTACCAGTTCATGGCCACGAACTATCCTGAGATCGGCAACACCATCGAGCGGGAGAAAGTTCTCTCCGACCAAACCACTGACAGCCTGCAACTGGCCATCAGCGAATTCAACAAGCAGTTTGTATAGTTCAGTATTCAGTATTCAGTGTTCAGTCTTTCGCTAACACTGAATACTGAATACTGAATACTGAATACTGAATACTGAATACTGATCACTGAAACATGGCAACTGAACGCGACATCAAACGCCGCATCCGCAGCGTCAAGAACATTGCCCAGGTGACGCGGGCGATGGAGGCGGTCTCTGCCTCCAAGATGCGCCGCGCCCAGGCGCAGGTGCAGGCCACGCGGCCCTACGCCCGCAAGGCGCGGGAGGTGCTCTCATTCCTGGCCCGGCTGCGAGCCACCGAGGCGGGAGGCCAGCCCCTGCTGCAACAGCGCGAGGTGCAACACATTTGCCTGCTGCTGATCACGGCAGATCGCGGCCTGGCCGGCGGCCTGAACAGCAACATGATCCGCGCCGCCGCCCGCCGCATCCATGAATGGCAGGATGAAGGCAAAGAGGTGACGCTGGTGACGGTGGGACGCAAGGGCCGCGATTGGATGCGCCGCTATGGGCCGGAGATCCGGGCCGAGTTCATCAACATCGGCGACCAACCGGGCAGCGCCTACATCGGCAAAAGCAGCGCCGCGGCCAGCCATTCCATGTCAGTGGCGCCGATCGCCCGGATCGTGATCGAGGATTTCGCCGGCGGACGCTTCGATGCCGTCTATCTGGGCTACACCCGCTTCATCAACACCGTCATCCAAACGCCCACCATCGAACAACTGCTGCCCATCATTCCCGAAGAAGCAGAGGTGAAGATGGCGGCGGATTATATCTTCGAGCCGGACGCGCCCACGGTGCTCGGTCAGGTCTTGTACAGCTTCACCGAGGTGGAGGTGCTGCAAGCGCTGTATGAAGCGATCGCCAGTGAGCATTCGGCCCGCATGGTGGCCATGCGCAACGCCACGGACGCGGCCAACGAGTTGATCGATGATCTGACCTTGACCTACAACAAGGCCCGCCAGGCAGGCATCACCATGGCCTTGCTCGATATCGCCGGCGCCGCAAACGCCGTTCAACAGTAGTCAGTGTTCAGTGTTCAGTGTTCAGTGTTCAGTGTTCAGTGTTCAGTGTTCAGTGTTCAGTGTTCAGTGTTCAGTGTTCAGTATTCAGTATTCAGTATTCAGTAGACAGTGTTTTGGAAAAGCGTACTATTGGTTATTAACTATTGATTACTGAATATAAAATATCAAACACTGATTACTGATTACTGATTACTGATTACTGATTACTGATTACTGATTACTGATTACTGATTACTGATTACTGATTACTGATTACTGAACACTGAACACTGAACACTGAACACTGAACACCGGAGGTTCACTGGATGAGTAAAAATGGCAATGATCAAAAAATCAGCGGGCGCGTGATTCGCGTGGTCGGCCCGGTGGTCGACTTCGAGTTTCCCGACGGCCGGCTGCCCAATATCTTCGACGCCGTCGAAATCCCGCTGGACGGGGGCGGCGTGCTGGTGTGCGAAGCGCAACAGCTGCTCGGCAACGATCAGGTGCGGGCGGTGGCCATGTCCACCACCGACGGCATCCGCCGCGGCATGCAAGCCATCGCCATGGGCGGGCCGATCTCCGTGCCTGTCGGCCCCAGCACCCTGGGCCGCATCTTCGACGTCACCGGCAAGCCGATCGACGAAGGCCCGGCTGTGGTGGGCGAGGCCACGTATCCTATCCATCGCCCCGCCCCGCCGTTCGATGAACAATCGACCAAAGCCGAAGTCTTCGAGACCGGCATCAAGGTCATCGACCTGATCGCCCCCTTCACCAAAGGCGGCAAGACCGGCGTGTTCGGCGGCGCCGGCGTGGGCAAAACCGTCATCATCCAGGAACTGATCCGCAACGTGGCCGAGGAGCACAGCGGCTATTCCGTCTTTGCCGGCGTGGGCGAACGCAGCCGCGAGGGCAACGACCTGTGGCACGAGATGCGCGATTCGGGCGTGCTGCCGCAGACGGTGATGGTCTTTGGCCAGATGAATGAGCCGCCCGGCGCGCGCCTGCGCGTGGGCCTGACCGCCGTGACCATGGCCGAGTATTTCCGCGACGAAGGCCGCGATGTGCTGCTCTTCATCGACAATATCTTCCGCTTCGTCCAGGCCGGCTCCGAGGTTTCGGCCCTGCTGGGTCGCCTGCCCAGTGCTGTGGGCTACCAGCCCAACCTGGGCACCGACATGGGCGAGTTGCAGGAACGGATCACCTCCACCAAACGCGGCTCCATCACCTCGATGCAGGCCATCTACGTGCCCGCGGACGACTACACCGACCCCGCCCCGGCCACGACTTTTGCCCATCTCGACGCCTCCATCTCGCTGGAACGGGCCTTGGCCGAGCAAGCCCTCTTCCCCGCCATCGATCCGCTGGCCTCCACCAGCCGCATCCTCGACCCCAACATCATCGGCGAGGATCACTACGAAGTGGCCCGTGGCGTGCAGCAGGCCCTGCAGCGCTACAAAGACCTGCAAGACATCATCGCCATCCTCGGTGTGGAAGAGTTGAGCGAAGATGACAAGATGACGGTGGCCCGCGCCCGCAAGATCCAGCGCTTCCTCACCCAACCCTTCTTCGTGGCCGAGGTCTTCACCGGCCAGGCCGGCCGCTACGTCAAGATCGAAGACACAGTGCGCGGCTTCAAGGAGATCCTGGAAGGCAAGCACGACGATCTGCCGGAGCAGGCTTTTTACATGGTCGGCGACATCGAAGAGGCGGTCGAAAAAGCGGCCCGCATGCGCGCCGAGGTCTGATCGCCCGCTCCCCTCATTTCCGGTCACACCCCATGTCAACACTCCATTTTGAATTCGTCGCCCAGGATCGCATGATCTACGAAGGCGATGTCACCATGGTCATCCTCCCCGGCGCCGACGGCGTGATCGGCGTGCTGCCCAAGCACGCGCCGCTGATGGCGGTGGTCTCGCCGGGCGAGGTGCAGGTGCGGGCCGAGGGCCAGCCAGATCAGTTCTTCGCGGTGGGCGGCGGCTTTGTAGAAGTGCGGCCGGACAAAGTGGTGCTGGTGGCGCGGTCGGGCGAGGCGGCGGAGGAGATCGACGCGGTGCGCGCCGAAGCTGCCCTGCGTCGCGCCCAAGAATGGCTGGAAAGCTCCGAACGCGAGCGGGATCCGGATCGCCGCGTGGCCATGGAAGCGGCCCTGCGCCGCTCCCACGCCCGCTTGAACATCGCCCGCCGCCGGCATGGCGCCCGCCGCAGCAGCCGCGGGGTCGATTATGGCAGCGGCGGCGAAGCTTGAACCGCGGCCATCCATCCTGAATCACCACGACCGGGCATCTGCACAAGACGCCCGGTCTTTTTTTGCGCCATTTCTTGCCGAAAATGGGGCGAAACAGGCTGCCTGTGCGGATCAAGCAAGCAGCTGTTCTTCTAGCAGCGGCGGCGAAAGGTCGATCGTGGCGGCGCGCAGCCCAAAACGAAAAGTGCTGCCCCGCCCCGGCTGCGATTCCAGCACAATCCAGCCTTTGTGCAGGTCGATCACCTTCTTGACGATGGCCAGCCCCAGCCCCAACCCTCGCTTGTCGCTGGTCAGAGAGGCGTCCCCGCGGTAGAACCGATCCCAGATCTGCGCCTGCTGGGCCGCGTCGATGCCCGGCCCCTGATCGCTGACGGCCATGACCACCTCCTCCCCCTGCTGGGCCAGCGACACCTGCACCCTGCTGCCGGCGGGACTGTATTTGATGGCGTTGTCGAGCAGATTGTTCACCAGTTGATAGAGCCGATGCGCTAGCCCCCACACCGCCGGCAGCGGCGCCTCTGGCTTGCGGATCACCACCTCCACCCCCGGCTTCAGGCTCAGATCCAGATCGCGCACGCAAGCCTCCAGCAATTCCACCAGATCCACCGGCTCGAAGGGGCGGGTGTCGTGCTCGATCTGGGTGAGATAGACGATATCGTTGACCAACAACCCCAGCCGGGCGCTCTGCCGCATGATCGTGGCCGAGAGTTCATCGGCGGAGATGCCCACCTTCTCGTACATGCCATCCTGCAACAGTTCGGCGTAGCCGTGCAGCACGGCCAGCGGCGTGCGCAATTCGTGCGAGAGGTTCTGCAACAACTCATCCTTCATGCGATCCAGTCGCCGCAGCTCCTCATTCATCTGCGCCAGGGCATCGGCCCGCGCCTGCGCCTCGGCGTAGGAGCGGCTGTTGGCCAGGGCGATAGAGACCTGGTTGGCCAGGGTGGGCAGGGTGACGCGTAACTCCTGACGGGTGTATGGCTCGCCCCCCAGTTTGGGGCCGAGGGTGAAAAAGCCTTCCAGCCGGTTTTCGCTGAGGATGGGGGCCAGCGCCTGCGCGCGCAGCGCTTCCAACAGCTGCCACTCGCTGATCCACAGCGCCCGCAGCCGGGGCAATTCGCGCAAGCGGTCCACGTGCATCGCCTGTGGCGCGGCGGAAAGCTCGCGGATCAAGGGACTGTCCGCGCGCAGGTGAGCGGCGCCGATCTCCCCTTCCAGATTGTAGGCGGCTACCAACTCGTACTCGTCCTGGGCGCTGGAGCGGACGAACATGGCCGCTGCCGATAATTCGAAGGCCCGGCCGATCTCGGCCAACACCTGCGCGCCCAGCGCTGCCGGCAGCAACAGATGATTGGTGCGCCGGCTGATGGCGTAGATCAACTCGGCGCTATCATATTGCTGCGGCAGAAACACCCGATCGATGAATCCGAGCAGCCCCTGGCGCAACGGCGGATAGCTGTAGAGCAGCAGCGCGGTCAGTACGCCCACCGCCACACTGACCGTGGCCAGGTAGCGCGGGTCGATGTGACCGAGGATGTTCAGGCTGAGCGAGGCGAACACGACATAGGTCACGCCCACCACCAACAAGAGCAACAGCCGTCGAAAACTGCGCTCCACCTCCAAAAACTGATAGCGAGAGCTGCTGACAAAGATCAGCAGCGCAGCCACCGCGGCCAACAATAGATCGACGGGATAGGCCTGCAAGGCAGTGGCGTTGGCCGTATTCCCGGCCCAGAGCAGCGCCAACACCACCAGATTGTATTTGACACGGCTGCGAAAAGCCGCATCTTCGGTCAAAGTCATCTCGCGAATGAGCAAAAATGCTGCAAAATAGATATAAAAACTCCAATAGATGCTTGCTACCATCACCCCCCATTCAAGATCCTGAAAAACCTCGCCCCGCACCACCTGCACATCACTAACCACATAGCCATTGAGATTGACGATCTGCACGCCCAGATAAAAAAGCACGCCCCAAGAAGCCCAGGGCAATAGATTGCGCCGCGACAGAAAATGGATGACGAACCCAAAAAAAATCAGCGGAATGGCCAGGCTGCCGACCAGAGTGACGCGCTGGATCCAGACTGCCGGCGCCGGCCCCAAATCCAGGTGCAGCAGCATCGACCCCAAACTCCACCAGGCCGCAGCAAAGAGGAAGACCTGGAACCAGCGCGCCATATCCCCCACATCCTGGCGGCGGAGGATGAAGAGGGTGACGTAAAGGATACAAGAAACAGCTGGGATGAGAACCCAGAGAAACTGGACAGGAGTCATGGCGAGTCAGCCGCCGCAGGCAAGACAGCCTGGCGAGAGCCTACAGCGCTGGGGGATGTGTCGAATGTCAGAGCGAATGTACCAATCGATCCACGATCTCCCGAGAAGGATTGATGCGATTGGGTTTGAGATGCGCCATATCTGCACCTTTCTCAGTTTGTTCGGCAAGATAGCGAGAAAATGTGCCCATTGGCAAAATAGTTACTTTTACCGGAATATATCCGAGCATTTCTTCGATATTGGCATATTCTGGATTGAGTCCTTTCAAAGTGGTATGGAATCGATTTTTCACTTCATCTGCGCCGAGATCGGTTTCCGGCGTCAATTCGATATACAAATGCAGGATCGATTCATTGGTGAGGATTTCCTTGCGGATGACCCAATCGCTGTGCGGGATGTTGCCGTCCCGCAGGGTCGTCAGCAATTGCTTTTCGTCGATCAAGCCGGCGAATCCCGAAAGGTCGATAAAATCGCCGGAGCGGCCCACGAAACGGATCTGCGGCAGGTGGATATCCAGCGCCTCGTTGCCTGCGGCTGTGACCTCGATCAGATCGTGCAGCCGGTAGCGCAGCAGCGGCCCCCCATAAAAATTGCTGATCACCACTTCGTAACGGCTGCCCACTTCCAATTCATCGATCAGCAGGGTGCGGGTGGGGATGGCGCCCTGCAAGCGTTCTGCCGCCCAGTCCTGGGCAGGGATGAATTCCATGAAGGCCGAGTGGGGGATGAAGGTCATGTCGCCGCAATCCCAGGCCTGCACGGCCAGGATGCCGGCCTCGGTGCAGCCGTAGCTCTCGTGCGGGTCGCGGCCCCAATAATTCCTGATCCGCTCACGGAAGATCTCCGTGTCCGCGCCGCCGCACATCAGACCCTTCAATTGCCACAGATCGCGCGGCAGCACATGGTCGCGGCCCTCCTTGCGGGCGCGGGCGCGGGCGCGGATGTAGCGCCACAGCAGCCGCGGGTTCAGCGCCTGCCAGGTAAACTTGCGCTGCCGGCTGGCATCCGATTCGAAATATTCCCCCATCTTCACCAGCACCAGCGTCATCGACCCCAGCAGATCCATGCCCTGCACCATGGCCCGCTCGAAGATCTTGGCGTTCCGTTCCTGATAGGTCATCTGCTCGAACTCATCCAGCCTGGGGATGAGCCGGAAACGCACGTACTCGGCCGTGGCCACCTGCGCCAGCCCGCTGAGATAGGGCCGCGCCGGCAGGTTGGTGACGACTACATCATCCTGGCGCACCCGCACATCCCCCCGAAATGCGGCAGAGGCCAGGATGGCATCGGCCAGGGAGACTTCGCCCAGTTGCAGATAGGCTTCGGGCGTGTAGGGGATCCACTTCACCCGGCCCCCGCGGCCGGAGGTGCGCGCCCATTCCTGGATCGGCCGGCCCAAGATATCGTCCGGGCGCCCGGCCAGATGCGGCTCGTAATCGGCGTAGGTGGTGAGAGGGATGATCTGGCGGAAGTTGTCCAGGGTCAATTCCTGCACCTGCGCCGGGAACATCGTCTGCCACAGCTTGCTTTTCCTGGCGATCTCGAATTGCTCCTCCAGCAGCCGCCGCTGCACGGCCACCGATTCGGCCAGGGTGAGGTCGAGAAAGCCGCAATGTCTTTGCCACACGCGCTCATATTCGCGGTTGAGCAGCAGGTTGCGGGTGAGAGGGGTGTTCTGTGTCATGATCTTTCTCCTCTGTGTGGCATCCATGCTCGGCGGATGCTGGAGGGTGTGGGGATCAGCATGGGAGTAACGGCCTGATACTGCGCGTAGCCGGGGAAGACGCGTGGGAAGATTACCCGATCTTGGATCAGAATGACAATGAGATCGAGCAACAACCACCAGGCCAGCAGCGCCAGCCCGTTCACGCGGTTCCAAAGCAGGATCAGGCCCAGCGCGCAGAGCAGCAGCCACAGAAAACCGGGGTGGCGGCTGAGGGCATAGGTGCCGGTGGTGACCAGGCGCGGCCCCATCGCCGCGCCTTGGGCCCGCGCCTGCCGGCGCTGGATCAGGGGGATCTCGATAAACACCGAATAGATCAACAGCGCGCCGCCGGCCACTGCCAGCACCCAACCCAAAGGCGCGGCCCCCTGCGGCAGCCCCAGCCCGGCATCTGGCTGCTGCAGGGCCAGCCAGTAAGCGGCCAGGAGCAGCGCCGCCCCCGCCAGCCAGGGCGCAAGCCAACCCGCCAGCCCTGCCCCCCGCAGCGTCTGCCAATCGACAAGGAGAATGGCCACAAAACCCAACAAACTAAGCAGGATCGGCAACAGCATGACGCAGTGGTCTCGGCAAAACAGGCGACGTGGAAAAATCGAACAGGAATGAACAATACACAACCCGCTTCCATCCTGTCAAATAAAGGCCTGACCAGGGCAGGGGGAGGAAACGTTTTCCCCCCTCGCCGCGTCTAAGGCAGTATTCAGTATTCAGTATTCAGTATTCAGTATTCAGTGGTCAGTGGTCAGTGGTTGGCGCGATGACTGAATACTGACCACTGAATACTGACCACTGAATACTGACCACTGCCCCCTGACCCCCACCCGGAGCATTCCTTTCATGAGCAAAACTCTCACCGTCAACTGGCAAGGCGAGCGTGCTTTCGTCGCCGCCAATGCCGCTGAAAACCGCGTCGCTATCGATGGCAACCACAGCGGCCGCGGCATGGGCGCCAGCGAACTCCTCCTCGCCGCCCTGGGCGGCTGCATCGCCACCACCGCCATCGGCGTGCTGGAAAAGAAACGCCAAAAAATCAACAGCTTCGAGATCGAAGTGCAGGGCGAACAACTGCCCGACTGGCCCCGATCCTTCACCCAATTCCACCTCATCTGCCGCGTCAGCGGCGACGAGGTCGATCCCCAAGCCGTCGAACGGGCGATCGAACTGGCCGAGACCCGCTATTGCACCGTCTCCTCCTCCCTGCGCGGGCCGGTCACCCACGAGATCATCATCACCCCCTCCTGACCGCCGGCTGCGGGTCTCCTTCCCCGCCCGCGGCAGGGAAGGAGACCCGCAGCATCAGGCCACCGCGTCCAGCGCGGCCTGCAATAGCCGCCGCGCTTCCGCCGCAATCGGCTCCAATGCCGGATTGCCGGTGAACGACATCATCTGCGCCGGGTCGAGCAGGCTGATGCTGCTGCTGCCATCGCCATTGTCATAGACGATGGCATTGCAAGGCAGCAGCAGGCCGATCTCATCTTCGGCTTGCAAGGCGCGGTGGGCCAGATGGGGATTGCAGGCGCCGAGGATGATATAGGGGCGGAACTCGGCGCCGATTTTCTGGCGCAATGTCTCTCGCACATCGATGCTGGTGAGCACGCCAAAGCCCTGAGTCTTCAGCGCGGCGGTGATCGCGGCAACAGCCTGCGCGTAGGGCAGGGACACGATCTTGCTGAGGCCGTACGAGGTCATGATCAACTCCTGAAAAAGGTGGGAGGGGGTGGAAGCAGCGCTGCCGGCTGCTCTCTCACTGATGCACGCGGCCGGGCCAACGTTACGAGCGCGGGCCGGCCCCGGGCCGTTCGATCGCCGCCCGCACCTCCCGCAGCAGGGCCAGATAGGCCGGCTGGGTGAACAGATCCTCATCGCGTGGCCGGGGCAGGGGGATGGGAATGTCTCGTTTGACCACGCCTGGCCGCTGCGACAGCACCAGCACCCGGTCGGCCAGGAACACCGCTTCGCCGATGGCATGCGTCACCATCAGCGTCGTCTGCTGTTGGCTGTGGTGGATGCGCCACAACTCGCGGTTGAGATGCTCGCGGGTCAGCGCATCCAGCGCGCCGAACGGCTCATCCAGCAACAGGATCTCTGCCTCCTGCGCCAGGGCGCGGGCGATGGCGGCCCGCTGCTGCATGCCGCCGGAAAGTTGGTGCGGAAAACTGTGTTCGAACCCGTCCAACGCCACCAGATCGAGCCATTTCTGCGCCGCGGCATAACGCGCCGGGCGGGAGACGCCGGTCAGTTCCAGGGGCAGGGCCACATTATCGATCACCGTGCGCCAGGGCATGAGGTTGACGTTCTGGAACACGATGCCCACGCGCGGGCTGGGGCCGGTGATCGGCGCGCCGTCTAGCTCGATGACGCCGGCGCTGGGGCGGAGCAGCCCGGCAATGATGCGCAGCAGCGTCGATTTGCCGCCGCCGCTGGGCCCCACCAGACAGACGAATTCGCCCCGTTCGATCTCGAAACTGATATCGTGCAGGGCGTGCAGCGGGTCGGCAGGGTCGCCGTAGGCCTTCTCGATGTGGCGCAGGCAGAGCAGCGGGGTCATGGCTGGGCCGCGGCGGCAAATTCGTTCGTCCACAGCCGGTCGCTGTCCACCGGTTGGTCGATCAGCCCGGCTGCCTGCATAAAGGCCACGGTCTCGGGCCAGATGGCGGGATCGGTGAAGCCGAGGTCGCGGCCGGGCGGGGGCGTCCAAAAGGGCAGGGAGGCGTCGAAAATGGCGCGGTTCGTGTCCAGCGCCTGCGCCGCTTCGGGCACGAACTTCAGGCTGATCGCGAAAGCGGCGTCGGGATTATCGAGGGTGAAGCGGATGCCGCGCAGCAGCGCCCGCGTCATCCCCGTCACCAACGCCGGTTGTTCGGCGATGGTCTTCTCATTGCTGATCAGGCCATTGGCAGGCAGGCGCAGATAGTCATCGATCCGGATCACATTCACCGCCCGCCCGGCCAGTTGCAATTGCACCGGCCCATTCACCGCGTAGTCGGTGGCGGCATCCACCAACCCTTCGCTGACTGCCGCGGCCTGGGTAAAGCCGATGCTTTCCAGCTGGATCTGCGCTTCCGGCAGGGCTGCGGCCATCACCAGCCCTTTCCAGGCAATGTAGCTGGCCCCAAACAGGCCGGGAATCCCCACCTTCTTGCCGATCAGGTCTTGCGGCTGGCGGATGCCGCTCTCGGCGGGGGCGAAGATCACCACAGGAAAGGCGTGATACCAGGCCGCCACGTAGGTGACAGGCAGGCCCTGCGCCCGGCCCAGCACGATCTGCTCGCCGCTGGCAACGACGAACTGGCGTTCATTCGTGCCCAGCAGGGCCAGAAAGTCGGTCTCGAAGCCATGTTCCGGCTCCACCGCGATGCCCTCGTCGGTGAAATAGCCCTGGTCGATGGCCACGTAGATCGGCGCAAACTGCACGCTGGGGATGTAGCCCAATCCCAATTTGACCGGGGTCAAGGTCGGGGGGCCTGGCTCCGGCGTGGCCGGGATCGGCGGCGCGCACCCGGCCGTCAGGGCGAGGAGCAAGAGAAAAATGAGTAGGTTTTTGGTTTTCATGGTGGTTTTCATGGTGGTTTGTTTGTTTGTTGGTTGGTTTGTTGGTTTGTTGGTTGGTTGGTTGGTTGGGTAGTTGGTTGGTTGGGTGGGTGGGTGGGTGGGTGGGTGGGTAATTTGTTTGTTTGTTTGTTTTTTGGTTGGTTGATTAATGGTAAGTTATAGATTGGTAAATTGAATATTCGTCATTAATTACTTTATCTACAAAAATTCCATCTCATCCACGAATCCACCAACCAACCAACCAACTAACCAACTAACCAACCAACCAAACCACCTCATCCCCCACGCGCACCCAGCCGTCGCCGGCAGTGGCTACCACGCGGCAGAGGAGACCGCGACGTTTTTGCAGCGCCTGCCGCAAGGCCTCGTTGTCCGCCACGCCCAGCAGATCGCCGATGTGCAGGCAAGGCTCGCAGTCCCCTGCGGCCTCGAAGGTGACTTGGCCGATGCGCAGCCGCGTGCCCGGCGGCGTCAGACTGATGTCGGGCAGCCCGCGCAGGGTGATCTGCTCGCGCAGGTCGCCCGGCGCCAGGCCCAAGGCCGCGGCCGTGGACAGATCGAGCAGCAGCACCTGCCGTTTGCGGCCGGCCGCGCCCAGGCTGTGGCTGTCGCCCGCCAGGCCCTGGCCGATCAGCCCGCGCGCGGCCGGCGCGGGAGTCAGGGGCTGGCCGTGACTGTGATGGAGTTGGATGGCGTGAACAATGGCTGGTGGCATGATCCGGGTAAGCGAGGTGTGGGAGAAAGGCAAAATGCCTGGGGCGCCCGTCATTGTACGCCAACCGGAACAAATGACAAGCTGGTTGCGTCTGGGCGATGACCATTCACACACTCCGGAGGTGTCTCTCATGATTTCACATCGATCGATCCTGACCCTGCTGTGGCTGGCGCTGCTGTTGTGGCCCGCGGCCTGCACTGCGCCCACCCCTGCCCCACCCACTTCCACCCCTGTCCCGCCCACTTCCACCCCGCCGCCGGCCACGCCCACCCCGCCGCCGGCCGCAGCCATTGATGAAGTGCAGATCTACGCCGCGGTGATCCGCCAGGTCTACACCGTCGATCATACCTTTGGCCAGCCCCCCAACTTCCCCCATATCTACCTGCTGGCTACCACCGCCGCCGAGGTGTGGCCGGGCCTGCAAGAGGGGGAACTGCCGCCCGCTGCCACACGAGAGGCCGTCATCGCCGCCCTGGCCGACCTGCCCGCGGCCTTCACCTGGGTGCGCAGCGCACGCGAAGCCCCGCGCGACGCCCGCGACACCGTGATCGACGGCGCCGTGATCACGGTCGGCGCCATCCAACCCCAGCCAGATGGCACGGTGCAGGTGGCAGCCAGCATCTACTTCGCCATGCTCGGCGCCGGCGGCCAGACCTATGTGCTGGCGCAGCAGGAGGGCGTCTGGGTGATCACAGGCACCACCGGCATGCACTGGATCAGCTAAACCGAGGTGAAGAGGCGAGGAGGGGACGAAGGGGCGATGGGACGAAGGACGAAGGACGAAGGACGAGGCGAGGAGATCGAGCGGTCGCAGCGCTGCGAGCGCTGGTTGACAACGCAGGCGAGGAGGCGGGGAAGCGAGAAGCACGAGCGGTCGGAGCGCTGCGAGCGCTCCGACCGCTGGTTGGCGACTGATCTTGACAAAGCATAATCCTTCGTCCTTCGTCCACCCTCCACCGTCCATTTGCGCAGCACGCCGGGACGCGCTAGCATACCGCCCACACACCGTTCCCCCGCTTCGCATCCCACACACCTTGAGGAGGTTGGTTATGTCGATCGTCTATCCCTTGCTATCCGTCATCCATGTGTTCAGCGCTGTGGTCTGGGCGGGCTGGGCGCTCTCTTTCTTCTATTTTGTTAATCCCGCCATCCAACAGGCGGGGCAGGCCGGCCCGGCTGTAATGCAACGGCTGATGGGCGGGCCGGTGCTGAAGGTGCTGGCCATCGTTCCCCTGCTGGTGGTGCTCTCCGGCCTGATCCTCTACTGGTTCTACACCGGCCAACTCAACACCGCCATCATCTTGTCATGGTCAGGCCTGGCGATGACGATCGGCGCGCTGGCGGGCATCGCCGCCTTTGCCGAGGGCTTGTTGATCACCGGCCCCACGGCGCATAAAATGCAGACGCTGGGCGCGGAGATGGCGCAGGCCGGCGGCCCCCCTTCCAAGGACAAGCTGGCCCAAATGGGACAGTTGCAGGCGCGCATGGAAAGCGCGGTGGCCCGCGGCACCTATTTCTTGATCGTAGCCGTGATCGGCATGGCGTTGGGCGGATAGGCCGGCGCCAAAGGACTGGGGAACGCGGTCATCTTGTCTGCACGCATCTCCCTGCTGTGCTCGATCCTGCTTGCAGCCGGCCTGCTGGCCGCGTGCGGCGTGGGCGGCGCCAGGGTGACGCCGCCCGTGGCTGCCAGCACCCTGCCG
>JABWBG010000023.1 GCA_013360575.1 Caldilineales bacterium
ATGGCCGCCATCGCCGCCGCGGCCGTGGGAAACAACTCCTGCACGTGCCCCGGCGACGCGGCCAGCGCGCCCGGTTGGATCAGGATGCGCGGGGCCAGCGCCGCCATCCCTGTTCTCACTCCTCGTACATGGCGCCGACGCTGATGCCGTGATGGATGCGCCGGATCGCCTCGCCCAGTATGCCGCCCACTTTCAACTCCTGCAAACGCTCGCCCAAGACCTGGCGGGCCGCGGGGGATATGGGCAAGCTGTTGGTGACCAGCACCTTCGTGAAGGGCGCGTCCGCCAGGGTCTGCGCCGCGTTCTCCGAGAAGACCGCGTGCGTGGCCAGGGCGTAGATCTCTCCGGCGCCCTCTTTTTTGAGCAGGTTGGCGGCTTTGCTGATGGTGCCGGCGGTGTCGATCTCATCATCGATCAGCAGGCAACGTTTGCCCGCGACTTCGCCGATCAACTGGTAGATTTCGGCTTCGCCATCTTCCGGGTGGCGGCGTTTTTCGACGATGGCCAGGGGCAGCCGCAGGTCATTGGCCAGATTGCGCGCCCGCCGCACCCCGCCGATGTCGGGAGAGACGATCACGGCGTCCCTGAGCAGGCCCTGATCTTGCACCGTCTTGATGAAAATGTGGTGCGCGGTCAGTTCGTCGTTGGGGATGGTGAAGAAGCCCTGGATCTGGCCGGCGTGCAGATCGAGGGTGAGGAAGCGATCGGCCCCGGCCACGGTGATCATATCGGCCAGCAGGCGGGCGGTGATGGGCACGCGTGGCTGGTCTTTTTTATCGGTGCGGCCATAGGCATAGTAGGGCACCACGGCAGTGATGCGCCCGGCGCTGTCGCGGCGCAGCGCGTCGATGGTGATCAGCAATTCCATCACCATGTCGTTCACCGGCTGGCCCAGCGTCTGCACCAGGAAGACATCTTTGGCGCGTACGCTCTGTCCCAGGCGCACGAAGATGTTGCGATTGGCAAAGGTTTTGGTCGTCACCGGCGTGGGCTTCACGCGCAGGTGGTCGCAGATCTCGGCGGTGAGTTGGGGATGGCAAGAGCCTCCCACCACTGCCAGTTCGCCGTACAAACCTTCAGACATCGGTTCCTCCCTCAGGATGTGGTGCGCGCGACCAGGCGCTGGGCCGCGCTATACGGGTCGATCTCACGGGCGGCGACAGCGTGCACCAGCGCCGCGATGTCTGCCGCGGGGATGGCGGCCAGGGTGCGTTGCAAGAGCAGGTCGCGCAGGATCATGCGCAGCTCGGTAGCGGCGCGCAGGCGGTCGCGGGTCTGGCGCAGGCCGCTGTGCTGCAAATAGCCGCGGTGGGCCTCGATTGCCTCGACCAAGGCGGCGATGCCCTGGTTTTGCGTGGCCACGGTCTTATGGATGGGCGGGGTCCAGCCATCGGCGGGGGGGGCAGGGGGCAGGTCCACCGGCAGCATGCGTCCGTGGTGCAGGATCTGCTGGTGGCCCGTCCCGCCCAGGGCCAACATCATTTGCAAGGCCATGACGGTGCGGTCGGCGCCTTCGCGGTCGGCCTTGTTCACGGCGAAGATGTCGGCGATCTCCAGGATGCCGGCCTTGATCGCCTGTACCTCATCTCCCAGGCCGGGGGCTTCGACCACGATGGTGGTGTGGGCGGTGCTGGCGATCTCCACCTCGCTCTGGCCGACGCCGACCGTTTCGATGATCACCCGTGCGAAGCCGGCGGCGTCGAGGGTCATGACCACGTCGGCGGTGGTTTGGGCCAGCCCGCCCAGGCTGCCGCGGGTGGCCATCGAGCGGATGAAGATGCCGGGGTCGCCGGCCAGGTCGCGCATCCGCACCCGGTCGCCGAGCAGGGCGCCGCCGCTGAAAGGGCTGGTGGGATCGACGGCGACGATGCCCACCGTCAACCCCTGCTGACGAAAGGCCAGGGCCATGCCATTGACCAGGGTGGATTTGCCGGTGCCGGGCGCGCCGGTGACGCCGATGAGATGGGCGGCGCCGGCTTGCGGGTAGAGGGCCGCCAGCAGGGGCTGGGCCAGAGCGTCGTTGTTCTCGATATGGCTGATCACGCGGGCCAGGGCGCGGCGGTTGCCCTCATTCAAGGCGGCGACAAGGCCTGAGGCAGTGCTGAGATCGGGCATGGGTGCGTGATGCGTGATGCGTGATGCGTGATGCGTGATGCGTGATGCGTGATGCGTGATGCGTGATGCGTTTTACGTTTTACGTTTTACGTTTCACGCATCACGCACCACGCACCACGTTTTAAAGCGGCTCCCGCAATTCGTTGTGAATGAAATCGACAATGACCCCGGTGGGGGTGCCGGGGCCAAACACGCCACGCACGCCCATCTGATGCAGCACCGGGATGTCTTCGTCGGGGACGATGCCGCCGAGCAGGAGCGGGACATCCTCCAGCCCTGCTGTGGTCAGCGCCTCTCTGACTTTGGGCACCAGGGCCATGTGCGCGCCGGAGAGGATGCTGAGGCCGACGACATCGACATCTTCTTGCAGCGCCGCCTCGGCGATCATGTCGGGGGTCTGGCGGATGCCGGTGTAGATGACCTCGAAGCCGGCATCGCGCAGGGCCCGGGCCACCACTTTGGCCCCGCGGTCATGGCCGTCCAGCCCCGGCTTGGCAACGAGAATACGGATTTTACGATCCATACGGTGTTTGTTCCTTTGGGTGGTTTTTTAGTAGATATTAGATATTGGGTATTGGTTATTGGGTATTTACGATTAATACCTAATATCAAATATCTAATATCTAATATTCAATATCCAACTAAAAATGCACTGGTTCGTGGTAGATGCCGAATACGTGGCGGAAGACGTCGGTGATCTCGCCGAGGGTGGCGTAGGCTTTGACCGCGTCGAGGATCGGGGGCATGAGGTTGTCGGGGCCGCGGGCGCAATCGGCCAGCGCGGCCAGCGCCTTCTGCACCGCGACGTTGTCCCGCCCGGCCCGCAGGCGCTGCAAGCGCGCGATCTGGCGATCATACCCGGCGGGGTCCATCTGCAGGATGGGGATGGCGATCGGCTCGGCGGCTACGAAATCGTTGACGCCGACGATGGTGCGGGCGCCGGTGTCGATCTCCATCTGGTAGCGGTAGGCGGCCTCGGCGATCTCGCGCTGGAAAAAGCCGGCTTCGATGGCGGGGAGAACGCCGCCGAAGGCCGCGATGCGGCGGAAATAGGCGTTGGCCTCGGCCTCCATCTGCTCGGTCAATTGCTCGACATAATAACTGCCGGCCAGCGGGTCGATGGTGTTGGCCACGCCCGATTCGTGCGCCAGGATCTGCTGGGTGCGCAGGGCGATGGTCACCGCTTTTTCCGAGGGCAGGGCCAGCGCCTCATCCATGCTGTTGGTGTGCAGCGATTGCGTGCCGCCCAGCACCGCGGCCAGGGCCTGGATGGCCACGCGCACGATGTTGTTGTCCGGCTGCTGGGCGGTCAGGCTGACGCCCGCGGTCTGGGCGTGGGTGCGCAACAGCCAGGAGCGGGGGTCTTGGGCGCCATAGTGCTCGCGCATGGCCTTGGCCCAGATGCGCCGCGCCGCCCGGAATTTGGCGATCTCTTCGAACAGATCGTTGTGCGCGTTGAAGAAAAAGGAGAGCCGGGGCGCGAAGTCGTCGATAGCCAGGCCCCGTTCCAGCGCCGCCTCCACGTACGCGAAGCCATCGGCCAGGGTGAAGGCCAATTCCTGCACCGCGGTGCTGCCCGCCTCGCGGATGTGGTAGCCGCTGATGCTGATCGTATTCCACTGCGGCAGTTCCTGGCTGCCGAACTCGATGGTGTCGGCGACCAGACGCATGGAGGGCGCGGGCGGGAAGAGGAATTCCTTCTGGGCGATGTACTCTTTGAGAATGTCGTTCTGGATGGTGCCGCGCAGTTGGCCGCGCGGGTAGCCCTGCTTCTCGGCGGCGGCGATGTACATGGCCCACAGGATCGCCGCCGGCGAGTTGATCGTCATGCTGGTGCTGACCTCGCCCATGGGGATGCCGTCGAAGAGGATCTCCATATCGGCCAGGGAGGAGATGGCCACGCCGCATTTGCCAAATTCGCCCAGGGCTTCCGGCGCGTCGCTGTCGTAGCCATAGAGGGTGGGCATGTCGAAGGCCACGGAGAGGCCCATGTTGCCCTCGGCCAGCAAGTATTTGTAGCGCTGGTTGGTCTCTTCGGCCGAGCCAAAGCCGGCGAACATGCGCATCGTCCACAGTTTGCCCCGGTACATGGTGTGATGCACCCCGCGCGTGTACGGATACTCGCCCGGCAGGCCCAGATCGCGCCCATAATCGAGATCGGCCACATCCAGCGGGGTGTAGAGCCGGCGCACAGGCGTGGAGGAGGTGGTGATGAAGGCCTGCTGTCGTTCGGGGCGCTGGCGGCGTGTCTCTTCCTCCCAGCGCGCCCGTTCCCGGCGAATCTGATCGAGTGGGTCAGCAGCGAACAGGGACATGAGGGTCTCCGGGGGCGGGTGGCGTGTGTGCAGAGACGAAAAACGTGTAACGCGCCCCGCCATTCTACACCACGGCGGCGCGCTGCGCCCAACCGTAGCCCCTTCAGATGCGGGCGATGACCAGGCCGGAAACCCGGGTGATGTGCATGGCCCCGCGACTGGCGATGATCGCGGCGATCTGATCGTGCAGCCGCGCCAGATCCGCGGCGCTGGCCCGGCTGGTCGCATGCATGGAGCGGATGTAGGCCATGATCGGCTCGATCTCGGTGACGACCAGGTCATTGGGCGTGTAGAAATGCACCGTCGTCTCGCCAAACCAGGGCGCGAACTCGGCCGCCGCGGTTTCCAGGGTGATCCCGCTCAGCTCCCGCTCGTTGCGGGGGTGGCCGAGATGGGGAACGCACCGGTACAGCAGCTCATCCAGTTCTGCCATGTGCCCATCCCCGCTCAGCGCAGCTATCAGCACGCCATCCGGTTTGAGCACGCGGCGCATCTCGGCCAGCGCCCGCGCCCGGTCCGGCACGTGATAGAGCATGTGGTTGGCGATCAGCAGATCGCAATCGCCGCTGGCCAGGGGCAGGGCTTGGGCGTCGATCTGGCAGAAGTGGATGGCGCGCCCGCCCGCGCTGAGGTTGGCCCGCGCCCTGGCCGCCATGCCGGGCGAGAGGTCGGAGAGGAGGATCTGCCAGCCGGCGGGGATGCGCTCGGCGTTCTCCTGCCACAGCCAGGCAGGGCCGCAGCCCACTTCCAGCACGCGCGCCCGCGGGGGGATGGCGGTCAGCTGGTCGAACACCCAGCGAAACCAGGGGTAGGGATTGACGCAGAAGCGGCGGTGCAGGGTGATGCGGGCGCAGAGATTGCTATCGTCCCGGTACTGCTCGCTGCACAAATAGGCCTGATCGGTGTAAATGGACATGATGCCGGGCAGTATACTGCGGTTGCGACCCGCTGCAAATTGCGCCGCGGCGCGATTCCCCGCCGCGGGCAGGGGCTGGTGTACAATGGCCCCCTCTATGAACGAGATCATCCTCATCAACATCACCGGCCCGGATCAGAAGGGGCTGGTGGCCCGCATGGTGGGCGTGCTGGCCGCTCACGGCGTCAACGTTCTCGACATCGGCCAGGCGGTCATCCACGATTACATCTCCCTTGGCATTCTGGCCGAGATCCCGGCCACGGCAGACCCGGCGAACGTGAAAAAGGATCTGCTCTACGCCGCCCATGACCTGGGTGTGACTGTCAGCCTGCGCCCCACCTCTGCCGACGCGTACGAGCAGTGGGTGGCGGCGCAGGGGCAGGAGCGCCGCATTGTCACCCTGCTGGGGCGGCGGCTCTCGGCCCGGCAGATCGCGCAGGCCGCGGGGGTGGTGGCCGGCCACGGCCTGAACATCGACGTGATCACCCGCCTTTCCGGCCGGGTTTCCCTGCGCCATGGCGTTCGCCACGCCAACGCCTGCGTGCAATTCACCCTCTCTGGCCATCTGGCGGGGGAGGAGGGGATACGCCAACGGCTGCTGCAGATCTCGGAGCAGGAAGGGATCGATATCTCCTTCCAGCGCGATGACATCTACCGCCGCAACCGCCGCCTGGTCTGCTTCGATATGGATTCTACCCTGATCCAGACCGAGGTGATCGATGAAATGGCGCGGGTGCACGGCGTGGGCGAAGAAGTGGCCGCGATCACCGCCGCGGCCATGCAGGGGCAGATCGACTTTGCCGAGAGCCTGCGGCAACGCGTGCGCCTGTTGCAGGGGCTGGAGGAGGCAGCGCTGGCCGAGATCGCCGCGCGCCTGCCCCTGACCGAAGGCGCCGAGCATCTGATCGCCACCCTGCGGCAATTGGGCTACAAAACCGCCATCCTCTCCGGCGGATTCGACTATTTTGGCCAGCGGTTGCAGCAGCGGCTGGGCATCGATTACGCCTTTGCCAACCGGTTGGAGATGGCGCAGGGCCGGCTGACCGGTCACCTGCTGGGCGAGATGGTGGATGGGCAACGCAAAGCCGCGCTGCTGCGCCAGATCGCCGCGGCCGAGGGCCTCTCCTTGCCCCAAACCATCGCTGTGGGCGATGGGGCCAACGACCTGCCCATGCTCAGCATTGCCGGGCTGGGCATTGCCTTTCACGCCAAACCGATTGTGCGCCAACAAGCCGGGCAGCGCATCTCCAGCGTGGGGCTGGATGGCTTGCTTTATTTGATCGGCATCCGCGACCGCGAGCCCAGCCGCTGACCGGTCGGGCCGGCTCAGAGGACGTTACGATAGGCGTAGGTGCGACGGTAGCCGTAATCGGTGCTGAAGCTGCCAAACGCCTTTTTGCCCGCCAGCGACAGGGGGTGCCGGGCGAGGGAGCGTGTGCCGCGGCGCAGGATCTGGCTGGGATGATAGATCTTGCGGCACAACCAGTCGTAACACCGCCGCAATTCGTCCACAGTGAAATGCTTGGGCAGGAAGGTGACGTGGGCGGTGTCATAATGCCGCCAGGGAGAGTCGAGTAGCCGCTTCTCTCGCTCCAGTTGCATGCGGAAGGGGGTGGCCGGGAAGGGCGTGAGCATGGTGGTGCTGACGCTGTCCAGCTCGCTATCACGCACGAACTCCCACATCGTCTGGAAGGTGGCGGGGGTGTCGGAGTCGAACCCCATCACGAACAGGCCCACGACGCCGACGCCGTGGCTGCGGATGATGCGGATCGCCTCGCGGGTTTGCTGGGCCTGCCCCTTCGATTTGCCCCCCAGCGAACTGCGGTTGTCGGGATTGACACTCTCGAAGCCGACGAAATGCTTGTCGAGATGCGCGGCCACGCTCATTTTCAGCAATTCTGGGTGTTTGGCGATGCTCATCTCCGACTGGCAGGTCCAGCCGTGCAGGTCGAGTTTGGCCAGGGCCTCGAACAACTCGGCGCGATACTCCGGGTCGGTGCTGAAATTCAGCCCGAAATTGTCATCGGTGAGGAAAAACCGCTTGATCTGGCGGCGCTGGATCTCATCCACCACTTCGTCCACCGGGCGCAGGCGCATGCGCCGGCCGCTGACGCGGATGGCGGTGCAGAAATCGCAACTGCGCACGCAGCCGCGGGTGATCTCGAGATAGGGCGTCCAGTAATGCCGGTTTTCGTCCACCATCTGGATGACGCGGTCGGAGATGGTGGCCAGGCCTTCGAGATCGGCCCAGCTTTCGTCCCGGTATTCTGGCTGCATGCCTTTGATGCCCGCGGCCGCGAAATCCTGCACCAACTGTTGCCAGGTGAAGTAGCCTTCGCCCACCATGACGCTGTGGGCGAAGGTGCTGGTGTGTTCAGGCAGCAGGGTGGCATGGACGCCGCCGACAACCACGCCCGCGCCCTGTTTCATGGCCCGGCGGGCGATAACTTCGGCCCCTTCGATTGTCACCGTCATCGAGGTGATGCCCACCAGATCGCCCTCGCGCAGGGTATCGAGGGGCAGACGACGCACGTTCTCATCCCAGATCTCCACCGGGATCTCTGCCGGGACGAGGGAGGCCAGGCGCATGAGGGTGTAGGGCGAGCCGGGCGACTTGCCGAAAATGCGGCCATCTCGTTTGGGTTGGATGAGGACAATACGACGCATGAAAACTCCTGTGGAAAGGCAAAGGGCTAAAAAGGGGTGTGGATGATAGCACAGATGCCCGGCGAGGGCGAATCGCCCCTGCCGGGCATCTGCATCATCGGGATGTGCGGTTATGCGGGCGGGGCGGTCAGGCCCACTGCGTCAGGCCCATCTCGTGCCGAGAGAGGAGGAGGGGATGGGCAGGCAGAACGCGGATGGCATAGCCAAAGCGCCCGCTAGCGCTGAAGTGGATGCTGCCGGTGTAGCGGTGCATGCCGTTGGGCAGGGGGCCGGCCGGTTGCATGGCGATCACCTGCAGATCGGTCAGTTCCTCGCCCGCGGGCGTGCCCCACACGATCTCCACCGCCACCTGATCGGGCGTCAGGCTGCCCAGGGCCACGCGCGCCTCCAGGGCGACTGTATCGCCCATGGCCACATTGGCCAGATCGACGCGGTCGGCGCTGATGCGCACTTGCGGCCACAGGCTGTACACCCGCTCTTTCCAGGCGGCCAGGCTGCGGGCGTTGGCGAAATGTTCGGCGGCCATGATCTGGCCGCTGCGGGCCGCGGGCAAATAAAGTTGCGCGGTGTAATCCTTCACCTGGCGGCTCATCGAGAACCGCGGCGCGCAACTGCGGATGGCGGCCTTCATCACCGCCAGCCAGCGCCGGGGCGCGCCATCTTCACCCCGGTCGAAGAAGGCGGGGATGATCTCATCCTCCAGCAGGTGGTAGAGGGAGTTGGCGTCCGCCTCATCCTGGATCGCCTCGCTGCGGTATTCGCGGGCCTCGCCGATGGCCCAGCCATTGCTGCCGTCATAGCCCTCGGCCCACCAGCCATCGAGGATGGAGGCGTTGGGGATGCCGTTCAGCGCCGCCTTTTGGCCGCTGGTGCCGCTGGCTTCGTTGGGGCGGCGGGGCGTGTTCAACCACAGATCCACCCCCCGCACCAGATGCCGGGCCACGTTCATGTCGTAATCTTCGATGAAGATGATCTTGCCGGCGAATTCCGGCGTCTCCGAGAGCTGGTGGATCTGGCGGATCAGGGCTTTGCCCGGCTCGTCCGCGGGGTGGGCTTTGCCCGAGAAGATGATCTGCACCGGGCGCTGCGGATCGGAAAGGATGCGATGGATGCGGGCGGGGTCGTGGAAGATGAGGGCGGCGCGCTTATAGGTGGCATAGCGGCGGGCGAAGCCGATGGTGAGGGCGTTGGCATCGAAGAGTTCGTAGGCTGCGGCCACGCGGGCCGGACCATCGCCATGGCGGCGGCGCTGGCGGGCCACCCGTTCGCGCAGGAAGGCCAGGGCGCGGTCGCGTAGCGCGTTGTGCGCGCGCCACAGGTCTGCATCCGGCAGGGTGTCGATCTGCTGCCAGGGCGTGGGCAGGTCTGGCTCCTCACGCCAGGCAGGGCTGCCAAAGGCGCGGTCATACAGCGCTGCCAGCTCCGCGGCCAGCCAGGTAGCGGTGTGCACGCCGTTGGTGATGTGGATGATCGGCGTCTCGGCCAGGGGCGCATCGCCCCACAGCCCCGCCCACATGCTGCGGGCGACTTCGCCGTGCAGGGCGCTGACGCCGTTGGCGTAGGCGGCGAAGCGCAGGGCCAGCACCGTCATGCTGAAACGCTCCCCCCAGGGCGTCTGCCAGCGGGCCAGATTCATGAATCCTTCCCGATCCAGGCCCATCTGCCCCCAGAAGCCGCGGAAGAACTTGTCCATCATGTCGAAGGGGAAGGCGTCGTTGCCCGCGGGCACCGGGGTGTGGGTGGTGAAGACGGAGCTGGCCGCCACGACCTGTTGGGCCTGGAAGAAGCTGAGCCGCTGCTCCTGCACCAGCTCGCGCACCCGCTCCAGGCCGAGGAAGGCGGCGTGCCCCTCGTTCATGTGGAAAATGGTGGGATGGATGCCCAGCGCCCGCAGCGCCCGCACCCCGCCGATGCCCAGCACCACTTCCTGGGCCACGCGCAGTTCCATATCGCCGCCATAAAGCCGGGCGGAGAGTTCCCGATCCGCGAGATCGTTTTGGGGCACGTCGGTGTCCATCAGATAGAGGGGGATGCGCCCGATCTGCAAGCGCCAGACCTTGGCGTAGACCGCGCGGCCCGGCAATTGCACACTGATCAGCACCTCCTGCCCGGCAGGATCGAGGGCAGGCAGCGCCGGCAGATCCGCGAAATCGAGCTTGTGATACACCGCTTCTTGCACGCCCTCGGCGGTGATGCGCTGGGTGAAGTAGCCCTGGGGATAGAGAAAACCCACGCCGACAAAGGGCAGGCCCAGATCCGAGGCCGATTTGCAATGGTCGCCGGCCAGCACGCCCAGGCCGCCAGAATAGATGGGCAGGGCCTCGTGCAGGCCGAATTCGGCGGAGAAGTAGGCGATGATGTCGTTGGCGTGATCGGCATGTTCGCGGCTGAACCAGGCGCCGGCGGGGTGCATGTAGGCATCGAACGCGGCCAACACCCCATCGAAGGCGCTGAGGAAATCCGCGTCCGCGGCCAGGGCGTGCAGGCGGTCGGGCGCGATCTGGTGCAGCAGCTTGACCGGGTTGTGGTTGGTCTGATCCCAGATCGCCGCGTCCATGCGATCGAAAAGGGCCTGCGCCGCGGGCGACCAGGTCCACCACAGGTTGTAGGCGAGTTCGTTCAGCCGTTGCAGCCGCTGCGGCAGCACCGGGTGCACGGCCAAAGTTCCAAGTAGTTTCACAAGCAATCACTCCGAGAAGGGGAGAAAAGGTAGGGTTGATGTTGCCCAGAGGGCAGGGAGGGCAGGTTTTTAGTGATTCGTCATTGATTTTTAATCAATTCATCCCAAAATTACGGGTTACGAGTTATGGATTACACCGATTATACTTGCCGCCACGTGTCAGGGATCAATCGGCGCGGGCCGTTGCCACCGCGGTCTCGCACGCCGCCACCCGCTTTCCGGCCAGCACATCGTAAAACAGGGCTTCGTAGGCGGCGGTAACCGCATCCCAGGTGTAAAGCTGGGCGGCGCGGGCCGCGGCGTTGGCCCGGAATTCCGCCACCTGGCCGGGATGATCGAGCAACCGCCGCAACACCGGACGCAGGGCCGCGCCCCCACTTTTGCCCTCGTAGTTCAGTCCGGCCTCGCCCAGCGTCTCCAGGTTCTCGGCGGTGTTGTGCACGACCACGCAGTTGCCAAAAGACATGGCCTCGACCAAAGCCGGGTGGGTGCCGCCCACGCCAGAGGTGAGGACGAAGGCATAGGCGTTCGTGGCCAACTCCCAATAGCCCTCGCCAAAGACATAGCCGGTGAACACCACCCGCGCATCCTGCGTGGCGTGCAGGCTGGCTTTGTAGGCATCGGCGTAGGCGGAATCGCCCACGATCACGCATTTCATGTCCGTATCCAGGCCCTGCCAGGCCTCGACCAGATGATGGGCGCAGTTTTCGGGCACGAGCCGGCCCACGAACAGCACGTACTGGCCCGCTTCCAGCCCAAATTTCGCCAACGTCTCGCCGGGCGGGCGTCTGGGCAGTTCCGAGCCGTAGGCGATGTAGGTGGTGGGGATGCCGTACACATCCTGGTAATAACGCTGCACCACCCGCGAATCGGTGACCACGGCGTTGGCCAGCGGCCCGGCCATGCGCTCGGCGAATTGGATGTATTTTTTGGCGAAAACCGGCCATTTTTCCCGCTTCCAGTCCAGCCCATCCACATTGATGATCGTTTTTTGCCCGGCCAGACGGGGGATCCAGGTCACCAGGCTGTTGCCGGCGATGAAATAGAGGGCGATGTCGTAGCGTTGCGGCAGCGCGTGCAGGCTGGAGAGGAAGCTGTGCACGATCGTATCCAGATATTTGTTGGCCACCGTGGGCAGTTTGATCAGGCGCATGCCCTTGTAAAAGGGCTGGTTGTAGGTGATGTGGTGGCTGCGGGCGTAGACGGTCACGCGGTGCCCCCGCTCCACCAGGCGACTGCCCAATTGCTCGACGCAGGTCTCGAAGCCGGAGTAGGAGGCGGGAACCCCGCGCGTGCCCAGCAGGGCGATGTGCAGAGATCGGGTCATGGGAGATCGTGCGGCGTCTAGCCGCGCAGCATGTGGTCGTAGAGGGTTTCGAAGGCGGCGACGTGATGAGCGAAGGTGAAGCGCTGCAACACGCGCTGGCGGGCGTTTGCGCCCAACCGGGCGCGCAGTTCGGGGTGCGCGGCCAGGCGGGTCAGGGCCGCGGCCAACGCTGCCGGATCCTGCGGCGAGACCAGCAGCCCCGTCTCCTCTGGGGTGATCGTCTCCAGGGGGCCGCCGTGGGCGGTGGCGATGACCGGTCTGGCCGTGGCCATGGCCTCGACCACCACCATGCCAAAGGGTTCGGGCGAGGTGGAGGGCAGGGCGAGGATGTCGAGCGCGGCCATCACTTGCGGCGCGTCCATGCGAAAACCGGGCCAGATCACCCGCTCGCTGACACCCAATTCTGCCGCCAGGCTGGCCAGTTCTTGCCGCCGCCACTCCTCGCCCGGCGTCACATCGCCGACGATGACCGCGGTCAGGCTGGGGGAGTGGGCCGCGGCCTGGGCAAAGGCGCGCAGGAAAAATCCCTGTCCCTTCCAGGCGGAGATGCGCCCCACCACGCCCACCAGGGTGGCATCTGCGGGCACATTCCAGGCCGCGCGCAGGGCCTCGCCCTGGTTGCGCGGGTGAAAGCGTTCGGCGTCGACCGCGTCGTAGATGATCGTCATCCGCTCCGCCAGCCGCGGCTGATCGGCCAGCAGATGGTCGGCCACGGCCTGGCTGATGGCCACGACCTGATCGCTGTAGCGGGCGACCATGAAGGCGATCAGTTTGCGGGCCAGCCAGGGTTGGGTGATGATCTCATGCACATGCCAGAGATGGGGCAGCCCCACCCGTCGCGCGGCCAAGGCCCCGCCCCACACCGCGGTGGTGTTGGAATGCACCAGCGCCACCTTTTCGCTGACGCATAGGTGCTGCACCTGGGCGGGGCCGGTGCGCAAGCGCCGCAAAAAGGCCCAGATCTGCTGCACCGAGAGGTAACGCCGGCGCAGCACCGGCATATCGACGGCGCGGTGCTCGATGCCCTCGCGGCGCAGGGCCTGGCTGAGACGGCCTTGATAGGAGATATCGATGGGGGTGACGACAAAGGGCCGGAAACGCTCGCGATTCAATCGCCGGCTCAGCTCCAGCAGCACGATGTCGGAGCCGTATAACTCGTCGGCGCTGTGGGTGAAGAGGATCGGTTGGGGGGTGAGATAAGGGGAGATCATGATTCCTCCGGCGTAAGAACACGCACACCGGCCAGGATCAGCCCGGCGTGCACCCAACTGGCGGCCAGCCAGATGCCATCAGTCGATTGGTAGGCCAGGCCGATGAGGAGGAGGTAGGCCAGGGTCAGCCCGAACAGAGCCGCGCCATCGGGGAGGAGGGGCAGCCGGCGGCTGCGTTTGAGGGCGGGCAGGATCAGGGTGAACAGGTAGCCGCCGAACAGCAAGAGGCCGATGATCCCGGTTTCTTGCAGCAGGCGCAGGCCGAGATTGGAGATCCAGGCAGGGTTGGCGCGGATCAGGCCGTGCAGATCGGCGAAGGAGCCTGGCCCCCAACCGGTGAGGGGTCGCTGCAGCCAGTCGTTCCAGGCCAGCGCCCAATCATTGAGACGGGCGGCAAAGGTGGGATCGCTGCTGAGGCTGAGGAAGGATTGCAGACGATCGACAAAGGGCCAGGAGGAGGGCAGGAAGGGGGCCAGACCGAGCAGGGTGAAGATGAGGAAGGGGCCGGCGGCCAACAGCAGGGCCAGGCGGTTGGCCGCATGCCAGGCCGCGCCGCGATGGAAAACCCAGATCAGCGCGGCGCCGGCGGCAAAAGTCAGCCAGGCCGCCCGCGACAGGCTGAGGAAGAGGCCGAGCAGCAACACGCCCAGCCCTGCCAGCAGCAGCCCCTGCCGCAGGGTGGGCCGGCGCAGGCTGCCCGCGGTCAGCAGCAGCATCAGCAGCAGGGTGGCCCAGGAGGCGATGTGGCTGCCAAAGAGATTGCCCTCCTCGAAGGTGCCGTAGGGGATCGGCTCGGTGAAGTTCCAGGACACCTGCACGCCCAGGTTGAAGCCGAAGGGATAGAGGACGCGGGCCAGGATGCCAAACGCGGCCTCGGCCACGCCCGCGGCCAGGAAGAGGGTGATCGCCATCCACCATGCCCGGCGGTTGGGGATGAGGTTGGCGACCAGGAAGAGGGTGAGGATGAGCAGGCCGATGCGCAGGGCGTTTTGCACGCCGTTCAGCAGCACGGGGCTGAAGAAAAGGGCGGAGATCAGGTTGACGCCCCACCAGCCCAGCGCCAACCCAACCGGCAGAGGGAAGCGCAGCCGCGCCCGGTGGATCGCCATCTGCGTCAGCCCCAGCCCGGCCACAGCCAGCGCGGCCAGATGTTCGGGCCGCACCGAGACCGGGCCGATATCGTAACGGAAACGGGTGAAAAGCGCGGCCACGATCAACAGGGCCACGCCGCTGAGGGGCCAGCCCGCGGCCAGCCCCGCCAGCCCCACCCCGCCCAGCAGCAAGGCCCCGCCCCACAGCAGGCTGCCCCCGGCCAGCAGCGGGATCAGCCCGGCCAGCACGCCCAGGCCCAGGGCCAGGATCGGCCACAGCGAGGGGGGAGGGTGGAAACGAGGCGAGTTCATGCCAGGCCGGGAGGGGTGAGACGGTAACGGAGCACCTGCGCCGGCGCGCCGCCGGCCACGGCAAAGGGGGGCACATCTTTGGTGACGACGCTGCCCGCGGCCACCACCGCGCCCTGCCCCACCCGCACCCCATCCAGCAGAGTCACCCCGGCCCCCAGCCACACATCATCCTCGACGAGGATGCCCTGATGACTGACGCCCTGGGCCTTGATCGGCAGATCGGTGCGGGAGAAGAGATGGTTCTCGGAATGAAAGCGCACATTCTGGCCGATGAGCACGTTGGCGCCGATGCGTACGCCGCCCGCCGCGCCCACGAAGTTGTAATCGCCCAGATTGGAGTTGGCGCCGATGTGAAACCCGCGGCCCAAATGGGTGATGGCGCCGGTGCATTCGATCACGCTGAAGCGCCCGATGGAAACGTTATCGCCCAAGAACACGCCCTCGCGGCTGAGCGCGTCGATCTTGACATCGTCCTCCAGGGTGACGCCGCGGCCCAGGCGCAGCAAACGGGTGTTCAGCAACTGCACCCGCCGGCCCACGAACAGCGATCCAGCGCAGGCGCCGAGGGTGGGCCGCCGCCACAGCCCGCGGCCCCACGCCAGCCCCCGCTCCTTCAGCAACGTGATCAGCGCGGTCGTGGGTAAATCGGGGTCGATGGTATAATCAGGGCTGTTTTTGATCTTGCGGATGATGGTTTGCAGCGTTTCTCTCAACATTTCGGCAACTCCAACTCTGATTGTATCCTGCGGTGGATGATTCGACAATGTGACGGCCCCCGTTTGTGCGCCGCGCTTGTCCGCCCTTTCCTCGACCCATGCGCATCGGCATCGACGTTCGTCTGCTCTACCATCGCCAGGCCGGCATCGGCTGGTACACACTGCGGCTGTTGCAGGCCCTGGCCGAGATCGACCAGGAGAATACGTACGTGCTGCTGCAACACCGCCGCCAGCCCCAGCCGGTGGTGGATGCGCCCAATTTCACCGTCGCCAACCTGCTCACGCCGGTGCATCACCGTTTCGAGCCGTGGCCGCTGAGCCTGGAAACGCTGACCCTGGGGCTGGATCTGATCCACAGCCCCGATTTCATCCCGCCGCTGCACAACCGCATCCCCGCGGTGATCACGGTGCACGATCTCGCTTTCCTGCTCTATCCCAATTTCGTCACTGCCGACTCGGCCCGCTATTATGGCCAGACCGAGCTGGCGGTGCGCCGGGCCAGCCGCATCATCGCCGTCAGCAATGCCACCCGCGTGGATCTGGTGCGGCTGCTGGGCGCGCCCGAATCGAAGATCAACGTCATCTACGAGGCCGCGGACCCGCAGTACCGGCCCATGGCCAGGCCCGAGGCCCGCGCCTGCCTGCTGCGTGCGGGCGTGTCCACGCCAGAGCGTTTTCTGCTGTTCGTCGGCACGATCGAGCCGCGCAAAAACCTGGGCACCCTGCTGCGCGCCTACCGGCAGTTGCGCCAATTGTACGAGGTGCGCTGTCCCCTGGTGCTGGCCGGCGCTTCGGGCTGGCTGTTCGATGATGTCCATGCCCTGGTCGAGAAGCTGGATCTGTGGGAGCACGTGCATTTCACCGGCATGATCCCCAGCACCGAGGCAATGCGCGCCCTCTACAATCTGGCTGATCTGCTGGTGCACCCGGCCTATTACGAAGGATTCGGCCTGCCCCCGCTGGAGGCGATGGCCTGCGGCACACCGGTGCTCTGTTCCAACGCCGGCAGCCTGCCAGAGGTGACAGGGGGCGCTGCCTTGCTGGCCCCGCCGGAAGATGTGGAGGCCTGGACTGTGGCCATGCATCGCCTGCTGCACGACGCCGCCCTGCGCCAGGAACTGCGCCACAAAGGCCTCACCCGCGCCGCCTCCTTCTCCTGGCAGGCCGCGGCCCGCGAAACCCTGGAAACCTATCGTCAGGTGATGGCCGGGGCCTGAGAGGAAGGTCACGCCCATCTCTGTTATAATCCCTGCGGCATGGTTCATCAATTATCAATTATCACCCCCTTCCCTTTGCCGCCCATCGGCCCATGACAACCGACAACCGTCCACGCTCCCCCTCCTTTCTGGATGTGCGCACCGGCGACATTGTGCGCCTGCGCAAGAAACACCCCTGCGGCGGCTTCGAGTGGGAAGTCTACCGCGTCGGCGCTGACATTGGCCTGGTTTGCCAGACCTGCCGCCGCCGGCTGATGCTGCCCCGCGATAAATTCCGTCACGCCCTCAAGGCCTTTGTGCGTCACGCCGGCCCCCCTGCCGTCGAGGCAGACCCTGCTGCTGCGGCAGAGGCTTAATCCCATTCCCCCTCGCTGCCCCTCATGTCCGTTTCCAAACCTGGCGGGTTCAATGCCATCCTCCGGCTGCCGGCTTTTCAGATGCTGTGGCTGGGCCAGTTGCTCGCCCTGACCGCCCAAAATGGCATCCATTTCATCCAGCTGGTGCTGATCGAGCGGCTGACCGGGCGCAGCGTGCACACGGGGGTCATGGTCGCCGTCTTCACTCTGCCCTCGGTGCTGCTTTCACCCTTTGCCGGCGTCGTCATCGACCGGGTGCCCAAGAAGTGGATCATCGTCCTTTCCAACTTCCTGCGCGGCCTGCTGGCCCTCAGCTACATCTTTTTGCTACGCTGGGCCGATGTACAAGCGGGCAACTACACCCTCATCCTCCTGCTCATCGTCTATGCCGTGACCTTTGCCGGCGCTTCGGTCGGCGTCTTCTTCAACCCGGCGGTGCTGGCCAAACTGCCCCTTTTGGTGGGCGAGGAACGGTTGATGATGGCCAATTCCCTCTTCAACATCACCATCGCCGGCTCTCAGATCGTGGGCCTGGTGGTTCTGGCTCCTGCCGCCGTCAAGATTTTGGGCCTTTCCTCCTCTTTTGGCCTCATGGGCGCCTTCTATCTCATCGCCTTCCTCCTGGTTTTGCGCCTGCCGCGCGATCCTGGCCGCCGGGTGCAGGGATTCAGCGCCGCCAGCGGCCGCGAACGCCTGTTGCGCGAGTTCCGCGAGGGCTGGGCCTTTGTCATCCGCAATCGCACCATCTACATGGGCATCCTGCACATCACCCTGGTGGTGACGCTGATCATGATCCTGGCCATGATGTCCACGGCCCTGGTCTCGCGCGTGCTGGGGCTGACCCCGGAAGATGCTGTGCTCTTCTTTGCGCCCGCGGGCCTGGGCATGGGCCTGGCGATCATTGCTCTGTCCCGCTGGGGCAACCGGCTGCGCCATGATTGGCTGCAAACCGGCATGCTTTTCCTGGCCGCGCTCACATTTGGCATCCTCAGCTTGCTCAGCCGCGACTACACCAACGCCCGCATCCCCATTTTCGACCTCTACCCGCAGCGCATCGTCCCCCTCAGCACCGCCGTCGCCATCAATTCCATCTTTCTCGGCTTCAGCCTCTACGCCATCAACACCATTGCCCAGACCACGATCCAGCGCGATTCCCTGCCCAGCCTGCGCGGGCGCGTTTTTACCGTGCAGTTCATGATCGCCAACCTCCTGGGCCTGGCCCCCTTGATCGCCGCTTCTCTGCTGGCCGACTACCTCGGCGTGCCCGTGCTGCTGCGTTGGCTGGGCATCGCCTGCCTCGTCGTCGCCCTCCTCACCCTCCTTTCCGCACTTTTTCCGCAAAAACGCGTAGAACGTACCCCATAATTGGTAGATTGGTAAATTGGTAGATTGGTAGATTGGTAGTGTCTGTTTACCTGTTGTATCATTGTGAGTCTTGTAAGGGCAAAATAATCTCTAATTAGCCAAGTTGGTGATTGTTTCGGGGTTATCGCCCCTCGTAATGACAAAATAAGGCAAATCATTACCCAATTACGTTTTACCCAATTACGTTTTACGCATTACGTTTTACGTTTTACGCATCACGCCCCACCCCCCTCACTCCCAGGAGCCCTCCCATGCCCCCTGACGCGGCTATCGACCCCCAACGCCTGCTCGACCTCTTCCTGACACTCGTCCAGATCGACAGCCCCACCGGCCAGGAGGCGGAGATCGGGCGGCACCTGGCCGGGCGCCTGCGCGGCCTGGGCTGCGCGGTCAGCCAGGATAGCGCCGGCAACCTCATTGCCCGGCTGCCCGGCCAGGGCGAGGCCACCCTCCTGCTCAGCGCGCACATGGATACCGTGGGCAGCGACACCGGCATCCGGCCGCTGCTGCGCGATGGCGTGGTCTATTCCGACGGCCGCACCATCCTCGGCGCGGATGACAAATCGGGCGTGGCCGCCATTCTGGAGGCCCTGACAGTGTTGCAGGCCCATCCCGACTGGGCGCACCCCCCGCTCGAGATCGTGATCACCGTCAGCGAAGAGGTGGGGCTGACCGGAGCCAAACAGGTCGATACCGGCCAATTGACCGCGGCCTGGGGCGTGGTGCTCGACGCCGGCGGCCCCATCGGCACCATGGTCTACACCGCGCCCTCGCAGCGGGTGCTGGATATCACCGTGCTGGGCAAGAAAGCGCACGCCGGGGCAGAGCCGGAAAAGGGGATCAACGCCATTGTCGTGGCCGCAGCCGCGATCGTAGCCATGCCCCTGGGCCGTATCGATGCTGAAACCACGGCCAACATCGGCGTCATCGCCGGCGGCGAAGCCACCAACATCGTGCCCGACCGGGTGACGATGCGCGGGGAGGCGCGCAGCCGCAATCTTGAACGCCTGGACGCCCAACTGACGGCCATGACCACGGCCCTGGAGCAGGCCGCTGCCGCCCACAACGCCCAGGTCGAGATCGCCGTGCGCCATTCCTACGAGACCTACTGCATCACGCCGGATCAGCCCGCGTACCGGGCCGCGCAACAGGCGATCACGCAGTTGGGGTTCCCCTTCCGGCCCAAGCCCAGCGGCGGCGGCACCGATGGCAACATCTACACCGCCGCCGGCATCCCCTGCGTGGTGCTTTCCACCGGCATGGCCGATGTCCACACCACCGCCGAGCACATCGCGGTGCAGGATCTCGTCGATTCTGCCCGCGTGCTGATCACCCTCATTTGCCAGCAGGTTGCTGGCGTCCCACTCTATCAAGGAGGTCATGATGATTGAATGGATCCGTTCCCTCAATGAGGCCAGCGTCCCCTTCCTGGTGTGGCTACAGAGCTTTGCCAGCGATGGCCTCACTTCCTTCTTTTCATTGATGAGTTGGCTCGGCGTCGAGTACTTTTACATCCTCTTCTTCCCCTTCCTCTACTGGTGCGTCTCCAAACGCTGGGGCATTTTGACCGCGCTCAGCCTGATCTTTTCCCTGTACGTGGGCGAGATGATCAAGTGGGCGTTCAAACTGGATCGCCCCCCTTCTCCGCCGGTGGTGCGGCTGTGGGAGGAGACCTCGCCCGGCTTTGTCAGCACCCACGCCGCGCCCGCAGCCGGGGTGTGGGGGATGATGATGGTGGCGGTGCGGCGCTGGCAATGGGCCTTGCCCCTCTTCCTACTCGGCCTCAGCGTCAGCCTTTCTCGCCTCTATCTGGGCGTACACTATCCTGCCGATGTGATCGGCGGCTGGATCGTCGGCCTGATCGGGCTGTACCTGGTGCTGAAACTGGCCGAACCCTGGGGCGAACGTCTGGCCCGGTGGCCGGCCAGCCGCCAACTCCTCGCCGCCCTGCTGCTGATAGTGGCGCTGCTGGCCATCTTCCCCAGCAACTGGGAGGGGCGCCGCCCCGCCGAGTCGGGCGTGCTCACCACCGCCGTCTTCTTCGGCCTGCTGCTGGGGCTGATCTGGGATCACCACCGGCTGCATTTCAGCGTCCGCGGCCCCTGGACGCAGCGCCTGCTGCGCTATGTCGTCGGTCTCGTCCTCGTCTTGGCCGCCTTCCTCGGCCTCGACATCCTCTTCGAGCCTTTCTCCCAGGGCAATTATCTGACCGCGCAGGCCTTCCGCTTCGTGCGCTACGCCGCGGTGGGCTTCGTGGTGCCCGGCCTTGGCCCCTGGCTCTTCCAACGCCTGCGCCTGGCTTGATCCGCGATGAACGCGCAACCGATCTTACTCATCCATGGCTTCAACAGCGGGCCGGAGATCTGGTACGACTCTGGTTTCGCGCCGGCGCTGATCGCGCAGGGCGGGCTGGATGAACACCTGGTGCGGCCTTTCCTCTACGGCCAGGCCCCCGATGGCGCCTATGACAACCGCGGCGATGTCGCCATCCTGGCCCAGCGCCTGGCCGCGGCGGTGGGAACAGTGGCCGCGGATGCACTGGCCGCGGGCGGGCCGGGCCAGGTGACGCTGATCGGCCACAGCCTGGGCGGGCTTATCGCCCGTTACTACCTCTCCTGCGCCGCGCCCGATGCGTTGGGCACGTGCTACGCCGGCGATGTGGCCCGGCTGATCACCCTGGGCACCCCGCACACGGGCGCGCCCCTCTCCGACACCGTGGATCTGCTCGATCAGGCCTCGTGGATTTGGCGTCTGCTCGGCCTGGTCGAGCGCCTCCCCTTTTTGCAGGCGCGCCCGGCCAGCCTGGTGGCGCAGTGGCAGGAGCAACTGCGCTGGGAGCTGGCCCTGGCCCGCGAGGAGGCCTTCGGCGCCGCGCCGGCGCCCCCCGCCATGCCCCTCGGCCCCGAGGGAGAGATGCTTGCCCAGGCGACGCTGCAAGAGAGCGAGGCCCTGCGCCAGATCCAGCCGGATAGCGAGATCATCGCCCGCATCAACGCGCCGGGGGCCATGCCCCTGGCTGTCGCCTACCACCTGATCTACGGCAATGTGGGCCTGACTGTGGAGGCGGCGCTGCGTGGGCGGCGGCTCTTCCATTTCGATCTCAGCCTGGGAGATGGGGCGGTGCCCGCTGCCAGCGCCTCGCGGCTGCCCAACGCGCCCTTCACCAGCTACGAAGTGCCCTTCCGCAAGCACCTGCGCCTGGAGATCGGCCAGGCCCCCGACCCCAACGTGGCCAGCGGCATCGGCGATCTGCTGCCCTACGCGTTGCACACCCGCCTGTACGCCGACGCCGAGGTGCAGGCCGAGGTGTTGCGGTATCTGGCGAGCGCGAGATGAGCCAACTTGCAGCGCCCTGGCGCTTTCTGGCCCGCGGCTTCCTCCTCTTGTGGGACGAGCTGGCGCTGATGCTCGGCCTCAGCCTGCTGCTGGCGCTGAGTTTGCTGCTGATCTTGCCGGCGCCGGCCGTGGCCGCGGGGCTGGCCGTGGTAGCGCGGCGGATGGCGCGGGAAGAGCGGGTGAATTTCGACTTCTTCAAGGAGGGCGTGCGCGCCTACGCCCGGCTGAGCTATCTGGTGCTGGGGGTGTGGCTGGCCGTCCTGGCCCTGCTGGTGATCAATGTGTGGTTCTATGCCCGGCTGGGCGAAGATTTCTTCCGCGCCATCAGTTTTCTGTGGCTGTACCTTGGCCTGCTGTGGCTGGCGCTGCTGCCGCATCTGCTGCCCACGCTGCTGGAATTGCAGGCGCCGACGGTGTGGCTGGTCTTTCGCAACACGGCCCTGCTCTTGTTCAGCGCCCCTTTGTATCTGCTCTCCTTTCTGGCGCAGTTGGGACTGTGGCTGCTGCTGCTGCGCTATCTGCCGCTGCTCTTTTTCCTGGGCTGGGGCGGCTGGCTGGCGCTGGTTGCCAGCCAGGGCGTGCACTATCTGATCGGCCGCGTCTCCGGCGCGGACGCGGATCACAAATAGCCGAGCGAACGCAGGCGGCCGGCCACCGCGGCTTCCTCGGCGGGGGTGAAGGGGCTGCTGGCCGCGGCCAGCCTCTCTTCCTCTTCTGGGCCGGCGCGCAGGATGGGCCGGGGCGAGGCCCACAGGGGCAGGATCTGGCCCTCCAGATCGTCCGGGACGGGCGCGGCGAGGGCGTGGAGGATGGTGGGCGCCAGGTCGAGCAGGTGGCTACCGGTCAGGCGGCCGGGCGCGATATCTGGCCCCGCGGCCAGGAAGATGCCGTCGAGGGTGTGGTTGCCGGTCAGCTCGCCGCTATCGCCGAAGCAATGGGGGCCGAAGGCGGGGGAGCAGGTGGTGTTGCGCCGGGGGTCGGGGTCGGCGCGGCGGGGTTCGAGGATGAGATCGGGGGCCAGGGACAGGAAGGGGCCGTTGTACAAGTCCTCGCGCGGCAGCACCTGGAGCAGGGGCGCGGCGGCGGTGGCCGGGTTGATGAGGGCGGTGAGCGCGGCGATCAGGTCGCCGCGCAGGCGGTCGGCCGCGGCAGGGGTGAGGATGCCCTGCGGCTCGCGGCCCTGCACATTCAGGCGGATGCCGCCGGCGGGGCTGTAGACGGCCTGCGTCTGCGCCCAATCCACCCC
>JABWBG010000269.1 GCA_013360575.1 Caldilineales bacterium
GGATCTGCCGGCGATCCTCAAGGAAGTAGTGCTCTCCAAGCGCGGTCTGGTGATCGTCGTGGGCGGCACGGGCTCGGGCAAGTCCACCACGCTCGCGACCATGGTGGGCTACCGCAACGAACGCACCCGCGGCCACATCGTCACCATCGAGGATCCGGTCGAGTACGTGCACCAGCACAAGGGCTGCGTGATCACGCACCGCGAGGTGGGTGTGGACACCGAGTCCTGGCACAACGCCCTCAAGAACACGCTGCGCCAGGCGCCCGACGTGATTCTCATCGGCGAAATCCGTGACCGGGAGACGATGGAATACGGCATCCAGTTCGCGGAGACCGGGCATCTGGTGCTCGCCACCCTGCACGCGAACAGCTCCAACCAGGCGCTCGACCGCATCATCAACTTCTTTCCCGACGAGCGCCGCGAGCAGCTGCTGATGGACATGTCGCTCAACATCCGGGCGCTCGTCTCGCAGCGGCTGATCCCGCGCGAGTCGGGCTCGGGGCGCATCGCGGCGATGGAGATCATGCTCGCCTCGCCGCTCATCCAGGACCTGATCTTCAAGGGCGAGGTGGCGAAGATCAAGGAGGTCATGGCGCGCTCCACGCAGAGAAAAAGGGCTGAGGAAGAGGTTCGACTCCAAGAACTACCGGTCAAGACGGGCGCAGCGGGGGGAGGAAACGGGCGAGGCAGGGGATCCGGGCGTGGTCGCCCCCTGTCTGGGGCCGGTCAGTCGCCGATCTTCGTTCCATTGGTCACTTTGACACTGTTTTCAGCAGCGTGCTATAATCGGGCCTCTTCTGCCTCCCCGCATAGCGCCCGGTTTTTGAAGGCGCGCTCTTTTTCTAATCCAACTCAATCTCTGAGGGTGTTCGTGTCTTATGGCTGATACCGAAACGAAATCATCCACCACCCCGCCCTCTCCTCAGGAGCGGGCCGCTGCTGCCAAAGAACGAGCCGCAAGCCATGCCAAACCTGCTGCCCCAGGCGGCGAGGAGGGTGGCCTCGATGAAGCAGCGCAACGTTTCCAGGCTGTGAAGGGGCGTCAGGCGACGCAAAGCCGCAAGGAACGTGAACAGGAGTTGTTGCAACGCGCCGTCAGCGTGGCGCCGCGCAGCAGCGTCGAGAAGATGCCGCAAGCCAAGGTGGCCAAAACCGAGCCGTTGCCGATCAACCGCCGCGAATTCCTGACGTATGCCTGGGGCGCGGCCTTGGCGTTGGTGACGGTGCAGGGCACTGCCGCCACCCTGTGGTTCTCCTATCCCCGCTTCCGCGCCGGGGAATTCGGCGGCGTTTTTACCGTGACCGATCTGCCGGAGGTGGGCGCCAAGCCGGGGGAAAACCTGACCGGCAAGTTCTGGTGGGCGCACACCGAGGATGGCATGAAGGCGCTGTACAAAGTCTGCACCCATCTCGGCTGCCTGTACGAATGGAAAGATCAGACCGGACGCTTCGAATGCCCCTGCCACGGCTCCAAATTTCGCCAGGATGGCCGCGTCATTCATGGCCCCGCCACCCGCGACCTGGACGAGTTCGTGGTGACGGCCATGGATACCGGCGGCCAGCAGGTGGCGCAGACCGCCATCGTGGCGGGCGAGGGCAATCAAGAAAAGCTGCAAGCGGTGCCCGCGCAGTCGGGCCTGGTCTACAAAGTTGATACCGGTCGCAAGTTGCTTGGCCGCCCTCTCGACCCCGATCTTTTGGAGGGTTAATCCATGAGTCTCATTCAGGACATTCAGGGCCGCGGACTGCGCGGTTTTGTGGCCGACAAGGCCGATCAGACGTTCACACGCGTCACCGCCGGCATTCCCTGGCGCGACTTTCGGGGCATGTTGCGGGGAGATGACCCGCCCCGCCCCAATCCTCGCCTGAAACCGCATTCAGAATCCTTCTGGCTGCACATCAAACCATCCTATTACCACGAATCGGTCACCCGCTTTACCCACACCTTCCGCTTGGGGCTGCTCAGCACCTACCTTTTTGTGATCGAGATCATCACCGGCCTGTTGCTGATGATCTGGTACGCGCCCACGCCGGAGCGGGCCTACAGCGACATGGTGCGCCTGCTTTCCAACGTGCCCATGGGCCAGTTGATGCGCGATGTGCACCGCCTGGCAGCCGAAGCGATGGTGATTGTGGTGGTGTTGCACATGTTCCGCACCTATCTCACCGGATCGTACAAGAAACCGCGGCAATTCACCTGGCTGACCGGGGTGGTGCTGCTGGCCGCCACCCTCTTCCTCAGCTTCTCCGGCTATCTGCTGCCCTGGGATCAGTTGGCCTTCTGGGCGGTGACGATCGGCACCAGCATGGCCGAGGCCTCACCCACGCCGCCCGGCGCCGGCCCCATCGGCGAGTTGTTGATCGGGCAGAGCGATTGGGTGGGCACGGCTGTGAACTTGCTGTTGCGCGGGTCGCCCGATATCGGGGCCAGCGGCCTGTTGCGCTTCTATCTGCTGCACGTCTTCTTCCTGCCCCTGCTGGTGATCGTCTTCTTCTTCGTCCATTACTACAAGGTCGTGCATTTTGGCATCTCTCTGCCGGCCAAAGAAGAGGAAGTGGGCCAGGATTCGGCCAACCGCGTGCCGGCGGATCGCCGTCGCTACTATCTGATGGACATCGCCATCGATGAGATCGTGTTCCTTTCTGTGGTCACCTTCATCCTCATGGCCATGTGCGCCTTCTTCTACGACGCCAAGCTGGAGAACATCGCCAACCCGTTGAAGACGCCGTTGCACACCACCGCGCCCTGGTACTTCTTCTGGCTGCAAGGGCTGCTGAAGGTCGGCGACAAGGTGCTGTGGGGGTTGTTCATCCCCGCGGTTTTCGTCGGCCTGATCACGCTCGTACCCTACCTCGACTACAACCCCAGCCGTCGCGGCAAGGATCGGCGGGTGGCGTTGGGCCTGGGCTTCCTGGTAGCGTCAGCGATCATCGTGCTTTCGTTTATGGGCCTGCCCCTCTACGCCGTCGAATCCCCGCCGGCGGAGGAGGTGGTGCAGGAGTTCATGCCGGAAGAGGGCGTGGGGCCGGTGCGCGAGGTGCCCTGGGCCGAGTTGGTGCCCGGCATCTACCGCACCGACACATTCGAGGGCAGCGTCCCCCTCTCGGAATTCGAGCATGTCTTCCTGGAGTTCAAGGAGCGCATCGAGCGTGATCCTGGCCTGCAGGGAGGGGTGGGCAGCATCACCGTCGAACCTGCCCAGCCCGGCCTCAAGCGCATCCGCTTCCAGATCGATTACTTCGATTTCGAGGGCGCGCCGGCGCAGTTCATCAAAGATTTCTACCTGCACGAAAACTCACTCTACTGGCACGACTTCCAGTTCTAGGCCCCCGGGAGAGACTCGTTTATGTACGGCATTTCTCGACTCATCATCGCCACGTTGGCCATAGTCGGTATGATCGTGGTGGTTCTGGTTTATGGCGCCGCCGAGTCGGCCCGCATGGCCCGCTTCGACGCCAATTTTGCCGGCCGCCAGGTCGAAGCCGGGGCGCTGATCTTCTACGAAGCCTGCGCTTCCTGTCACGGCGCCAATGGTGAAGGGCTGGTTGGCCCGGCCCTGAACGCTGCGGATCTGCTGATCAGCGCCGAAGGGGAGACGCGGCCCCCCCGCCTGCTGCAGAAGAATTGGGCGGGCGATCTGCGCAGCTATCTCGAAGGCGCCATCACCTACGGCCGCCCAGGCACGGTCATGGTGGCCTGGGGCCAGAGCGCGGGCGGCCCCTACCGTCCCGATCAGGTGCACGCGGTGGCCAGCTTCATCATGAACTGGGGCGTGGACCCCGGCAAGAAGTGGGGCGGCGCGCCCGAACGCACGGCCCTGGGCGGGGTGACGCCTGTGGATGTGCCCGTGGCCAGCCTGGGCGAACCGCCGGCCCGCGATGTGCGCAGCGCCGCTCTGGGCCGCTATCTGTTCGAAGGCCCCCTCGGCTGCGATACCTGCCACGTCTTCAATGGTCACGGCGCCAACGTGGGCCCGAACCTGGATGACGTGGTGGCGCGCATGGGCCGCGACTACGTCTACCAATCGATCATCAACCCCAATTTCTTCGCCTCTGCAGGGCACGCGCCGGGGGCCATGCCCGAAACCTTCGAGTTCAATCTCACCGATATCGAGATCGAGTCGATCATCGATTACCTGGAGACGCCGGCCGGCGTTCCCTCCTTCGAAACCCCGGCCGCAGAGGTGGAGACAGGCCCCTTGGGGCCGGAGAATGGCCAACAACTGGCCCAGGCCAACGGCTGTGTGGCCTGCCATTCGATCGATGGCAGCGTGGTGATTGGCCCCAGTTGGAAGGGCCTGTGGGGCAGCGAGCGCCAATTCGAGGGGGGCGGCAGCGCCATCGCCGACGCCGATTATCTGCGTAACTCTATCCTCGACCCCGCCAGCCAGCTGGTGGCCGGCTTCCAGAATCTGATGCCCGCCACCTATGCCAACACCCTCACCACCGCCCAGATCGAGGACATCATCTCCTACATCGAAACGTTGAAGTAGGGGGGGGTGGTTGGTTGGTTAGTTGGTTGGTTGGTTAGTTGGTTAGTTGGTTAGTTGGTTGGTTAGTTGGTTGGTTAGTTGGTTAGTTGGTTGGTTGGTTGGTTGGTTGGTTAGTTGGTTGGTAGATTGGTAGATTGGTAGGCAGATCGCCGCTAATCTACCAATTTACCAATCTACGTAACAATTCACCTTATTTTGTCATTGCGAGTGACCCATCCCGCCGCAGCGGGATGCGCCCTGGCAAGAAACTGGCAGGAGCCGGGAGTTTCTAGGTAGAGCCGGGAGTTTCTAGGTAGGGGCGATAGCCCCGAAGCAATCTCCGACGTTGCTTGAATCCCCAAAAAATGACGAGCCACCTGGGGGATTGCTTCGCTGCACTCGCAATGACACATCAGGTGAACTGTTACCAATTTACCAACCAACCAACCAACCAACTAACTAACTAACTAACTAACAAACCAATTGCGCAGGATCTGGGCGGGCAAGGAGTCGGGTACAAATTCGGGCACAAACACAGCAGACCGGCGGCAAACCCGGCCGCCCGCAAACCCACCCCCCAGGAGCTTACCCATGTCCGCCGCCGCACCCGCCCCCCTCTCCATGCCCGACGACATGCAGGCGCGGCTGGCCGCGGCCGGCGTGACCGATGAGGCCAGCCTGCAGGCGGCGCTGGCCGCGGACCCTGCCCTGGCCGCCGACCTGCAAACCTTCCTGGAAGGCGCGGTCGAGGCGCTGCCAGAGATGGGGGTGATGGCCCTGTTGGCCGCCTTCGCCCAGGCGGAGAATCGCCAACAGATGATGGAGTTCTGGCGGGGCGTGCCGGCGGGGATGGAAGAGGATTTCATGGAGGCGGTCGAGGCCTTCATCGCCCAGGCCGAGGCCGAGGGCGAAAGCGAAACCGCGCAGGCATTGGCCGCCCGGCTGGAGAGCTTCCGCCAGATCCACGTAGCCGCGACGCAGGCCCAGGAAGCAAGGCAGGAGCTACAGGAAATGCCGCCCACCGTGCGGGCCGTCATCGCCTTCATCCAGGCAGGGGACGACGCCGCGGCCGCGGCCCTCTTCGCCCAACAGCGCGCCCTGCTCCAACCCTACGAGGCGCAGCAGATGCTGGATGAACAAGTGAGGAGTGATGACCCTGCTATGCAGGCGCGCATCATCGAACGGAGCGCCCTCCTGCGCCAACTGCGTGGGGCCGCGCCCACACCCGCCCCAACCGCCGCCCTCCAATCTCCGATCTCCAATCCCCAAGGCAACCTCTACCAGGCCGGACGGGATCAGCACTTCTTCTCCGCCCACGCCGAAAGCGGCGGCGTGGCCACGGTCGTCAACAATCTCTTCATCCAGAGCCTGGAACGGCGCTGGCAGCCGCCCCAGCCCCAGGCCTTCGATGCCCGTTTCCTGGTGGATCGTCCCCAGGAGATGGACGCGGTCAGGGAGGCGCTGGCCCAGGAGGGCCGCGTGGCCGTCACCGGCCAGACGAGCTTCGTGGCCGTGCAGGGCATGGCCGGGGTGGGCAAGACCGCGCTGGCTCGCCTGTTGGCCCAGAACCCGGGCGACGCCTACCCCGACGGCGTGATCTGGGAAGAGCTGGGGCCGGATTTCACCGCCCCGGAGCAGGCCCAGGCCATCCTGCGCCGCTGGGCCGGCTACGCCACCGGCTTCTTCGGCCTGCCCGAAAACTTGCAGCAGATCTTTGTCTTCGAGCCGGACGCGGTGCGTCACCTGCTGGCCGAGCGCCCCCGCCTGCTGGTGGTGCTGGACAACGTCTGGTCGCTGGCCGCGGCCCAGCCCCTGCGCCAGGCCCTGCCCCCCGGCAGTCACCTGCTGGTCACCACACGTTCCCAGGAGATCGCCCGCGGGCTGGGGGGCGGGCAGGTGGAGGTGGGCAGGCTGAGCGAGGCCGAGGCCATCGAGCTCTGCGCCCGCCGCCTGGGCTGGC
>JABWBG010000270.1 GCA_013360575.1 Caldilineales bacterium
TCAGCTCGATAGCGAGTCGCTGCCGGCGGTCGCCTGTACCAAGTGAGTTGCACGACCGCCCAGCGATTCAGCTCGATAGCGAGTCGCTGCCGGCGGTCGTGCAACTCACTTGCGTGACGATTCCTTAGTATCGCAGCAGAACAGGGGAGGGGCTGCAACACTGCTTCCACTCGCAGCCAGGCGGACGCGGTTGATCCGCCGCGCCTGATCTCGGCAAACGCCATCCGGCCAATTCTATTGACAGAACCCCGCAGACTGTAGAGAATGCAACGGACTTTCTTACCCCACCCTCACGACCCTTGCTATGCCACCTCTCCACCGCCGTCTCTCCCGCAAACTTGCCGCCGCAGCCCGCGGCTGGCTGGCCGACCCCGCGCCGCCGCGCCATCCTGACCAGGAGCGCTTCATCTACCCCCGGCTGAACGCCCTGGTGGAGGAGACGGCCGCGGCCCTGGGCGCGACGCAGCGCCCGCAATACACCTGGGGGCTGGCCCACGCCGCCTATCTGGCCCAACAACTGGGCATCCCTCGCATGGCCGCGCTGGAGTTGGGCGTGGCCGGGGGCAAGGGGCTCGTCGCCCTGGACCGCGCCGCGGACTGGGTAGAAGGGGCGCTGGGCGTTGCCATCGAAGTGCACGGCTTCGACAGTGGCCAGGGCTTGCCCCGGCCCGCCGACGTGCGGGATCTGCCCAACCTCTGGGCCGCGGGCGATTTTCCCATGGATCAGGCGGCGCTGGCCGGCAGGTTGCGCCGCGCCCGGCTGCATCTCGGCCTGGTCGAAAGGGAGATCCCCACCTTTTTGCAGACGCAGCCCCCGCCCATCGGCTTCATTTCCTTCGATCTCGACCTCTACAGCTCCACCGTGGCCTCGTTCCCCCTGCTCCTGGCCGCGCCCGACCGGCTGCTGCCCCGCGTGCAGTGCTATTTCGACGACATCCTCGGCTTCACCTTCGCCGAGTTCAACGGCGAGCGGCTGGCCATCCGCGAATTCAACGCCGCCCACGCCACCCGCCAGATCTCGCCCATCTTTGGCGCCCGCCACTATGTGCCCCCCCGTTACGCCGCTGCCATCTGGGTGGACAAGTTGTACATGGCCCACATCCTCGATCACCCCCGCTACAACGACTACGATGGCCTGGTGCTGCGCCCACGGCTGGATTTGTAGTTATTAGCTATTAGCTATTCGTCATTCGTCATTGACCATTGACAATTGACAATTGACAATTGACAATTGACAATTTTCACCAATATGCCTCATTCTTACGCCGTTCCCACATTTTTAGAGAAATCGCTGCCGGTCGAGCTGGTGACGGCCCTGCAGGATGTGATCGTCGCCGGCCCCACCGTGCAGTTGCACTGCGCGTCCAACCACTACGAGCCGGAAATCTACAACTACTACGGCACCCGCTGCGAAACCACACAGCGCCTGCCCACCTGCGGCCGCCCCGCCCTGGTGCAGCTCGATTTCTGCAGCGATGCGATCGTACGCATCCGCTACGCGCCGGGCGACGCTGTGGCCGAAAACCATACGCCGATGGTGGTGGGCGAATTCACCGGCCCCGACCGCCTGACAATCAGACGGGAGGCGAACGGCGAGGTGGTGATGGAGACCGCGGCCCTGCGCCTGCACGTGCTGCCCGAACCGTGGCAACTGCTAATCTACAACCACGCCGGCGACCTGCTGTGGCGCACCCGCCCTGCGGATCTCTCCTGCCTGCGCCGCCCGGAAATACAGTGGAATCCTGCTGAAAACCGCTGGCTCTTCTATCATCGCTACGCCTATCCCCTGGGCTGCGCCGAGCACGGCGATGACCGCCACGCCTTTCTCTCCTTCGATCTGGCCCACGATGAACACATCTACGGCTATGGCGAGGGCTTCGGGCGGCTGGACAAACGCCAGACCTTACAGCGTCTGTGGCATGTGGAAGGGTTCGGCAACGCCAGCCCCGGTTCCTACAAAAACATCCCCTTTTTCATGAGCACCCGCGGCTACGGGCTGTTCATCCACACCTCGCACGCGGTCACCGCGCACGTGGGCAACCTGGAATACACCGCTCACTCCCTCACCGTGGATGATACCAGCACGCTCGACCTCTACTTCATCTACGGCCCCACCCTCAAAGAGATCCTGCCCCGCTACACCGCCATCACCGGCGCGCCGGGGCTGCCGCCCAAATGGACATTCGGGCTGTGGATGTCGCGCATCAGCTACAACCGCCAGGAGCAGGTGGAGCAGGTGGCCGCCGACCTGCGCCACCACCGCATCCCCTGCGATGTCATCCACATCGACACCGACTGGTACGAGCGGGACTGGGAATGCGACCTGGAATTCGGCCGCGCCAAGTTTCCCGACCCGGCAGGGATGACGGCGCGGCTGCGCCAGCAGGGTTTCCGCATCACCCTCTGGCAATGGCCGAATCTGATCGTAGGCACACGCCTGTTTCAGGAGGGCCGGGCCAAAGGCATGCTGGTCAAACGCGGCAATGGTCATCCCTACCTCTTCTCCGGGTTCGAGGGCGACGCCGGCTATATCGACTATTCCAATCCGGCGGCGGTGGCCTGGATACAAGAAAAATTCCGGCGGCTGCTGCGCCTGGGCGTGGCTGCTATCAAGGTGGATTTTGGCGAAGGCGCAGAAGTGGACGCCTGCTACACCGGCGCGCCTGCCGCGGCCATGCACAACCTCTATCCCCTGCTCTACAACAAAGCCATCTTCGCAGTCACAGAAGAAGTACACGGCCAGGGCCAGGCGGTGGTGTGGGCGCGCTCGGCCTGGGCCGGCTCGCAACGCTACCCGGTGCACTGGTCCGGCGATGGGCTGGCCCGCTACGAAGATCTGGCCTGTGTGCTGCGCTCGGCCCTCAGCTTTGGGCTGAGCGGCTTTCCCTTCTACAGCCACGATATCGGCGGTTTCAGCGGCCTGCCCACGCCCGATCTTTATGTGCGCTGGGCGCAGTTCGGGCTGTTTTCATCGCATGCTCGCGCCCATGGCGTGCCCCCGCGCGAGCCGTGGGCCTACGGGGCCGAGGCCGAGGCCATCTTCCGCCGCTACGCCGAGCTGCGCTATCGCCTGCTGCCCTACATCTACTCGGAGGCGGTGCGCTGCGCCCGCCGCAGCCTGCCCATGCTCCGCCCCCTCGTGCTCGACTACCAGGAGGACGCGACCACCCACACCCTGGAAGACCAATACCTCTTCGGCCCCGACCTGCTCATCGCCCCCATTCTGGATGAACGCACCCGCCGGCGCGTCTACCTGCCGGCGGGGACATGGATCGAGTACTGGCGCAAAGAAACGCTGGCCGGTGGACGTTGGATCGAGGTGGAAGCGCCGCTGGACACCCTGCCGATCTTCGTGCGGGCAGGCGCCATCTTGCCCTACGGCCCGGTCGTACAGCACACCGCCGAACAGCCCTACGACCCCCTGACGTTGGAACTCTACGCGCCAGGCCATTCCGGCGAGTACGTGATCCACGACGAGGACAGGCCCGACATCCGGGTGGCGTACCAACGGGAGGGCAAACAGCTTCGGATCACGACCGACCCGACGCCGGGGCAGGTGGAATGGGTGCTCTTTGGCCAGGACGTGTGCGCGGCAGAGATGGCCGGCACCGCCCTGATGGTGACGCCGCAAGAAAATGGCGGGGCCAGGCTCACATACGATGGCCGCACAGCCCGCCAGATCACCCTGACCCTGGCGGACGCATGACCATCCACTTCGGCTGGGTGCTGCCCAGCGGCGAAGCGCGCATGCCGCGGGATGCCGCCCAGATCGCGCCCCACCTGCACCGCACCATTGCCCGCCTGCGCGGCCGCTTCCATTCCCTGTGGATGCCCGATCACTTCATGGCCGGCCACAGTGATGTGCTGGAGGCGCTGACCACCCTCAGCTTCCTGGCCGGCGCCGTGCCCGACCTTCACCTGGGCACGATCGTCCTCGGCCAAAGCTATCGCAACCCGGCCCTGCTGGCCAAAATAGCCGCCACGCTGCAAGTCCTCTCCGGCGGACGCTTCATCCTTGGCATCGGCGCCGGCTGGAAAGAGGATGAGTACCACGCCTACGGCTACCCCTTCCCTCCTCTACCCACCCGCATCGCCCAGATGGCCGAGGCGATCCAGATCTGCCGGGCGATGTGGGATCCGGCGCCGGCCGCAGCCAGCTTCCGGGGAGCGCATTATCAGATCGAGGAAGCGATCTGCGCCCCCAAACCCACGCCGCCGCCGCCCATCATGATCGGCGGCGGCGGTGAAAAACAGACCCTGCGCCTCGTGGCCGCGCATGCCGACTGGTGGAACCTGGTCGGAGTCTCGCCGCAGACATACGCGCACAAGATACGCGTGCTGGAAGAACACTGCGCGGCCAACGGCCGCGACCCGGCCCGCATCCGCAAAACCTGGATGGGCGTGGTCAGCATCGCCCGCACCCGCGCCCAGGCCCAGGCGCAGATGGCCGGGTATCCGATCTGGCCGGAGGACACCCCGCTGCTGGGCACGCCGGCAGAGATTCTGGCCCAGTTGCAAGCCTACATCGCCCTCGGCGTCGATCTCTTCCAGCTCAGCTTCGTGGATGAGCCGGCCGGCGCCGGCCTCGATCGCTTCCTGGCCGAAGTGCTGCCGGCGGTGGCAGGATGAAGGCCCGAACCTCACCCCTCTGCCCTGCCCCGCGTCAGGCCAGGCGCGGCGGCATGCTGCATCTCCGGCGTCGCGCCGCCAGGCCGCAGCAGCGCCAGCCGGCAGATGTGCCGGGCGATCGCCAACGCCGCCTG
>JABWBG010000271.1 GCA_013360575.1 Caldilineales bacterium
CGGGCGAGGCGCGGGCATGAAAGGGCTGCGCGCCTGGCCCCGCAGCGCCCGCTGGCTGCTGCTGCTGGCTACAGCCGCCTTGGTCCTGGCCGCGGTGGGGCATGTAACCACTTTTCGCATCGTGGGCCGCCATCACTTCGGCGCCTTCACTTTTTGGGCACAGGCCCGGCAATGCATCGTGGTAGCTCAGATCACGCCCGCGAACTGGCCGATGATCGCGGACGATAAACTGCGCCAGCTTGATTGCGTGCTGCAAGTGGGCGATCTGGACACCACCATCGAGGCCAACTACCAGCGCCGCAACGCCTATCTGGCCGAACTGCGGACCAGAGGCGTGCAGGAAGTGGAGTTGCAGGTGCAGCGAGGGGAGCGACTGTTCTCCGTCCAGGCGCCGATCGGGGTGTACACCGCCAAGAATGTGCTGGAGATCACCATCGTCCTGGCCCTTTCCGGGCTGTCGTTGGGGGTGCTGGGGCTGCTGGTGTTGGCCGCGGCCCCAGATGTCGAGGCCAACCGTGTGTGGGCGGCCTTTCTCTTTCTGGGCCTGCTGGTGCTGGGCGGAGCGATTAATGGCTACGATGATCATCTCTTTCGCTACACTTATGATTTTCTGGCGATCATGGGCCCGCGGCCCTGGTTGGGCGCGCTGCTCTTCCAATTGGCTTTTGTCTTTCCCAAGCCCTTTTTGCAGGGCCGCTGGCGTCTGATCCGCTATCTTTGGTACCTGCCGGCGCTGGTCGTCTTCCTGGGGTTTTTGCGTCTCTACGGCGGTTTCATCCTCGGCAGCCCCTGGCTGAGCGACCTGGAGGTGTGGGCCAATCATGGCGTCACCCTGATCTTCGGTTCCGGCGTGCTGGTGCTGCTGCTGCGCTCCCTGTACATCATCCTGCGGCATGCATCGCAGCGCTATACCTGGCAGGCTGTCTTCATCATCGCCGGCTGGCTGCTGGCCCTGCCCATCTCTTTTCTGGAGATGATCCTGAACCTGCTCGGCCTGAACTGGCTGTTGGGCGGCGTCACAAACCTGACCCTGATGTTCTGGGTGGTGCCCGGCGCCACCCTCATCGCCTACGGCATGCTGCGTTACCAGAGCTTCGCCTACCGCGGCGCGGCCCTCAACGCGCTGGTCATCCTGCTGATGAGCGCCACGCTGACGCAGGTCTACTCCCTGTTCATCAGCCGCCGCGGCTGGGATGGCGTGCAATTTGCCACCGTTTGGGGCGGGGTGCTGCTGGCCACCCTGTTCTGGTACATCGATTCCCCCCTGCGCCGGGGCTTCCGCCGGTTGTTCGTGCGCCATGAGTTCGATTACCAGATCGCGGATCGGTTCTCTCGCCGCTTGAACGAGGTGAGCGGCGTGGAAGCGACCCTGCGCACCGCCGTTGCCGAGTTGCAGAGCGGCCTGGAAGTGGCCTGGGCCGCGGTGCAGGCGGCCTCGCGGCCGGGGCAGCTGTGGCTGGCGGAGATGGATGCGCCGCAGCCGGCGATGCTGGCCGCGGGCGGACTTGATCTGGCCGCGCATCTTCCCTCGCCGCCGGTGCACGAGCAGGCGTTGCTGCAACAGGCGGAGCGGCTGGGCCGGGTGTGGATCGGCCCCCGCATCTCTGCCGAGCCGTTCGACGAGCAGGATACCGATCTGGCCGGGCTGCTGGCGCAAGAACTGGCGCGGGCGCTGGCTGTTCACGCCCAAATCGAGGGCCTGGAACGGGTGCCGGGCCTGATCCTGGCAGCGGTGGAGGCGGATCGCAAACGCATCGGCCAGGATCTGCACGATGGCGTGTTGCAATTCATGGGCGCCATGCCGCTGGATCTGGATCGGGCCGGGGCGCTGGCGACCAAAGACCCCAACGCGGCCCAGGCCATCCTGGAACGGGCGATCGAACGGGCGATCCACGTCAGCCAGGACACCCGCGCCATTGTCTACGACCTCAGCCCGCCGGGATTGGCGCACAGCGGCCTGCTCAGCCAGTCGCGGCTCTACGTGCAGCAGGCCTGTCACAGCCGCGGCGTGGCCCTGGAGTGGCAGACGGCGGCGGGATGGGAGGATCTGAGCGAGGAGCAGGCCCTGCAAGTCTATCGCATCGTGCAGCAGGGGGTGGGCAATGCCCTGGAACATGGCCGGCCCACGCGGGTGCAGGTCTGTTTTGGCCGCGAGGATGGGCAGCTGCTGTTGGAGATCGGCGATGATGGGGTGGGGTTCGAACCGGAGCGATCGGGCCTGCGCACGGGGTTGGGGCTGATCTCGATGCAGGAACGGGCGCGGGCGATCGGCGGGCGGTTGCGGATCGAGTCGGCGCCGGGCCGGGGTACGAAGGTGCGGCTGCGGCTGCCCGCGCTGGGCTGACGCCGGGCGAGCCTCTTTTACACGTGCGCGGATTTGGCCGCGCTGTCCCCCCTCCGCTATAATCGCCGCAACTAACGCAACGCGTCACAACGTTCGGGTTCAGGCCCAAAGGAGGGCAGATTGAAGCTGCACGAATATCAAGCCAAACGCATTTTCGCCCGGTACGGGGTGCCGATCCCGGCAGGCGAAGTCGCCAACACCGCCGCGCAGGCGCGGGAGATCGCACAGCGGCTGGGCAAGCCCGCGGTGATCAAGTCGCAGGTGCTGGTGGGGGGCCGCGGCAAAGCCGGCGGCATCAAGGTCGCCAAGACGCCGGATGAGGCAGAAACCCTGGCCGACCAAATCCTGGGCATGGAGATCAAGGGGCTGAAGGTCAAACGCGTGCTGGTGGACGAGGCCGCAGACATCCAGGATGAGATCTACCTGGGCATGATCGTGGATCGAGAACGCCGTCGCGTGGCGATGATGGCCTCTAGCGAAGGGGGCGTGGACATCGAAGAGGTGGCCGCCACCCATCCCGACGCTATCAAGACCATTTACATCGACCCCTTCTTGGGCATCAAACCCTATCAGGCGATTGCCGTGGCCTCGGCCCTGGGCATCCCCCCGGATCAGACCCGCGCGTTTACCAAGATCGCCACCGGTTTGTACCGGGCGTTCATCGAATCGGATGCGGATCTGGCCGAGATCAACCCCCTGGCCGTGACCGGCGGCGGGCAATTGCTGGCCGTGGATGGCAAGATGGTGTTGGATGATAACGCCCTCTTCCGCCATCCCGACCTGGAAGAGATGCGCGATCTGGCAGAGGAAGCCCCTGCCGAAACAGAGGCCCGCATCAATGGTCTCAGCTACGTCAAGCTGGATGGCGAGATCGGCTGCATGGTGAATGGCGCCGGGCTGGCCATGGCCACGATGGACATTGTCAAGCATTTCGGCGGCTCGCCTGCCAATTTTCTGGACATCGGCGGCGGCGCCAAGTCGGACAAAGTGGCGGCGGCGCTGCGCATCATCCTCAGCGATCCGAATGTCAAGGCGGTGCTGTTCAACATTTTCGGCGGCATCACCCGCTGCGATGAGGTGGCCCGCGGCATTTTGGTGGCTCTGGAGGAAGTGAAGCCGGCAGTGCCGATGGTGGCGCGGTTGGTGGGCACCAATGAGGCCGAGGGCCGCGCCATCCTGGCCGAGGCCCAGATGATCACGGCTACGACGCTGGCGGACGCGGCGCAAAAGGCCGTGGCCGCCGCCAAAGCGCGCTAAAGCGCGCATTACGAACCGAGGAGTTCTGTCTCGATGAGCATTTTGGTCAATAAAGATACCCGTTTGATCGTGCAGGGCCTGACCGGCCGCGAAGGGAAGTTCCACGCGGAGCAGATGATCGCGTATGGCACCCACATCGTGGCCGGCGTCACCCCCGGCAAGGGGGGGGAAAGTGTGCTGGATGTGCCGATCTTCAATACCGTGGCCGAGGCGGTGAGCGCCACCGCGGCCAATGTCTCCATCATCTATGTGCCGGCCCGCTTTGCGCCCGATGCCATCCTTGAGGCTGCGGACGCGGGCGTGGCTCTGGTCGTGTGCATCACCGAAGGCGTGCCGGTGATCGATATGATCACGGTGCGCGCGTACATCGACACCACTTCCACCCGCCTGGTCGGGCCCAACTGCCCCGGTGTGATCACCCCAGGTGAGGCCAAGGTGGGGATCATGCCCGGACACATCCACATGCCTGGCCCGGTCGGCATCGTTTCGCGGTCGGGCACGCTCACCTACGAGGCGGTAGCCGCTCTGAGCGAGATCGGCATCGGCCAGAGCACGGTGGTGGGCATTGGCGGCGATCCGGTGATTGGCACCAAGTTTATCGATGTGCTGGAGATGTTCGAGCGGGATGTGGAGACGAAGCATGTGGTGATGATCGGGGAGATCGGCGGCAATGATGAGGAGCGGGCGGCGGAATTCATCCGCCAGCACATGAAGACGCCGGTCACCGGGTTCATCGCCGGCCAGACCGCGCCGCCGGGCAAGCGCATGGGCCACGCCGGCGCCATCATCAGCGGCGGTCAGGGCACCGCGGCGGAGAAGATCAAGGCGCTGGAAGCAGTAGGCGTGCCGGTAGCGCATCACCCCGGCGAGATCGCCGAAATGGTAGCGCGGCGCTTATAGCCTCCCCCACTCCATCCTCCCACTCGCTTCCCCCGCCAACGCTCCCGCTGCTTCCCCCTCCGGGAGCGTTGCCATTTCTCCCCCCCCACCCCCCCACCCCCCCACCCCCCCACCAACCCACCAACCCACCAACCCACCAACCCACCAATCCACCAATCTACCAATCCACCAATCTACCAATCTACCAATCTACCCATCCATGCCCACCCCCCTCCCCATCGACCTGCACCTCTACGCCGGGCGCTA
>JABWBG010000272.1 GCA_013360575.1 Caldilineales bacterium
AGCACAAAGGTGAGGGCCACGGCCAGCACGGCCAGCGCGCCCATGCCCCACACCGCCGCCTCCGGTCGTGGGCCGATCAGCCGCAGGAACAGGGCCTGCACATAGGGGATCAGGGCGCCGCGGGTCAGGCCCAGGCTGGCGCCGCCGCTGAGTGCGGGCAGGGCATGACCCGCGGCGATGCGACTGGCAATGCCCAGGGTGTGCGCTTCGTCATATTTGAATTCCACCACATCGAGCGCCTGCCAGCGCAGCCACGCGGCCAGACACAGCACGGCCAGCAGGGCCAGCCGCGCCAGAAGTTCGGAACTGCGCATCTGCCTGGGCATCAGTGGGCGACGACGGTGAAGGGGATGGCGGCGGTGTGCAAGGTCTGGCCCCCGCGGGTGCGGGCGCTGGCCGCGACTTCGTGCGCTCCCACTTGCAGCGGCCACCACGCCAGCCAGGGCCAGGCGTGCGTTTCGGCGATGGCCGCGCCATCGAGGTAGTAACGGACGCTGACCAGGGGATCCGCGCCGCTGTAGACGATGGCCAGCCGCAATTGCTGCGCGCCCGCGGGCAGCCGGGGGTCGAGCAGATAGTGGGCGCCGGGCTGCGGCTCTTGCAGGGCCAGACCCGCGCTTTCCCTGGGCAGTGTGGTGGAGAGAGGGGTTTCATCCAGCAGCAACATCCCCTGCTCCTGCGCCCAGGCCCGCAGTTCTGGCGGCGGGGCCCAGGCGATGCGGCTGGCCAGGGCGGTTTGGGGTGTGCCGGCGTCGGCGGGGAGGCCGGTGCGGGTGTCGATGGCGATGCGGCGGTGCTGGTCGTCCGGCCGCGTAGGCTCGGTCCCGGCGATGAACAGCTCGCGCCCGATCTGCGGGCAAGCGGGCGTGGGCAGCAGACCGGAAGGCGCGCACACATCCACTTCCACCAGCCCGGGGGGGCGGGAAAACGCGCGGACGGCGCGGTTTTTGTGCGCCAGGATCATCACATCATGCCAGATCGGCGCGGCGCCGTCGATGCCGCTGACGCCGATCATGGGGCTGTTGTCGGCGTTGCCCACCCACACGCCCACGGCCAGATCGGGGGTGTAGCCGATGGTCCAGTTGTCCCGCCAGTCGGTGGTGGTGCCGGTCTTGGCCGCGGCGGGCCGGCCATCGGGCAGGCGCAGGGGGCTGCTGTAGCCGAACGCCGGCGCGCGGGCGTCATTGTCGCTGAGGATGTGCGTGATCAGGTAGGCGGCGCGGGGGTCGAGTACCGCCGCCCCGGCCCCGGCCAGGGGCAGATCCCAGCCGGCGGGATTGATCGCCTTGCCGCCATCCAGCCCGGCGTCGAAAAGCACCTCGTCCCCGGCGCGGATGCGGCTGATGGCCAGGGGCGGCGCGGTCAGGCCCGCGCGGACCAGGGGCAGATAGGCCGCGGTCAACTCCAGCAGCCGCACCTCGCCCCCGCCCAGGGTCAGGGCCAGACCGTAGTCGTGGGGGCTGGCCAGGGTGCTGATGCCCTGCCGCTGCGCCTGTGTGACCAGGGCGGGGATGCCGATGGTTTGCAGCACGCGCACCGCCGGGATGTTGAGCGAGTTGGCCAGCGCCACCCGCGCCGATACCGGCCCGCGGAAGGCCAGATCGTAGTTCAGCGGGCGGTAGGCCACGCCCTCACGGGTGGGGAAGCGGGTGGGCACATCTGCCAGCACCGTGGCCGGCGTCAGCGGCGCCCGCCCCGCGGCTGCGCTCAGCCCCGGATCCAGGGCCACGGCATAGGTGACTGGTTTCAGGGCGGAGCCAGGCTGGCGCAGGGCCAGAGCGCCGTTCACAGCGCCGGAGATGCGCGCGTCGAAATAGTCGGGGCTGCCGATGAAGAGGAGAATGCTGCCATCCGCCACGCTGAGGCCGACCAGCGCCGCGTTTTCCACCCGGCGCTGCGCCATGCCATCCCGCCCCGGCGCGTTCAGCTCGGCCAGGCGGCGGCGGATGCTGGCCTCTGCCTGCGCTTGCAGGGGCAGATCCAGGGTGGTCTCGATCGTCAGCCCGCCGCGGGCGAGGCGTTCCTGGCCCAGGGCCCCCTCCATCTGGCCGGCGACGAAGAAGACGAAATGGGGCGCGGCGATGGGGAAGGGGGTGGTCGCGAAGTGCAGCGGCTCCGCCGCCGCGGCCGCGGCCTCGGCCGGGTCGATCATGCCCATCTCCACCATGCGCTGCAAAACCTGCGCCTGCCGCGTGGCCGCGGCCTGCGGATGCTCGATCGGGTTGTACAGGGCCGGCGCCTGCGGCAGCCCGGCCAGCAGCGCGCATTGCGCCAGATCCAGATCGGCCGCGGGCCGGCCAAAATAGGCCTGGGCCGCGGCCTCGATGCCGGCGGCGAAATGCCCGAAATAGACCTGATTCAGATACAGCGCCAGCAGTTCATCCTTGCTGAAGACGCGCTCCAGCCGCCAGGCCAGCAGCGCCTCGCGCAGCTTGCGGCGCAGGCTCTGCTCGTAGCGCTCATCCTCCCCCAGCCAGAGGATGCGGGCCAATTGCTGCGTCAGGGTGGATCCGCCCTGGATCACGCCCCCCTCTCGCCAGTTGGCCCAGGCGGAGCGGGCGATGGCGATCAGATCCACGCCGGGATGTTGGTAGAAGCGTTTGTCTTCGGTGGCGATCACCGCGTCCTGGCAGGATGGGGCGATCTGGGCCAGGGGCACGGGGGTGTGTTTGCCCACGGCCGGGTCGATGATCTCGTACAGGAGCAGGCCGTTGCGGTCGAGGATGCGGTTGGCGGGCGCGGGCGTGCGCGGGGCTGTCAGGGTTCCTGCCTCTCCCGGCCGGGGCAGAGGCCCCAGGAAACGGAGGAAGAGGAAGAGGAGCAGCGCGGCCAGCAAGAGCAGCGCCGTCAGGATCAGGAGCACGCGGCGAGACACGCGTCCACCTCTGCGCCCGGCTCAGCGCCGCTGCTGTATGGCAGCGAAGGAGACTGCCTTGCCCCCGCGCAGCACATTGATCACCTCGGCCATGATGCTGACCGCGATCTCTGCCGGCGTGCGGGCGGCAATGGGCAGGCCGATGGGGGCGAATACCCGCTCCAACTGCTGCCGGGCGATGCCCTGCTCCCGCGTCAGCAGGTCGAACACGGCCCGCACGCGGCGCTGCGAGCCGATCATGCCGATGTAGGCCAGGGGGCGATCCAGGATCTCGAGCAGGCATGCCACATCCAGGCTGTGCCCGCGGGTGACAAGGACGACGTATGTGTCCTCATCCAGGGCCAAATCGCGCAGCGTTTGCCGCATGTCCGCGGCGATGACGGCGTGGGCCTGGGGAAAACGTTGTAAATGGGCGAATTCGGCGCGGTCGTCGAGGACGGTGACGCGGAAATCGCACAGCGCGGCCAGCAGGTGCAGGGGCGCGGCGATGTGTCCGGCGCCGACGATGATCATGTGCGGGGGCCGGCGCTGCACCTCGACGAAGATCTCGGCTTCTCCCTGGCGCAGCACCCGGTGTTCCCGCGCCTGCAACGCGGCCAGCGCCTCCTGGATCGCCCCTTCGTCCCAGCCTTCCGGCCCCAACCGGCGGCCATCGGGCCAGATCAGCAGCTTGCGGCCCAGTTGCTGCGGCTGGGGATGCGCGATCACTGTCAGCAGGGCCGCGGCCTGCTGTTGCGCCAGCGTGTCGTCCAGGGCTTCCAGCAGCGCCCGGTTGGCCGCGGCCTCTTCGCCCTGCGGCTGCCAGCGCTGCACGAATACGTCCATGATCCCCCCGCACACGCCCAGCGTCTGCATGCTGATCTCTTCGGTCAGATCGACCTGTACGATCTGGGGGTGGCCGCTGTGCAGCACATCCAGGGCGGCGCGGATCACATCCGCCTCGCCGCAGCCGCCGCCGATGGTGCCCACGTGCTGGCCCAGGGGATGGATGATCATCTGCGCGCCCACCTCGCGCGGCACAGAGCCGCGCACCGCGACGATGGTGGCCAGGGCCACGGTTTCGCCGGCATCCAGCAGGCGGCGCAGGGTGCGATAGATCGGTTCCATGAGGGATGTCTGGGGGCGGGGGAGAATCAGGCGCCGGGGCGGCGGATAAAGGCCGGGAACGCGGCCCCGGCAGTCCCGCTCTGCGCTGATAGATCCTCGGTTTGGCCCTGCCGCCAGCCCGCGATCAGGGCGGAGACGCGGGCCGGAGTGAGGGACAGGTCATCTCCGGCGCAGACGAGCACGGCTTCGGCCTCGCCGGGCAGGCGCTGCATGCCCAGTGCGATGGCGGCGGCGCGGTCGCCCAGGGGCCAGTCCCAGTCATGCACCAGGCGGCAGGGCCGGCGCTGCAATAGCCGTTCGATCACCCGTCCCTGGCGGCCGGTGACGACGGTCACGCCGTCGATCTCGCTTTGCAGCAGGGTGCGCAGCACCTCTTCCACCATGGTCCCGGCCCCGTCGGGCGGCGCGCTGAGCGCGGCCAGCCTGTCTGCTGAGGGTGCGACGTCCGATGTGATGACAAGTGCGGTGATCATCGTTCTCCATTGCCTGAGTCGTGTTCGAGGGTTGGTAGCCGGCATTATACCGCAGGCCCGCGCGGGCGACAATGCCGGCCTGACTTGCCAGGGGGCGGGGTTGGCCGTACACTTGGCGGCTATCCTGTCCTGCCCTCTTTTGCCCATCGCATGGAAGCCAACGCCACGCTCACCCGCATCCCCGGCCTTTGGGTCGGCCATCGCACCGACCTGCAGGCGCGCACCGGCTGCACGGTGGTGCTCTGCCCCGCGGGCGCGACCGCGGCGGTGT
>JABWBG010000273.1 GCA_013360575.1 Caldilineales bacterium
CGTCGGGGACGGCGGCACCGGAGGCGAGGCGCCCACCGGCACAGCCGCCGCGGTCAAAGCGAGCAGCAGGGCCGTGGTCGCGGCCGCCGCCAGCAGCAAATGGCGTAGCGCCCTGCCTCGATTCATGCCCCTACCGCCGGATCACCACCTTCGTACCGATATCGGCCCAGTTCCACAGCTCTTCCATCGGCGCATCCTTGAGCATGACGCAGCCATAGGTGGCAGGCGTGCCTACCAGTCCCGCCCAAATCTTGCGGCCGCTGTCCGCGTTCCAGGGAATGCCGTGGAAACCATTTTCCGTGCCGCCGGCCCAATAAATGCCCAACCAGTAGGGCATCCAAATGTTCCAGGTGGAGCCGTAGGCCTTGCGCAGCTTGCTCTGCACCCGGAACGTACCGGTGCGGGTGGCATTGTTCATGCCGGTGGAGCAGCGCCACACATTCAGTTGCACATCTCCCTGATATTGCCAGCAGCGCTGCTCCGAGATATCGACCACGATCAGCTTAGGCCCGCTCGGAGCCGGGTTGGCGGGCGCTGCCGGGGCGCTGCCGCTGATCACCAGCCGCTGGCCCACACTGATCAGCGAAGCGTTGGCGATGCCGTTGCGCTCGATAATCTGTTGTACCGAGACATTGTAACGCGCAGCAATGGCCGAAAGAGTCTCCCCCCGCTGCACGACATGCACCACCTGGCCGCCAGAGGGGGCCGCCCCGTCGCCCGGCAGCCGCAGCCGCTGGCCGATGAAAATGGTGTTGCTGCGCAGGCCATTGGCCTGCTTCAGCGCCGCCACCGTGACGCCGTGCGCGGCGGCAATGCCCGAAAGGGTCTCCCCCCGCCGCACGATGTGCATGGTTCCCCCGCCGGGCGCGGCGCCCGTTCCCCCCGTCGCCGGGCGGATCACCAACCGCTGGCCAGCGAGAATGCGGTTGGCATTGCTCAGGTTGTTCAGGCGCAGCAAGTCAGCGATGGCCACGCCATAGCGAGCAGCAATGTTCGAAAGGGTCTCGCCGCTCTGCACTGTGTGGATGATCGGCCCCTCGGCAGCCTGCACGCCGTGCGCCTGCCAACCCAGCCCGACCCACACCACAAAGATCAGCAGAAAAGAACGAAAAAGAAACGTTTTCATGGTTGCGATTCAGGGAGTAGGGGGACAACGCGCCGCCATCCCGCATGATACACGAAAAAGGCGGCAGCGTGTAAGATAAGGGTGAGCAGGCAAGATGAATAATACCACCCTCGGCCCCGTTTCAATAAGCAAAGGCCGCACAGTTGTCCCGTTCCTCCTCCACCCCACCACCATGCCCACGCAGGTCGCCGGCCCCCCTCCAACTGCAGAAGAGACCTGGTTGCAGGCGGCGCAGCGCGGCGACCGCGCCGCCTTCGGCCACATCGTGCAGCGCTACCACCGCCTGATCCTCAGCCTGGCCTACCGCCTGGGCGGCGATGCGCATCTGGCCGAGGATGTGGCGCAAGACACCTTTTTGAAGGCCTGGCGCTATCTGCCCGATTTCCGGCCCGAATATGATCACAGCCTGCGCGCCTGGCTCTGCCGCATTGCCCACAACCGCACCATCGACCTGTTGCGCCAACAGCGCCCCCACACCGATCTGCCCCTCGGCCACCCCACCGCCGCCCCCTCCCCCCTGCGCCAGGCTCTCACAGCCGAAACCACGCTGGAAGTGCAGGCCGCCATCCGCCGCCTGCCCGAACTCTCCCGCACCGCCCTGATCCTGCGCGAATATGAAGAGATGAGCTACGCCGAAATCGCCGCCGTCCTCGACATCCCCATCGGCACGGTGATGTCCCGCCTGTATCACGCCCGCCGCCGCCTGGCGGAGGAGCTGGCCCCCCTGCTGCACACCGGAGCGTTGCTATGAACGAGCACCCCCACCACCTGCTGGCCGCGTACGTGGATCAGGAACTCAGCCCAAGTGAGGCGGGGGCGCTCGACCGCCATGTGCGTGGCTGCGCGCTCTGCCAGGCCCAGGTGCAGGAGTTTATGGCCCTGCGCGGGCTGCTGGCCGCCGCGCCCCTGCCCAACATCGCCCCCGCCGACGCCTTTTGGCAGCGGCTGGCCCCGCAACTGCCCCCACAGCGCCCGGCCCTGGGCATGGGCTGGGTTTGGGGCGGGGCCATGACCCTGGTCGCAGCCATCAGTGAGATCATCCTCCTGACCCTGGCCGTCACAGGCGCCCTGCGCCAGATCGGCATCTCCCCGCTGGCAGGGCTGCCGCTGAGCTGGAGCGGGCAAGGGTCTGTGGCCACGGCCCTGCAACTGCTCCTCGACACGACCCTGGCCGGCTGGGTCCTCACCTCTCCCCTCGCGCCCCTGCTGCCCTATTTGTTCCTGCTTCTCCTCCTCCTCACCCTCACCTTCTGCTTCCTGGGTTGGGGATTGGCTGCGCTGGGCCGCGCCCGTGCTGGCTCTGGCAGCGTCCCCGCCCTCCAACCCGCCTGAACCAGGCGTTTCACACCCTCGGAGACAACGATGGATCACATTGGCATCCTCAAACATGCTTTCCACACCACGCTGCGCCACCGCGCCCTTTGGATTCTGGGCTTCCTCTGGGCCCTGGTCGGGGGCGGCGGCGGTGGTTTCGGCAACTTCGGCAACTTTGGCAACGGCGACAACTTCCGCTACGAAATGGGCCGGGGTGATTTTCCCGACATCCGCTGGCAGCCAGAGGAATTTCTGCCCCTGCTGTTGCTCGGCGGCTGTCTGCTGTTGATCCTGGTGGTCGCTGCCACCCTCGCGCGTTATGTCTTGCAGGCCGGCGTCTATCGCACCCTCGACCAGATGGAAGGGGCCGGCGTCGCGCCCGGTGTGCGCAGCGGCTGGCGGCAGGGCTGGCACCGCCGCACCTGGCGGCTCTTCCTGCAAGACCTGATCGTCGGCATCCCTCTGGTTTTCGGCATCCTTTTGTTGCTGGCTCTGGCTGCCTCGCCCCTCTTGCTGCTGACCACCGGCAACGACGCCGCCGGCGTGATCGGCGTCGTCACCGCCATCGGCCTGTTCTTGGGATGGCTGCTGCTGGTCGTCATTGTCAGCGCCCTGATCAGCGCCCTGCAACAGTTCTGGTGGCGGGCCGCGGTGATCGACGACGTGGACGCGCTCACAGCCATTGGCCAGGGCTGGCGACTGGTGCGCGACAACCTCAGCGCGGTGGCGATCATGTGGCTGCTGATGCTGGGCATCGGCCTGCTCTTCGTCATTCTGCTCATCCCGGTCTTGCTGATCGTGGTCATGATCACAGCGCTGGTGGCCGGGGGGCCGGGCTATCTGATCTACGAGGCCACGGGCAGTCTGGCCGGGGCGCTGCTCTGGGGGATTCCGGTGGGCCTGGTGGTGCTGATCCTGCCTCTCAGCTTTGTCAACGGCCTCTATCTCATCTTCCAAAGCTCGGTGTGGAACCAGGTCTACACCCAGTTGGCGGCGCGGGCCGCGGCCCTGGCGGCGCCGGTGGAAGAAGACGATAGACGATAGACGATAGACGATAGACGAAGAGACGAAGGACGGAGGACGAAGGACTGATCACACGTGATCCTTCGTCTTTCGTCTTTCGTCCTTCGTCCACCGTCCACCGTCCGCAAAGGGACCGGAGGGGATAGGAGTGTGCTACAATCAGCGCCTATCCCCTCCCCTCAACACAAGGAGCAGACATGCACTACCGACGACTTGGCCAATCAGGCCTCAAGATCAGCGCCATCTCCCTGGGCGGCTGGATCAACTTCGGCGCGGACAAGCTGGCAGAGGAGAAGGCCCGATCCATTGTCGATGCCGCCTACGAGCAGGGCATCAACTTCTTCGATCTGGCCGATGTCTACGCCAACGGTCAGGCCGAGCTGCAGATGGGCAAGCTGCTGGCCCGCTATCCCCGACACACCCTCGTCATCTCCTCCAAAGCCTTCTGGCCGATGAGCAAGGATGTCAATGACCGCGGGCTCTCGCGCAAACATCTGCTGGAGAGCATCGACAAGAGCCTGGGCCGCCTGGGCCTCGATTATCTCGACCTCTATTTTTGCCACCGCGCGGACCCGGAAACGCCGCTACGCGAGACGGTGATGGCCATGCACACCCTGATCGAGCAGGGCAAGGTGCTTTATTGGGGCACGTCCGAATGGCCGGCCGCGCAGATCGTGGCCGCCTATGACCTGTGCGAACGCTACGGCTGGCACCCGCCCCAGGCCGAGCAGCCGCAATATTCGATGCTCTACCGCCAGCCGGTGGAGGATCAGATCCTGCCCGTGACCGAGCCGCGCGGCATGGGGCTGGTCACCTGGTCGCCCCTGGCGATGGGGATGCTGACGGGGAAATACGATGACGGCATCCCCGCCGACTCGCGTTTTGCCCGCGAGACCTGGGTCAAAGATCGTTTCTTGAACGAGGCCAACGCGGCCAAAGTGCGGCAGCTGCGCCCCCTCGCCGCTGAGCTAGGCATCACACGGGCGCAGTTGGCGCTGGCCTGGAGCCTGCGGCAGCCCGGCGTCAGCAGTGTGATCACCGGCGCCACGCAGCCGGAGCAGGTGCTGGACAATGTGCAGGCAGCGGACGTGCAACTCAACCCCGACGTCCTGGCCCAGATCGAGGAAATTTTGGCAGGGAACCTTTCCTGAAGAGACGAAAGACGATAGACGATAGACGATAGACGATAGACGATAGACGATAGACGATAGACGAATAGACGATAGACGAAGGACGAAGGACGGATCACACGTGATCCTTCGTCTTTCGTCCTTCGTCCATCGTCTAAAAAGCTCTGCCGCGGCCGCCCAGCCGTTGCACATGCACAGGGTCGTAACAATCGCCGAAGCGGGTCTTGGGCAGCGTGGCCTTACGAGCCATCAGGGCCTCGTACTCCTCCTCGTCGACCATGGCCACGATGCGGGCGATGCTGGCCTCCCCCTCCACAAAACGCCAGGGGAAGCAGCCCACCTGCACGCGCCGGTTCAGCACCAAATCGATATCCCCGCCCAAACACTCGGCGTGGATGATGCCCTTGGGAAACATCCATACGTGCATCATCTGATACATATCAGGCGTAAAATACTCTGCCAGCGCCTTGCCATATTTCTGGCGGAAATGCGCATCCGCATAGCCGGCGTGATTCGGCATCCAATCCCGCAATTTGGTGTTCATGGGGTGATCGGCGCTGCCGCAGTCCACACCGATCCACTTGATGCGCTTCTGCTCGCACCAGTCGGCAAAACGAGCATCGGGGCCAGGATGCATGATCATATAACGCACCTCGTTGCCATAGGGTTGATCCCAGCCAAAATGATGGTAGCCTGTGTGAATGATTAAGATGTCCCCTTCACGCACTTCCACCCGCTCCTCGATCATGTCGGGCGTATAGACATCATAATCGCCGCAGACATCGCTGAGATCGACAATCGCCGCTGGCCCGGCCAGGAAGTCAAAATCGAGGGAAGCGATATCTTTGCCGGGGGTGTAGAAATGAATTTCGCCATCCAGATGGGTGCCCACATGGTTGCTGTGAGTGACGATCTGGCCGTTGGCGCCGTTGGGGGCCAGGCGCTTGAAATACTTGACTTGCAGCGCCTCGTAGGTGGGCCAGGGCGGCGTGCCGATGCCCAGGGGAATGGTCAAATCGATGAATTTCATCGCAAACGCTCCTTGTGTGTGGTGAAGAGTGAGTTGCAAGTGAGTTGTACGACCGCCCAGCGATTCAGCTCGATAGCGAGTCGCTGCAGGCGGTCGTGCCCGACTAAGTGAGTTGCACGACCGCCCAGCGATTCAGCTCGATAGCAAGTCGCTGCAGGCGGTCGTGCCCGACTAAGTGAGTTGCACGACCGCCCAGCAATTCAGCTCAATAGCGAGTCGTTGCAGGCGGTCGTGCAATTCACTTAAGTGGCGGCCTGCCACAGCGCGCGCTGTTCCGCTGCCGGCAGGTCGAGCAAGGCCCGGCCGCGGGCCGCGGCTGCCTCCTCCACCTGCGTCAGGCGCTGGCGCA